>CAINHL010000033.1 GCA_903848885.1 uncultured Actinomycetes bacterium
ACCATTGCCGGCTTCATCATGCAGTTCAGTGGGAAGGTGCCCGTCCAAGGTGATGTGCTGACCCACGAGGGCTGGCAGTTCCACATTGTTAGTGTGGAGAAGCGTCGCATCCACGAAGTGGTAGTGCGTCGCCTTGAGACACCTACCGAAGGTGATCGGGAAGAAGGCTCTACGGAATAAGCAATTTTGGGCGGTGGGGATAGAACAACTAGACTCTCTTTGCTGCGGGGAAACCCGCTGCGGGCTGTAGCGCAGCTTGGTAGCGCGCTTCGTTCGGGACGAAGAGGTCGTGGGTTCAAATCCCGCCAGCCCGACAGACCACGGGAAACCGTGGACTTAGGCTCCCATCGTCTAGAGGCCTAGGACACCGCCCTTTCACGGCGGCGACGCGGGTTCGAATCCCGCTGGGAGTGCAATGGTGAGGTCTTCGGCTTGGTTGTTGACCACATGGGCCATGGCAATTTTTTCTACTCGCGCAATCAACTCGTGCTGACGGTGGCGGACTCCACGAAGGCACACAAAGTCCCCACGAGACGCATTTCTTCGATTGTCCGAGCACGAGCATTCAGAAGTTCGTCAGTGCACACCAAGTAGGCCAAGCACCGAGCCCGTGACACCGCTACGTTCAGACGGTTCCTCGAGAAAAGAAACTCTGGACCTCTGGGCATGTCCTCGCCGGACGAGGTGGTCATGGTAAAGAAAACTACGGGTGCTTCGCGACCTTGGAATTTATCGACGGTTCCGATTTGCACTTCGGCTAGTTGAGGATCGCGTTCAAATTCACGACGCATGAGACGCACTTGATCATTGTACGGAGCGACCACCATGAAGTCATTTGCCACCAGTGGTGAACTTTCTCCTCTTTGGTCGGTCCACGATGTTCCCAGCATTTGCAGAATTTGGGCTTTGACTATTTCCATTTCTTCCACTGCCTCCGTGGAGCGTTCCCGGTGATCCGCACGCAGCCACCGCAGCCCCGTGCCAAAATCGGTGCCTTGTACCGCACAGCTTTCATGACTGGTCAAACGACCTTCGTAGATTTGCTTCGAGATGAAGTCGCAGACGTCCGGATGCATGCGCCGTGTCACCGCGAGAAATACACCTTCGGTCTCTGGGATAGTGGCATTACCACCGAGCACGTGTTCCAAGACGCTGGCACCCGAACCACCGGGGTGCTCCGCTTGCGAGACCTGAGCTAATTGCAACGGGTCTCCGAGCAAAATCAAATTGTGCGCGGCGTTAGCCGCGGCAATCGCATCCGCGAGAGCAAGCTGACCTGCCTCGTCAATGAGCAAGACGTCAACGGGGGCCGGACGCATCTCGGGTCGAGAAAACAGCCACGTGGTGCCGGCGACCAAGTTGTAGCTCGGATCCGCACAGTCGTCGTTGGAACCGTAGCGGACACCCGCCAGACCACCGTCGGCAGGCCTCTTATCCTTCCGGACAATCTTCAATTTGTCGAGTTCGCCCTTTTCTTCGAAGACTTCATAGGCGGCCGACATCAAATTGTCAATCGCGGCGTGGCTCATCGCGGTGATGCCCACTCGCTTGCCTGCCGTAATCAGTTGATAAATGATGTGGGCGCCCGAATAGGTCTTGCCAGTTCCTGGGGGTCCCTGAACAGCCACGTAGGAACCATCGAGATGCGACACCCAGGAAAGCGTGTCCGCAAGATCATCACTGAATACACCCTCGCGCGGACCAAAGCCCTCTTCGAAGCGTGGCGTTTCATTCTTCAATAAGGCCATGGAAACCCGGCTCGGAGGGTCATTCGGGTCTGCAGTGACGAGTTGCTCGCCAAGATGAAAGAGAACACCTGGCTTCTCGCGCGGAGAGACGTAGCCATTCAGAGTCATGGTGGCGGGCATACCGCCTAGTTCCTCGTTGTATTCCTTCCACGTCATCTTGATCTCACGAGCGTCACGGTCAATTTCCGAAATGTATCCAAACCCGTGTTCTACGCCGGGTCCGACGTACAACACGCTGGATTGACGCTTCCACGACTGATCCAATAACTGGTCAGGGTAAGAAAACACCGCGTAAGTCTTCACCACACCTTTTTTAGTGGTCTCGGTATCAAAGCGAAGGAAGCTGAGGTTCGCGAGGTAGTCACGATTTCCGTACAGTGTGGTGAAGTCGGACATAGCTTCGGCAAACTTCGGCGTCATATAGGCCGTACGTTCACGACGCCAGTACGTCAGCAGATCTGCCAGCAGCGCTTCGGGTGTGTCCTCGCCCGTGGCCTTGAGCTTCTCCACCAGTTCATCGGTGTCGTAAGGGTAAGGCTCTACCTCCAGAGTGGCTTCACGCCACTCGATGCCCTCGGGACGGACATCCACGAGCCAGTCACGTAGTGCCTTGGTGGCGGCAACGTCATCCGCGTTGTAGAGCGCGATATTACGGAGCAGGGCGGGATCGCCGCTATTCATCCACTCGTCGTATTCCACCACCGCTCCGGCACCCATCTCGATACCAGCGTGACGATGAAACTCTGCAAGACGTTCCAGATGCTTGAGTCCGTACGACTCGGTACCCACGGCTACGCCGTTGCGTACCACGTTGTACAAGTCAACGAAAAGACCGGTATCAACCAAGGAGGCAAAGAGTCCTTCGGAATCCGAACCAATGATGAGTCGCTCTATTGCCGAACGCTCGGTGTGGTTGTAGTGATAGACGTGCATATCCGGGAATTGTTCACGTCGATCAGCAAAGAAGTGCACCAGGTCGTGAATCATCTTGTCTTGTTCACGTAGATCGTGCGCCCAGCGCTCCTCGTACGACCAGACCCCCTTGGCGTCTTGCAAATGCAGACCCGCCAAGAACATCAGATCATTTTGCGACGACCAGAAAGGATGGCCTTCAAAGTCGAAGAAGATGTCTCCGTCATCGGGCTGCGGAAGTAATTCGAATCCGTGTCCGTAAATAGGATCGTCCGTCGCTGCGACGATTTCGTAGACCGGCGTCCTATCGGGATTGGCCCGTGACTGTACTTGAAGATTGGCCTGGCGCGACAAGCGTCGAAGATTCTCGTCGTGAACGTCGGGAACGCTTTCGACTCGTTGTGATAGCTCGACGATGGTGCGCACCCCGGCGGTCTCTAATTCCTGTCGGTCCGCTTGGCGAATGTTCGCCACGTACACCAGGGAATCACGCTCGCGCCACTCTTGCTCGCAGGTAGATTGAAAATCACAAATTTCGCAGTGGCGACAGGGCTCCGCCGAAGTGGCGATAGCGCTGATGTCCGTTTCGAGAACCGCGTCGAGTTGTTGGCGCAAGCGGCGCCAATACGGGCGAAACTGTTCGACAAGCAGAGATTCGGTGGCCCCCGATCCCAACCAGAGATGCATCTCTCGTGGGGGTAGACCGAGGAGAGATTCCAAGGCATCGCCGTAGAAACACAGCTGCAGGACATGACCGGGCTTGCCTTCGGTGCGCGTCAACTTGGCGTCCACGGGTTCGTACGCGGCGTAACCCTCTTCGGGTTCTTTGACCTTCACCAGAAAGTCGGCGATACCCCGAACGCCTTCGTGCACGAAAGGCATCTGGTAAATAACGTCATGACCCATTTCCATGGGATTGCCAATGCGTTCTACCCACTGGGCGAAGGACTCGCTGGGGTTTCGACCGGGAACGAAATAGATTGATTTGCCTTGGTTTTCTAGATCACTCAGACAATTTCGTTCGTGGGTGTTGCCCTTTTCGTTCAACAGTCGGGCCAAGGGGTTGAGAGGCAAAATGGTGACGTCGCGGATACCCGATTCGACCTGATTGCGGAGGTTGAGGGAGTGGGCACACTCCAACCACGCGGTGATTTTCGAAGGGGTTAACAAGCGTTCGGTCATTCATTCTCACAGTACGGGGTTTACGTGGCTCCCATGAACCACCCACTAATGATGACCCCGGCCTGTGACAGCTTCGCGCATTAGCCTCGGGTCATGAGTTGGTACCGCACAACAATTGCCCCACGCCTCATTGACCGTCTCATGGGCGCTCCACTCTTTGCCAAGGGGCGACAGATCATCTGTGCCGAGCTCTCGGGAACGGTGGTGGAGATTGGTTTTGGTTCGGGTCGCAATGTGCCCTTCTACCCGGCAGC
>CAINHL010000034.1 GCA_903848885.1 uncultured Actinomycetes bacterium
AAGTGGGCTGCTGCGCCATCATGGGAATCCGGGCTTGACGGCCTTCGTGACGTTGTCGGTAATTCTGTTGCCCGGCATTAGTGCCATGTCTATTTTTGAGATTAGACCTTCCGCAATCTGGTCTCGCCTCACCGCCGCCGCCGGCCTTGGCATAGTAATTATTTGCACGGTGGGGGCAGTGATTTCCTATCTGGCGCCTTTGTGTGGAATTGAGCGGCCCCTTGCCGCTCTCCCATCCTCGTACACCTTGCTATTCCTTTGTTCGATTGCGGTGTTGATTTCCCAAGGTCGGGGCCGAGATCCCATGAAGTACTTTTTTCATGGACAGACTGTTTTTGGTGCGCTGAAAATCCTTCCCTTCGCAATCCTTCCCGTGATTGCAGTCCTGGGCGCGGCACGACTCAACAGCTTCAAAGGAGGGCGCCTTGCAGAGGCATCGCTGACTCTGGATGTCTTGGTAATGGCGGGCGCAATAACATACACCTACTTTCGACGTTCGGCTCGAGCTCCGCTCGGAATTCTCTATATGAGTAGCTTCGCGGTACTCCTCTCAAGCACCTTGAGGGGAGACAGGGTTTTCGGCTGGGATATTCAGAAGGAATACGGCGTCATGACGCATGCGATTGCCGCAGAAGTATGGCGGGCGCCCACCAACCACGATGCCTATGCGTCCATGCTTAGCCTTACGGCCTTCCCTGCAGTTTTACATTCAGTCGCGGGTCTGTCGGCTTTAAATTTTTGTCGGATTTTGATTCCGAGCTTTTTAGCCCTTATCCCCGTCGTCATGGCTGCACTGGTGTTGGTGCGCGTCCGCTACGCACAAGAAACGAAGCCGCGCATTGAAACGTGGATAGGGATGTTGGTCGGGGTTACCTTCACTGTCGGGTCGCAGGTTTTTCCCGTGGAGATGGCGTCGATAGGTCGCCAGACAATGGCTCTCATCCTCCTTGCTGGGATTTTGTTGGCTTGGTTAGACAGTGAAATCGCAGAGTCAAGAGCGCGTGCGCTCGCGCTCGTATTTATTATTGCTTTGTCGTTTGTCCACTATTCAACTGCGTACATTTTCATGGCGATTCTGGGTATTGCTTGGCTGAGCACCATGGTGCTTCGACGTATTTGGAACTATCGCGAGTTAACCGTTGCACATCAAAAGGGATTAACCGACCACCTGATTTCGTGGGTTACCGTTGCTGCAAGCGCAACGTCGGCCTTTCTTTGGAACCTCGTCCTAACGAGCAATGATTCGCTGTCGCAACCGAGCTCGTCGGTGGCGAGCAAGGGAGTCGGGTTTGTCAGTTCGGTGACGCAAGGTGTTGCTTCGCCGTCTGCATACGCAAAAGCCATCATCCAAAAATTTGCAACTGAAAAATGGTTAATAACGCTCCCTGGCTCCAAGAGCTACCACCTTGCACCTTCAGTAGCACCTAGTTACAGGGGTGTTCTCCCAATAATTTCTCGACCTTGGCATGACGGGATCTTGCTTATTCACGAGGTGATAGTACTTACCGAAGGATTTAGCGTGTTGTTTCTCCTATGGATTATGTGGAAGGGGAGCTCGCGCATCAACCTCGACGCCTTTGGATTGGCCTTTGCGGGTGTGGTTCTCGGCGGCGTGATGCGCTTCTCCCAAAACCTGGCGTATTTCTACTCACCCGCGCGCTTTGCCTTGATAATTGGCATGTTAACGGTGCTACCAGCAGCCATCATGATGCACGAGGCGGTGTTGAAGTTTCGCATTCAGACCTTCGTAATTTCCCTAATGATTGCGATTTTGCTTATCACCGATTCGCTGGGAATCGGCTCCGTCCTCGTCGGTGGAGGTGTGAACGCCTCTGTGTCGAACCGAGGGGAATCGGTTGAGCGGTTTACGGTATCGTCACGCGACTTCGCAACCGCTAAATGGCTCGACCAAGTTCCACAGGGTCACCTTGTGCAAGTGGACAGGTACGGCTTTTTGACACTCTTGAGTTCACCGGGCCAGTACAACGTCATTAGTCAAATTGTGCCGGGAGCAACAGACCATCAGGCATACATTTTTGCAGACCAAGTAAATATTGTTAACGGACGTGCGAGAGGCTCTATGCCCGGGAATATGGCACTAAGTACTTTTCGTTTTCCAATCGACTGGTTCAATCACAACTACTCGGTTGTCTTCTCTACCGGTCGGACGCGTGTCTATCACTAGCTCATTCGGAGCGAGGAATTAGATCCGCCTTCGCAGTGCTGTGAAGATGAAAGCAATAACTTGCGAAGACTCATCGACGCAGCGCATCGGTGGAAAGAGGGCGCGATCGCGCCATTTTCGTGTCTCTCGCCATGTTTGGGGAAGCCACAACATGTAGATTCCCGTAGGTACGCTCAGCAAACTGAAAAAAGTTGGGAACATCGCCCAGACGGTGAGAGCAACTCCGCTGAGTAGGAGGGGTCCTGGGCGTACAGAGGGTATTCCGCCATGGGTGAGCCATCGCCGACCGGCTCCACGGCCGTAATAGAACGAACGCTTCAACGTATTCGAGAGATGGTTGCCATAGTCGTGTTCGACAAGTACGTCGGGAAAACTCCAGATACTCTCGGCACCGAAAGTCTTTCGGATGGCATCACACAAAAAGATATCTTCACCCGCGCCACGCATCTCTGGAAAACCACCTATCGCCCTCACCGATTCGATACGTGCGGACAGATTCGCCGCGGGTAGAAAGCTCACCACACTCTCCGCACGTACTCGAGGTGCGAGGGCATACAACTTCAAGCGAGAGATAAGGCTGAGGGGTTCACCAAAGCGGCGATCAAGAGGCAAGATCGTATTGAACACATCGTTGTAACGAGAATTGAGTGATAAAGGTCTCCACGATCGCGTTGGTCCACCCACGACGTGAGTCGCTGAGCTGGAACTGTTCCATGCTGCGAGGAGCGCACGAGACCAACCCGCTACCGGTCGGCAATCGTCGTCGATAAATACGATGAACGGACTGAGACATGCATCGATAGCGGACTGTCGAGCCTGCCAGATGCCAACGTTCCTCCCGAGTGTCAGAACGTCGCAATGAATCGCGAGTTCATCGAGCCCCCGGCGGACTACGTCGAGTGTCCCATCGGTAGACCCATCGTCAATAAGGAGAACTGGGAATTGAATTTCTTGATGATGAAGTGCTTGGAGGCATGGAATGATTCGTTCTACCCCGTTGTAAGTACAAATCGCAACGGTGATATCCGAGGCAACGACAACGGTGTCGAATGTTGACCCAATTTGGAGATTTTGATCCACGGTTTTAGGCGAATCGCAAACGGATAGCTCGAAGTGCGAGCCGATTGATGAGGGAGCCCTTGGACTCCATCCCAACGGCAAGAATCTCTTGATTAATTTCCCGTAAATCAAGTGGAGTCAATATTCCATCGACGCGTTTCAGGGATTCTTTGCCCAGGACATCATTCGTTTTTAAATCAGATTCGTCGAAGTCGACAACGAGAAGAAATCTCAGTACTCGCGACCAAAATAAGAGTTTCCGAATCTGAATATCAAAAGTTTCCGCGGAATAAAGAAGAACGAACAAGCGCATGCCGCGTAAACGTCGCACGACAAGACTTAGTGGCGAGAGCCAAATAATACCTTCGGAACTATTTCCCGAGGAGACGCACTGCTCGATAATTTCTGCTTCAGCCATCGGGTCATAACCGATAAGTCCAATACGTGATCCAAGGGGAATGGGGTGCGAGCAAATTTCGTAGAGAAACGCGATTCCCTGAACGAGATGGTCGCGAGCGACCAAATGCCTTTGAAGGGTAGTGCGGTGGCGCACTATCCAGGCGAGAACGAGTCCAGCCCATGGTAGCGCGAAGAGAATTTGCCAGGTTGACAAAACAGCTGCCAGCGTGCCCAAGGTATAGGCCATGAGGGCATCCCATGTGATCAACATGGGGTGACGTCGAAGAAAAGCGATCCGGTTGCCGGATTGATATCGAAAGTTTCTCCCTGCGCCTCGACCCCATCTCCACGAACGCCTCACGTTGACGTCCGAGTCCCCCCAAGGCATTTCCATCTTTGCTTCGTTTACGACGAAGCATGGTGTCCCCGCAGACATCAGACGTTGTTGAAAATCTATGTCTGATCCATAATTGAATCGCTCGTCAAAACCCGAAACCCGTTCAAATGCATCACGAGTGAAGGCGACGTTGGCAGTCGGAGCCGAATTAGCCGTTGACCCGGTAGGCAAATCGTTGAATATTCCTAGGGCACCATAAGATGTCGGAATTATTGGGCCGCAAACATAATCCCAACCCTCTACTCGTAAAGCACCAACTAGGGAGTTCAGCCAACCTGGTGATGGTCGCCCTCCTGCATCGCAGAAGGCTACGATGTCGCAATCGGCCACTCGCACGCCCAAGTTCCGTTGGTTGGGTATGGAAGTCGAACGCCAGAACGGCTTCTCGAAATCGATCCATTCCACCCACAGATTTTCTATTCGAATGTAGTCAAGACGCCCTTCAGATGCGTCGACGACAACGCATCTCGCGCCAACGTTTTCGCACATCGGTTGAAGGAGCCTGAGGGATTCGGCGATGTTGGCTTCGTCTTTTGATATGAGAACTACAGCGACCGACTCCGCCCTCATGCCAGATTGGTGGACATGATGGGAGACAAAGCTCTATTTCTGGCGCCGTAGGAAGTCTGTGGTCGACACCGAACCTTAAGAAGAACAAAGAGACACCGCACAGCATCTGCTGCCCTAATTTTCTTTCCATCTTCCCTAGATCGGCCAACATAGGAAATTGGCACCTCGTAGGGCCGAAAGCCAGAACGGAGCATCTCCGCAACCAATTCTGTATCTAATCCGAAACCCGTTTCGCTGATTTTGAAGGAACGCACTAACGGCAATGGAAACAATTTCAGACACGTATGCATATCACTTATCGCGGAGTTGAACATAATATTCGCCATCGAAGTCATCACTACGTTTCCCACGGCGTGCATCAGGCTGGGATGCACCGTTCCAAACTGAGATTTCCGACTTCCGAAAACAACCTCTGCTCGACCACGCAGTATGGGCGCAATCAGTCGCTCAATGTCGGAGTGGTCATACTCAAAATCGGCATCAAAAATGAGAATGTGCGTACCAGAAGCTAGTTCAATCCCAGAGTGGATCGCCCCCCCCTTGCCCTGGTTCTGCTGGTGCCGCAATACCCGAACTCGAGAATCGTTAATGGTCTCAATTTGACCAAACGTATCGTCAGTCGAACCGTCGTCGACAACAATTATTTCAAAATCGCACTGAAAATGAAGCTCCAACAGATTCTGGATCACTTTCGCCACAGAAGCTTCCTCGTTGAAGGCAGGAATAAGAATCGTCAATTTCATCGCGCAAACACCTTTGCTGTAAGAACCGTACAACAATGACATTATTTTTGAATGCTCTCGAAGCCTGCGCTAGATATTGCAAAGATAATTTTTGATAATTATTTCTTGATACTAAAATTTAGATGCAGAAATCCGTCAGGCATTATTCTTTACGTTAGTTCTCCACGATTTTTGGAATTTGTATCCACTAGGTCTTGAGGTTATGTTGGCACATCTTGAACGATTCACGTAAGCAAGCGTTGGTGAGCGCACTTCCGAATGTCCTCGATCGGCTCAGCAGCAGAGCAGGCATCACTCAAAAAGATACTCAAATTCTGACGAATTTTCTCGAAAAATTTGGCTACGTCAACATAACCTCTTTTCGTCAATTGGCGTGGATGACCCTGCATTGGAAATTTTGCTATCGGCTCTGGCGCTTCGTTAGACCGCTACCGACTCACGTGGTCCACTATGAAGGACGCCTGCCGCCCGCTTCGGTCATCCCTGCATTTTCCTGGAGACAACCTGCAGCGCTGCACGGCTTTGCTCGATCATGCGTCCTCCTGCCAATCAATCGCAGCGACTATTTTCGGGGCCCATCGCGACAAAACCTACGAACCCGCACCTCAGCGGCCACTCGTCTCGGGTACACAACTCGTCCCTTGCTGAATAATGAAATTGCTGGGGTAGTCGAAGCGATATGTCTCGCCAGAGGGTGGCATGAATTTAGGCAGGAAATTTTCTTGAAAGTGCTATCAGTGGAAGTTGAAGACGCTTGTGGCGTTGCTACTTTCGATACCGAAGAAGTCCCATGCGCATTCGCGATTGGAACAAGAGCCGGGGATGCGTTTGCTCTGAAGTGGGCTTATGGCACTACCAAGGGGCCATCTCGGTGGCAATGCTTCAGTGGTCTGATCGAATATTGCTACGCGGAAGGCTTACGGACAATCATCGAAGACCCGGGTGTGTTGATTCAACCGAGCCTGTGGGTATTTCAGGACGAATTGGGATTTGTTGATGTGAATCTAAAATTGCAACGAAGAAAATGATGGGAGTGGACACCACGGCTCGCACCAATGAGTTGGTGGAGCGAAAAAAGGAAGAGGCTTTCGGGACGTGGATTAAATTCGAACGGCGTCAGACGGGAGCGGCTTTTTTGAGCTTTGTGAAAATGCTTTGTCAATCTATGGAGAATACGTTGGGTGTCGACTATATATTTCCATGCAAGCGTTGCCCAACCGCCCTCGGTGCTTGAGCATCCCCATGTCGGCGTCCATCATTATTCCAGCTCATAACGAAGGTCGGAACATAGCCAATCTCCTGCAATCGCTTTCAGCAGATATTGCTTCCGGTGTGAGGGTGATTTTAGTTGCAAATGGATGCCGCGACGATACGGCTGTACGGGCACGCACCTTTGAGGGTGTCGAGGTTGTTGAAATCAACGAGGCTTCAAAGATTGCAGCGCTGCGATTTGGAGATCTTTTGGCAGGAGATGACTTTCCACGACTCTACGTCGACGCTGACATCGTTGTCAGTCCAGGAAGCGTCGCTGCTTTGGTTGGTCAGCTAGAAAGCGCAACGGCGCGGGCCGTCGCACCCGAAATTTGTTTTGACCAAACGGGCGCGAGCCTCCTTGTTCGTGGATATTACGAGTTTCGACGACGACACCCCTTAACGGAACCTTGGCGAGTCACCCACCTTGCTGGACGACGAATTTATGGAACAAATAGAGCCGGCCGTGACCGATTCGGTGTATTTCCTGAATTAATTAATGATGATGGTTTTTTTGATCAGCTGTTCTCGAACGTCGAGCGCCGTATCGTCCACGAAGCCAGGGTAACCACGTCACTAAGCAGAACTGTTAGCGGAGAAATCCGGCGACTCGTGCGAGTGCGTCGCGGAAACATCGAACTCGATGCGTGGTTTCGAGAGACATCAACATCGCGCCCTGATAGAGAGAACATTTCGGCCCCATCCGGATGCCTGCTTGGACGCATGGCGCGACGGATAGTCCGCAGTGGCCTGGTTCGCGACCCTTCGCCCTTGATCGGTTTTTACGCAATTTGTTATGGAGTAATAAGTTGGCGTGTTGCGTGGACAATCCGGAAACAGATTCGTGATGGGGCAAGCGTTGATTGGGGCGCCAAGGTTTTTTCGGGTTCGCTTCCTCGTGATTAAACACGAGGAACGGCGTCGACCGGTCACGCTTCTCATTGGGCTGGGCGCCCTGCTTACCGCTTCGGTTCTTGGAGCAATCGCGACCCGCCAAATGGCAATGCATTTCGGTGCCGCTTCGTTCGGGGCTTTGACGTTGGCGTTGTCGTTCGCCGTAACGGTACAAACTCTCACCGAGTTTGGCCAGATCCAGGTTCTACAGCGGGAGCTTGTGCAAAGTGAACATGACGAGCCTCGACTCCTCAGCATGGCCATTGCATTGCGATTAATAATCATGCTCGGGGCAGTACCGACTGCCTTCCTGGTGGGATGGCTTCTCTTTCGCCATACCAACCATGCATACGCCGTGATCGCAGTGATGATTGTTTCGATACCGCTTTCGTCCCTAAGCCAAGTCTTTTTCAGTTACTACTTGAATCACTTCTGGAATCGCCGACTCGCGCTATATCAGATAGCACAACAGGTACTAGTCCTGACGGGCATCAGCATTTTAATTGACTACCACCGCCCCTTGATTGAGTGTGCGGGAGTTATCGTCTGTTCATCAATTATCATTCTGGCTTCGATGGCTCTCGAGGTCCACCGCAAAGTCCATCTTCGCCCGAGCATCAATAAGTTCTACGCCTTTTGGTTTCTTCGCGAGGCCGCCCCTGTAGGTCTCTCCACACTCCTCCTCGCGATGTACCAACGGGCGGACGTCTTACTCTTGGGCGTAGAGGGAACGTCGATACAAGTGGGCCATTACGGAATTGTTATGGCGATTAGTTCTTTCTTCGTCATGGTACCGACAACGTTGACGAGAAACTTTATGCCACTCATTTCCAGACCTGATCGTGATCACTGGTTAGCCACGCTACGAGACCTGCAGAGCTATTCGTGGGCGCTCGGTTTCGGATCCGTCGTTGTGATCGAAAGTACTGCACCTTACGTAGTGCACCTATTCGCTGGTTCGGAGTATGTCGCGGCCGTGACCCCTCTGCGGATTCTGTGCGTGGGACTTTTGGCTAGTTTCATAATTCCGATATTGACATTATTGAGTTTGGCGCGAGGCACGCAGCGTTCCATGGTTCGTCCGACACTTTTGATGTTGATCGTCAATGTGGTCTTGAATGCGCTCGTAATTCCTCGATATGGAATTGCAGGTTGTGCGTGGGCGACTGTGGCGAGCGAGTTTACTGGGCTAGCGGTGATGACGCGTGTGGTGCAACGCGAATTACGCTTACGTCCAAGCCACTATCTCCGCCCACTACCCGCCGCCGCCGCCGCCGCTACTGCACTCGCTGCGGTGTGGCCCTTTTGGCACTTTCACCCGGCAAGTTTTTTGCAGTTGATCATCTCGCTTGTGGTCGTGGCCGTTGTATTCGGGTCGGTGCTGGCAATGTGTGGGGGTTTTCCGCGAAGTATCCAAAAGATTGTGCTGCCCGGTCGACGTAGCCGACCTGGAAAGTGGATGAGGTTTGTCATCAGAGACCCCTGGACTCGCTGATGGCACCGAGAGCTCGTTGGTTAATCCATTTTCTGGGTTGACGGGTGGGGCATCCCGTCGCAGTTCAGCATTGGCATAACATGGAGTTGAAAGTCGGTCTATTTCAAAGCCACTCGGAAAAATGAGTACAAATTGGGAGCGGACGGGCCTTGCTCCCGTAGCTCAGGGGATAGAGCATCGGTTTCCTAAACCGTGAGCGCAGGTTCGAATCCTGCCGGGGGCACGAAAGGTAGTGGGCGAGTATCTGCATTTCACCCTTGAGTCCTTGCCTAGCAAATCCAAAGTGAATATTTGTCGTGTGACACGCACCAGATAAACATACGCCATGTCCAAAAAAAATCCTTCGTGTCCCTTCTGTGGTGCTCCGTGTCGTGAAGTCGTGTTTGGCTTTCCCACACCGGAAACATTTAAAAGGGCCGAAAGGGGTGAGGTGGTCCTTGGGGGTTGCCTGATCGGCGATGACGAGCCCGAGTGGTTGTGCACCGGACCCGAGGAACATGCGGTGTACGCCGACAATCTAAAAAGTCCCGACACCCTGATTGTCCCTTAGTAGTTGTTACTACACGGGTCGGGCAGAGACCTCGTGCAAAACCACTACCACGGGGCCCGGCGCGATGTTTTCAGGAAGGTCGACTTCCACGGCATCCGCGGCCACACGCGTGACGAGGGGATTCCCCGAAATATCGGTGACGCGGGTGGTGGGGGTGTCGAGAATGTCGGTGAAGCGCACGGTGGTGGGGTGCCCGTTTACGATCGCGAAAACCGTGGGACCCTTAGCGGTGTAGCGCACTTGTAGGTCACCATTGACCGTGGTGCCACAACGGACCCAGGGGCGGGTACCCACTATCGCCTCGGCATTGACCGCGAGCCACTCGCCGAGCCAGGTTAAACGTCGTCGTTGCGGTTCAGGGATGGCGGCGTCACGACCCGTAGGGCCAACATTGAGCAAAAGGTTTCCGCCCTTGGCCGTAATGTCGGTAATCAGCCAGAGTAATTCTTCGTGGGTGAGGAAATCTTCCTCACGCGAGTAGGCGTTATAGCCAAAACTCTCGTCCATTCCGCGACAACATTCCCACGGGGTGCGCTGTACGTCGGGGAAACTGACATACTCCGGAGTCCGCGCGTCGAAGTGCGGTGGGGGAGGCGGGATGAGGCCACCATTTTTGCGCATTTCTTTCAAGGTGTAGGAATTAATGAGCTTTTTCCCGACACGCGTCGTGGCGATCTTCATGAGGGGGCTCCAGGGCAACCAACGATCGTTAACTACCCCGTCGGGGACTTGCTCGTAGTAATAGGCGAAGAGCGGCCAGAGAGTTTTGGCGCTGTCGGGCCAGGCGATGTCGTTCCACAAGACGCTGGGTTGGTAGCGATCGATCAGTTCTCGAACTTGGGCATTGGCGTAGGCGGGGAAGTCGCCGCGCGGGATTGCGGCAATCACGTCAGCCATCGAACCGATGGGCCATTGGTTGAAAGTCCAGTCCATGCCAGCGCAGTAATACAGACCAAATTTCATTCCGGCTTTGCGAACTGCGGTCGCCATCTCACCGACGATGTCCCGCGAGGAGTGCCAGCCGGGCCGATGTGGATTCTCCACCGCGGTGGGCCACAGGCAGTAGCCGTCGGAGTGTTTTGCCACCATGACGACGTAACTCGCCCCGGTGGCTTTGAAAGTGGCCGCCCACTCGTCGGCGTCCCAGTGCTCGAAGCCCGCTTCGAAAGGTTCCCGAAACTCCTCATATGGCTGATCGCCAAAGTTCTCCTGGTGGAATTTCGCCACGGGGCTGTTGGGGAAACGCAGAGAATTTTGATACCACTCGACGTAGGGTGAGAGGGAATACGAATCAGCAATGTCACCTTTTAAATGCGAGGCGAAATCAATGCCAATGGGCGCATACGCCGGCACGGCGGCCATGGTCCAGTGAATGAAAATCCCCAATTTGGCGTCCTGCCACCACGCAGGAACTCGGTGCTGGCGTAGAGAACGTAATTCTTTCGAGATTTTGGCCATATTCCCCCCCAA
The DNA here is from genome assembly GCA_903848885.1 of uncultured Actinomycetes bacterium. Taxonomy (GTDB): domain Bacteria; phylum Actinomycetota; class Acidimicrobiia; order Acidimicrobiales; family RAAP-2; genus RAAP-2. The sequence goes on from CAINHL010000034.1 coordinate 11,014, forward strand.
CTGTGACCGAGTGTAGACCCATAGTCCCGCCACCGCCGGTTTCACTGCACGCGCCGCCAAAGGCAGGAGCTCTCTGAAAATCAGGAGGCCACTGTGCTAAGAGTGATGAAGAGCACCACCGATATCTTCAGGGAGAGCGATGAAGAAATACCTCCGCTTCGTGTCCACCAGCCTCGCCATGAGCACACTCATTGTCGGACTCAGCTCGGTCGGCACCGCGAATGCGGTGCCCAAGGGCCCGAATGGTACGACCATCTTCATTTTACGTTCCGGCCTCACGAGCGAGCAGCGAACAGCAGTGATAAACGAAATTACCCAGCTGGGTGGCTGGGTATCGTCCACACCCACACCCGCCAACTTTGTCGTGGTGAAAGCTTCTGCCGCCACCCTCTCCACCATCAGGGCAAATCCATTCGTAAGCCTGGCCGTTCCGAACGGGAAAATTCCCGGACCGAGTGTGCGCAATGTCCTGCCCAGTTTGTCCCAGCGCAGTCATGCGGCGGTGCGACACGACACCTTGGCCTCGTCACTGTGCGGTACGCAGGCATCGCCGGAATTAGATCCCGAGGCCGTGACCAACATCAACGCTCCCGCGGCCTGGGCGGCGGGGGCTACCGGCGCCGGCGTGACGGTGGCCTACATGGCGGAGGGGATCGACACGAGCATTGCCGACTTTCAGCGCAATCCTGCCTACGCGTCCAAAAATTCAGGAGCCCACTCGCCAGTATTTACCGACTACCAAGACTTCACGGGTGACGGAATTTTGTCACCGACGAGTGGCGGTGAGGCATTCCTCGACGCATCCTCCGTTGGTGCTCAGGGTAATACCGCCTACGACCTCTCCCAATATTCCAGTTTTGTTCCTTCGGGCTGCTACATCAAAGTCGTCGGCTCCGCACCGGGGGCAAACCTGATGGGACTGAAAGTGTTCGGCGCGAATAATTGGTCCACCAACACGGGCTTCCTTGAGGCCATTCAATACGCCGTCTCGCACGGGGTGAAGGTTCTCAACGAATCCTTTGGCTCCATGCCTCTGCCCGATCTCACCGCGAACTTGGTGAAGGCAGCCAACGATGCCGCCGTCGCTGCGGGTGTCACCGTGGTGGTCTCATCGGGTGATGCGGGTTCAAGTAACACCATGGGTTCACCCGCTAGCGATCCCAAGGTGATCGCGGTGGGTGCCAACACCACCTATCGCTCCTACGCGCAAACGGGGTATGGGGGCATGACTTATCCGCTCGCCAGTGGTGGCTACGTAAAGAACAACATTTCGCCTCTGTCGTCGGGCGGAATTGCGCAGTCGGGCGACACGGTAAATCTCGTAGCTCCGGGGGACATGAACTGGGACCTGTGTTCGACCAGCGCTCTCTACGCCGACTGTGGTGGTGAGCCCCTCGGCCTCTCGGGTGGAACGTCGGAGTCCGCCCCTTTGGTTGCCGGTGCCGCCGCTGACGTGATTCAAGCCTTCCTGGCGGCCCATGGGTTTTATCCCACGCCGGCCCAGGTGAAGTCCATTCTGATGAGCACCGCGACCAACCTCAATGCTCCCGTCACGCTGCAAGGGGCGGGTCTCTTGAATGTAGGGGCGGCGGTGGCCCTGGCGAAAACCTACACGGTGAAGAAGCCCAAGACTGCGGGTGGCATCGTAGTGAGCACTAACGCTCTGAACCTGAGTGGGACTCCCGGATCCACCATCTCGAGCAGTGTCAGCGTGACCAATACCTCCAACGTGAGCACCAGCCTGCATCTCGCCAGCGTGCGAGAAGTGCGTGGCACTGTGCAAAGTGGAACCGTCACTTTGAACCCCGCGGTGGGCTCCACGCAACCCCAATTTCCTATCTGGAGTGGATACCAGGAGATATACCAAACGAAGGACTTTACGGTGAGCCCGGGAACGACGCGCGAGCAGTTTCAAGCAGACTTTGCCTACAGCGGGCAATCGTCCCTTTTGCACGTGGCCATCTTTGATCCCGCGGGGAATCTGGCGAGTTATTCCAACAGCCAAGGTCTCGCGGACTACGTAACCATGGATCTCAGTAATCCGACGACGGGTATCTGGAAAGCAGTCTTTTTCACGGTGTACAACGGTGATGGCCCCACGGATGTAGGCACCTCGGGTCTCGTGCAGTGGCAGGTGACGGCGTACAACAACGTGCCTACCGCCCTGGGGAAGGTAGTGGTCATAAAGGCCGGAGCCACGACCAAGATCTCGGCATCGCTGACTATGCCCATGGAACCGGGCGATACGTCCTTGGCCCTTGAGGTCATCTCCGCGAGCCGCACAGTCGTCATTCCCGTGACCGAGCGCACGGCGGTTCCCGTGGTGGCTGGATCCGGCAACTTCTACGGTGTTTTGACCGGTGGTAATGGGCGAGCGGGATCCCCTGCGCAAATGAATACGTATAAACTCACTATTCCCGCCGGTGCGAACAATCTTGAAGTCGACCTCGAACTAAGTAATTTCGAGGCGGTGGCGAGCAACGGACTTCCCGGAACCCAAATCGTGGCGATGCTGCTGTCACCCACAGGTCAAGAGTTGTCCTACGACACCAACGTAACTTTTGACAACTATCTCAATGCGTATACGCTGACCCCCTACGTGAGCCTCTACGCTGCCACCCCCGTGGGAGGTACCTATACCTACGTCGTGGAGTTTGCTAATCCCGTGGTGGCGAGCGCGATCGACTCCGCCTTTCATGGCCAAGTTCTGCTGAACGGCGTTTCGGTGAGTGGATCGCTCCCCAACAGTGCGAGCACGGTGGTGAGCGCGAGTGCGGGTGGGACATACAACATCAACGTAACGAATCGCGGAATGACGCCCTTGAACATCACCGCCGACCCACGGACGGTGGCGAGCGTTAGCTATCAGATCTCCGATCTCTTTGGTAGTCCGGCCACGCAAACGTTCAATAACTCATGGAGCTACTACGTTCCACCAGGTACCAGTGCCATCACCACCTCGCAGACCTCGACGGCGCCGGCCTCCTTTGACATGTCGAGTTATATGGGAGACCCGGATCTCAGTCCGCGGGTAGCGATGGCAGGCGTGACGGCAAGCTTCGCGCCGCAGGCGTCGTCACTTAGCTATCGCCCCGTGGGGGGAGTGGCTAGTGGAATGTGGGGCGTTACTCCCGCACCGTTGGGTCCCTTCACTTCGTCAACGAGCAGTGCGACAGCAACCGTCACCTCGCGTACCTCTATCACCACGCAGGACTTCGACGCCAACGTCACGACGAGTACGGGTGACATGGTGGCGTACTACACGGGTACGGGAGATCCGACCGCGGGCATTATTGTCCCGCCCGGCGGTACCGTGACCATTACCGTGACCATCAATCCGATTGACCAGGTGGGAACGGTGGAGATGGGTCAGTTGTACATCGACGCGGCAAACTTGGGGAATAATTTCAACATGCAGGGAAATTACCTGGTCTACGTGGCACCGTTTATTGCTCCGGTCAGCATCCTGCCCTACGCCTACACCGTCGGCCGCTAGCGGAGGAGCCGAAAAGCAAATCTGCTTGATCCCATGCCATCTCGCGGTTTCGCTTTTTAGAGCGCGAAACACTAGGGTTTTCTGGTCGGCTCGAATTCGCCTTCTGGTCGACCACGCCTCGGGGAGGTTCCCACCTCGCCCGGGGCATCTCTATCCCTCGTCCGTAGCGGAGCCGACGTCAGAATGGAGGGGTGAAAACTTCGCCCGTGTCGGACAACTCGGTGGCCCACTGCCCGAACCGCTTCGCTATCTATCCCGAATGCCCACATTGTGACGGGCCCTTGTACCCCGAACACGCTCACTTCAAATGCCGTAGTTGTGGTTGGCGTGACTCCTGCTGCGACTGAGCGCCTTAATAATCACCCACGTCGAGGTGCTGTCTCGAAAAATGAACGAGGCCCATTGATAGTAGTCGCGGTACTGCCCACACGATAGTTGGGAAAGTACGTTCTATCAGGCTTTTTGTCTTGGTCATCGAGCGCGAGTGACGGGCTCGTTGCGGTAACCAAGAATTCATTCAGGGTAGTCCTTGTGGTCACGAAAAGTTAACCCTTACTCCGTACTCTTCCCAATGACGAAAGAGTCAAAAGGTCCAGAAATGTTTCTGCGCCGAACGATGAGTGCGTCACCAACCGAAATAATTCCTACTGGAGGAAAATTAGATGAAAATCAATATTCGAGGTTCGTTCGCAGTGGTTGTCACCACCGCCGGGCTCTTTGCCTCGTTGTCAATCCCTGCGGGCGCAGCGACGGTCAAGCTTGACCCGATCTTGGCTAGCGACACTCAGCTGAGCACGACCGCAACGGTCACGTCTGCTGGGTCAACCTTTGACACGCCATTATTTAGCGCTGCCTACCCGATTTACTCTTCTCGCACTCACAACGCCACCGTTGGAGCGTACGGCGCGGGTGGTTCGGGTGCTGGTCAGACGGCCATCATGTCCAACACGGCTGACTTTGCCGCTTCGGACGTTCCGCTAACTCAGGCGAACATTGATGCTGCCACCACCATTTCATCTCGCGGAACTCTCGCCGACTACGTGCAGGTGCCAGTTGCTCTCGGTGGTGTGGCTATTGCTTTCCACAACACTGCGATCACTACTAACAAGCTCTACAAGGCCAATGGCTTCATCGTGACCTCGGCAATTCTGGCCAAGATCTACACCGGTGCTATTACCAAGTGGAACGACAGTGCTATCTGTGCGGCCAACGTGAAGTGGGTTGTCAAGAAGGCCTGTGCTCTGCCCAACGCCAACATCACCGTTGTCGGACGCTCAGACTCCTCAGGTACGACCTACATCTTCCGTGACTACCTGCACACTGCGCAGCCCTCTATTTTGACCGCCGCTCCTTCGAAGTCAACCTTCGTGACATCCACCAACGGCTTCGTTGGCGGAAGCGGTAACCAGGGCGTTGCCACTGACTTGGAGAACACCAACAACTCCTTGGGCTACGTGGAATACTCCTACGTGCTGCTGAACAAGTCTCTCGATGCCGCACTCGTGGTCAACGCTGCGAACAAGGCTGTAGCGATTAGTCAGGCCGGCATTGCCGCTGCTGCAGCTACCAAGCCTTCGGTTGATTCCACTAACTTCTCCATCGTGAACGCCAGTGGCGCTACTTCGTACCCGATCTCTGGTTACAGTTGGGTCATGCTCCGCAAGGCCAGTGCAGCCAGCTCCTTGGCTCAGGCCCAGTTGACGGTCAAGCTGGTTGACTGGTTGGCCCACAGCGCTCCGGCGAAGTCGGGACTTACCTTCGGACAAGATGTTGCCGCTCAACAGGGCTACGTTGCCTTGCCGACGGCAGCGCAGAACGTCACCCGTAACGCCTTGAAGACGATCACCTATAACGGTGCTCAGGTCCTCAAGTAAGTAGTCGAAAGAATCCTGGATACAGCAGATGATTTCATCAAAATCCGTATCCGGACTTAACGGTCACGACTTCACCCGGGGCGTAATGCCCCGGGTGAAGTCTGGTCGTTTCTATAGCTATGTCTTGCGCGGCTCGGCAGTGCTCTTTTCTGCCGTTCTCGTTCTTTTTGTGTGGAGCATTATTCGACAATCGTGGCCGGCGTGGTCACACTCGGGACTCTCGATTATCACTGGGACCAACTGGGCTCCGGCAGATAGTCAATTCGGGGCGCTTCCGCTGATACTCGCTACCTTGATCACCGCTGGCGTGGCGCTTTTGTTTGCCGTTCCTATTGGTATCGGTACCGCTCTCACTTTGAACTACATTGTTCCCCCGCGAATCGCGAGCCCTCTGACAGTGCTCGTCGAACTTCTTGCAGCTGTTCCCTCGGTGGTCTACGGACTCTGGGGCCTCAACGTTTTGGTGCCGTGGATGTCCACGACCATTCAGCCCTGGCTCGCCGGGTTAACGAGTGGTGGCTGGCCCTTTAGCGGAAACGCCATTGGTCTCGGTCTGGTACTCGCGAGCACAGTACTTTCGATCATGGTTCTCCCGACCATTGTGGCCATTTCACGTGACGTGATTGCCGCGGTTCCCCGCGATCTCATTGAAGGAGCACTCTCCTTGGGAGCAACACGGAGTCAGGTCTTGTTAAAAGTAGTAGTCCCCAGTGCAAAAATTGGCCTGCTCGGCGCAGTATCGCTCGGTGCCGGTCGTGCTTTGGGTGAAACTGTTGCCGTGGCGATGGTTATCGGATCCAGCCCCTCCATGCCACACTCGCTGTTCTCCTTGGGTTCCACGCTCGCGTCGACCATTGCCACGCAATTTATTGATTCCTCGCCCCAGCAGCTCGCCGCCCTCGGCGCGCTGGCCATGATTTTGATGTTTTTGACAGCGTCCGTGAACGCTATCGCTCGTGCACTAGTGCAGCGCGGCGTGAAGGGTTAACGATGACCGACCTCCTCGCCAAGTTGCCACCGGACCCTCTTCTCGAGCGTCGCCGAGTCGTGCAACTTATGTCGCAGAAAACTCAGCGAGCTCGTTCTCTTCGTTCGGGCTTGTTTCTCTCGCTGCTCGTCTCTGCATTGATGGTTGCCATCATTCCTTTGTTTTTTGTGTGCGCGGCTCTGGTGCAGCGGGGATTCAAAGTGCTGTCGTGGGGATTTCTGACCCAAGTGCCACAGCAGCCGACTTTGATGCAGCAAGACACCATTGGCGGGGTCGGTAATGCCATTATCGGCTCGCTGGTCGTTGACGGTGTGGCTGCGCTAGTGGCCGTGCCCCTGGGCATCATTCTCGGCCTGTACCTGTCGGAAACGCAAAGTCGCCCCGCCACTGCGCTGCGCTCGATTACGGAAATAATGACGGGCTTGCCGTCAATTCTCTTGGGCGTTTTCGCCTATGTGTACCTTGTGCTTAACATGCACGCTTTCACCGGCTTCGCTGGTGCGATGGCTTTGGCGCTACTGATGACTCCAGTTATTACCAAGGCAGCGGAGACGGCACTTCGAAACGTCCCGCGGACTTTGACAGAAGCTGGCCTCGCGCTGGGTGCTCGCCAGTCCAAGGTGTCGCTGAAAGTAGTTCTACCTGTGGCCGCGCCGGGAATTATCACTGGCGTCCTGCTCGCCCTGGCTCGCGCCATCGGCGAAACCGCTCCACTTCTGTTGGTGATGGGCGCCTCCATTCAATACGAATGGAATCCTCTCCACCCCATGTCGGCACTGCCCTTGATGACCTTTAATTACTCGTCAGCCGCATACGACAGCCAGCACGCCGCCGCGTGGGGTGTTGCCATTGTCTTAGTAGCAATTGTTCTGATTTTGAATGTTATGTCGCGACTAGTCGCGGCGTTTATGCGCAGGGAGCGTCACTAATGGAGGGAATGAAAATGGAAGATCGAGGCTTGGCAGCCGCGGGTGTGGCGAATCAAGCCGAAACCGGTCCTGCCGTGATGCGCCTGAAGGACGTGTCCGTGTCCTTCAATGACCGTATGGCCGTGCGTGGCGTCACTTTCGACGTCGTTGCCAACAAGGTGACCTCAATGATTGGGCCATCAGGTTCTGGAAAGACCACTCTTCTTCGGTCGCTGAATCGTCTGCACGACTTGACCAAGGGCGCCAAAGTCACGGGAGATATTCGATTGGGTGACCTTGACGTCTACGGAGGCGATTTGGCTACGACCTTGTTGCGTAGTCGCATTGGAATGGTGTTTCAGCGACCCAATCCTTTCCCCACCATGTCGATTTATGACAATGTGGTCTCGGGTTTACGCTTTAACGGAATTAAGAAGAAGGCGATTCTCGAAGAGGCGGCCGAGTCGGCTCTCATTGCTGCCGCATTATGGGACAGCGTGAAAGATCGGATGAAAGCTCACGCCTCAACCTTGTCGGGGGGAGAGCAACAACGTCTGTGCATCGCTCGAGCGTTGGCGGTTGAGCCAGAAGTTCTGCTCATGGACGAACCGACGTCATCACTTGACCCAGTGTCTACTCAGCGCATTGAAGAGTTGATGGTGGAATTGAAGAATCGTGTCACCATCGTCATCGTGACCCACAACATGCAACAGGCCGCTCGCATCTCGGACAATTGCGCGTTTTTATTGATGGCGGAAGACCGATCGGGAGAATTAATCGAATTTGCTTCGACGGAGAAGATTTTCCATAATCCGTCAGATGAACGGACCCTCGATTACATCCAGGGTCGATTCGGCTGATTCACTTGGCCACGGTGAACGTGGCAAACTACATTTCACTATGAAGGGGGATGTATGGCGAACGAATTATGGCGTTTTTCCGCGACGGAATTGGCGTCGAAGATTGCTCAGCGCGAGGTCAGCTCGCGCGAAGTAGTCAGTGACTTTCTCGAAAGAATCGCCGCTGTGGGTCCCGCGGTCAACGCCGTAGTGGAAACCTTCCCCGAAGCGACTTTGGCGTGGGCTGACGCCGCGGACGCACGCCAACGCTCCGGCGAGTCCCTCGGAATTTTGCACGGTGTTCCCTTCACGATTAAGACCAATATTGACCAAGAAGGTCGCGCGACGAGCGAGGGAGTGGAGAAGCTCAAGGACTTGATCGCGCCAAGTGACGCGCCGCCGGTCGAACACATGAAGCGTGCAGGGGCGATACCACTCGGACGAACCAACATGCCCGACTTCGGACTACGCGTCAACACGGAGTCGTCCCTCTACGGCGCGACACGTAATCCCTTTGACGCCACCCGGACGGCGGGCGGGTCCTCGGGCGGCGAGGCCGCCGCGATTGCCACCGGGCAGAGCGTGCTGGGTCTTGGCAACGACCTCGGTGGATCGCTCCGAAATCCCGCCTACTGCTGCGGTATTGCTTCGATCAAGCCCAGTTTTGGCCGCGTGCCTACTGGAAATGCGACGGCACCCTTCGCCCCGCCGATTGGTGGACAGCTTCTCTCGGTGCAAGGCGTACTCGGGCGAACCGTCGCCGATGTGCGACTCGGCTTGGAGGCCGTGATGGGCTCTCACCGAATGGACCCCGTCTGCGTGGATGCTCCCTTGGTGGGACCGGCGTATCCAAAGCGTATTGCGCTAGTGCCGGAACCTTCCGGTGGCTCCACCGACCCTGGCGTTGCCGAAGGCGTACGTGCTGCCGGTCGTGCTCTGGCCGATGCGGGTTATGACGTGGTGGAGATTGAACCACCCATGCTGTTTGAGGCCTATCTCAACTGGTCGGAACACGTGATGCGCGACACGGCACTCCTGCGACCGGTGCTGGATATGTTCATGGGCGACGGAGGTAAAGCTTTCTTGGACTTCTCCAACGTATGGGATGAGCCACAGACGCCAGAATCCACTTTGGAAATGCACCGTCTGCGTTACACCGTCGGTCGTGCCTGGAGTGGCTTTCTGACTGACTACGCCGCCATTGTCGGCCCGACCTGGACGCAACCACCTTTCCCCTTGGGTTGGGACGTCGAGTCGCAGGAAAATGCTCTGGCGGTGGCGGAAATGTTCCGATTTGTGTGTCCGGCGAACCTACTGGGCCTGCCCGCCGCGTCGGTTCCCACGGGAATAACCAACGGACTTCCGGTTGGCGCACAAATCATCTCTCGCCGTTTGCGCGAAGACATTACTTTGGACATCGCTGCCGATATCGAAAGGGCATTGGGCACTTTTACTCCCATCGATCCGCGATGACGGTGGCGAATATTCGCCCCATCCGTCGTAGCGATCTGGTGACAGTCATCGACATCCAGGTAGGGGGAAGTTTGCACCCGGACGCCGAAGACCCCACCAAAGTCGATGCCTATTGGCGAGGTGTGGACGAGACCCGACGCGCGGGAGGGGACGTCTTCGTGGCCGAAGTAGAGCAAGAAGTAGTGGGCTTCTACCAACTGCTGGTCTTTCGCCATTTTCAACACGCGGGCTCACTCTGCGCGGAGGTGGAGAGCGTCCACGTGCGGGCGTCGGACCGAGGACGTGGCATTGGAAGCGCCATGATGGCTCACGCGACCGAGGAAGCGACGCAGCGAAATTGTTACCGTCTGCAGCTCACCAGCAACAACGTCCGCGACGACGCCCACCGCTTCTATCTCAGCAACGGCTTCACCCAGAGTCACCAAGGATTCAAGAAAGCCCTTAGTTAATTTCTCGGAGGCTTCCGTCGTTCACGTCAAAGACGAAGCCACGGATCTCCGTTCCCTTGACGAAGGGACTCTCCACCAAGGTCGCGACGGTGCGACGCACGTCGACGTCCACGTCGGAATAGGCCCCGAAGCGAAAGGGCGGTCGCAGCCCTAGCTCAGCCTCGACCTCTCGGGCTAAGGCCTCTTCTTCGAAGGTCTCCAGACCACAACGTGTGTGGTGGATGACCATCACGGATTCCGTGCCCAGCAGGCGCTGGGACAAGAGCAGAGACCTGATGGCGTCGTCGGTGGCGAGACCGCCGGCGTTACGGATGAGGTGCGCTTCTCCTAGGTGTAAGCCGAGGGCGCCGAAAAGGTCGAGACGAGAGTCCATGCAGGTTAAAACCGCCAGATGGCGTTGGGGGGCGGTGGGAAGGTCGACGTGTCCGTGTTGGTCGCGGTAGATCTGATTATGCCCCAGTACATCATCAATGACACTCATGGCACTGAGCCTAGAGGGAGTGGGTACGCTTTTGGACGGAGGCCTTATGGAACACATTCATGAAGTACGCGAGGAACTTCGCGGCCCCGCCAAAGCCTTGCGCGAAGAAATTCCGGAAGTGATGCGGGCCTTTGGTGGGCTCAGCGCAGCGGCGATGGTCGAAGGCGAATTAAGTGTGGCCACCAAGGAACTGATCGCCTTGGCCATTGCCATCACTCGAGAGTGTGATGGTTGCGTCGCGGCACACGCACGCGGTGCTGCCCGTGTGGGAGTGACCCGCCGACAAGTCGCCGAAATGGCGGGAGTGGCCATCTTGATGAATGGTGGTCCGGGCACCGTGTGGGGACCTCGCGCCCTCGCGGCTTTTGACCAGGTTCTCGCGGAGCGCGATTCCTAGAGTCGTCGAAGAGTGACGGGCCAGGCCCTCTCGGCGACGACCACGTTGGTTTCGCTGGCCACCAAGAACAGGTGCGCTCCGAGGTTGATCCAAAAGACCAGCCCCAGCACTACGGCGAAGAAACCGTAAATTTGACTGGCGTGCTGGAGCTTGTGTCCTAAAAGGTAACCGCTCAGTGCGGAAAGAATCGTCCAACCGAGGGCTCCTACGACGGTCCCCGGGAGCAGGTTGCGGAGACCGGTTCCGCGGGGCGCGAGAAATCGCAATACCGCGAGGTAGCCGACGGCATTAATCAGAAATGCGACGACCAATACCACTGCGCGACCGATGATGGGCTCACCGCCAAAGAAACTGTTACTGAAAGTGGAGACGCCGGTAGCCGCGGAGGACAGCAAAAGAACCAGGCCCAGGGTGGTAAATATCTTGAGGCCAATACGAAGACGCTCCACGAGGCCGGGCCACTGTTCGAGGGGTCGTCGCCAAACCGTGAAGGCTGCCATCTGTAAGGCGTTCGTGACCCCAAAAGCTCCTGCCAGAATACCGAAAATGGATATGTATCCCGCCGCGACGTTCCCTCGAGCAATGGCGTGCAGATTCTGCTTCAACGTGCCACCGATGATGGGGAATTGCGCCAAAGCTGAGTTCACTAGAGCGTGATTGAGATTGGTTCCTTGAAGAAAGAGCCCCGCAATCGTCACCAAGAGCAAGAGTAAGGGAAATACCGAGAGAAAGCCGTAGAAGGTGACCAGGGCCGCCAAGCGGGTATCGAGGTTCTCGCGGTAACGCTGAACGACGGCCACGGGAAACGCCAACCAGACGTGTGCGTGCTGGTACGTGTCGAAGCGTTCTAGCCAGCGTTTCACGCGTCGAAGCTGTAACTCAGGCGCTTGATGCCATTGACGAAACTCGACCGCAATTGGGCGGGCTCGCTGGTGGTGTGGATACCGGGGAAGCGCGACAGCAACTCGCGATAGACCACGGTGATCTCCCGGCGCGCGAGGTGAGCACCCAGGCAAAAGTGGGGGCCGGGGGCTCCGAATCCGTAGTGATCGTTCGGAGTGCGGCGAACGTCAAATTTGTAGGGGTCGACGAAGGCGTCGGCATCCTTGTTCGCCGAGTTGTAAAAGAGAAGGACCTTGTCACCGGCGGCGAGTTCTTGTCCACTCAAGACGTAGTCGGTAGCCAAGGTTCGACGCATCCAGGTGACGGGAGACGCCCAACGCACGATTTCGTCGGTTGCCGTTTTGGCGTGTGTGTCGTAGTCGTCAATGAGAATCTGCTTTTGGTCGGGGTAGTGAGTGAAGGTGTGAAGACCGTGCGCGATTGCCGTGCGAGTGGTTTCGTTTCCCGCGGTCACCAAGAGAACGAAGAAAGACGCCAGCTCTTGCTGGGTGAGCTTCTCATCTTCAATTTCGGCGTTCACGAGGGCACTGGTGATGTCGTCAATGGGGTTTTCGATGCGGTATTTACCGAGTTCTTCCATTAAGCCGGTGAGTGTCGCGCCGGCTTCGAGAGTGGCGAGAATTGGGTCGGTACCCGCGGGGATGATGTCAGGGTCACCCATGCACAAAATGATGTTGGAAGCATCGAGGGCGGTTTGGTATTCGCTCGGTGGCACGCCCATCATGTCGCAGATGATTTGAATAGGAAAGGGAGCGGCGATGTCTTTGACGAAGTCGCCCGTTCCCTGCGTGAGGGCGCGTTCGATGACTTCGTGTGCCACGCGCTCAATGGAGTCTTCTACCGCACGCACATTGCGCGGATTAAAGGCGTTAGAGACAATGCGGCGAAGTCGGGCGTGCTTCGGGTTGTCGGTAGAAATCATGCCGCTGAAATATTCCACCATTTCGGAAGGGAGATCCATGGTCGAGACCGCTCCCGGACCGGAGAGGAAGACTTCGGGATGGCGGCTGGCCTCGGCGACGTCGCGGTGCTTGGTGAGGGCGTACCAACCTGGCCCCAGCGGGAGCTCAATGGCGGTGGTGCCGGGCTCGGGGCCGGTTTCTTTAAAGAAGGGAATGGGACGCTCGTTGCGCAAGGTGAGAAAACCACCTTCGCGCTGGTCGTAGGGAAGCTCCCAAAAGGCGAGATCCGAAAGATTGATTTGGTCAACGGGAAGGCTTTGCACGGGCTTCATGTTGGTAAATCGTAGTGAGTAGAACGGGTGGGGCACGGTGACGCTGCCACAGGGCAGAATGGAGGAATGGAAACCACGCTGACAGACCCCGAGCGCGCGAGTCGCCTCTCCGCCCTTATGGCTCTGTTGGAGTTGATGCGCCCCTCCATTCAGGCCGACGGTGGCGATTTGGTCCTGATTCGTGCCGACGTGGAGGCCGGAGTAGTAGAGGTTCAGCTACAGGGGGCATGTTCGTCGTGCGCGATTTCATCCTCGACTCTGTCGGGGGGCGTGGAACGTATTCTCAAAGGTCGTCTGGATTGGGTGACGGAAGTGATTGGCGGCGTCGATGAATCGGCCGATATGGGTGAATCCGTTTCCCTGGGTACCGGGGGCTACGTACCGCGTCATCACGCGCTTTAAAGTGATCGATTTCGTCGCCACGCGAGGGTGAACCAGTGAGCGCCGTGCGGGATTTTCGATCGAAGACTTTCGCCGCGTTGCAGGTCCGTAATTTTCGACTGTATTTTTTCGGACAGCTGGTGTCGGTCTCGGGCACGTGGATGCAGTCGGTGGCGCAGGGCTGGTTGATATTGCAGCTCACGGATTCGGCCGTGGACTTAGGAACATCGATTGCACTCCAGTACCTACCGATGTTGTTCTTTGCTTCCTACGGCGGACTTGTAGCGGACCGATTACCTAAGCGCCGGATTCTGTATGTCACGCAAGCCAGCGCGGGGGTTCTAGCCGTCATTCTGGGCCTCATGGTCACTACTCATCACGCCACGGTGATCGCGGTCTACGTACTCTCGTTTCTTTTAGGAGTGGTGAACCTTTTTGATATGCCGGCTCGGCAAGCCTTCGTCCAGCAAATGGTGGGGAAGGAACTCATCGCCAACGCGGTCAGTTTGAACAGTGTGCTGATGAACGCGGGTCGCTTGGTGGGTCCGGCGATTTCGGCCGGAGTGATTGCGCTCTTCGGTACCGCCTCGTGTTTCTACGTCAACGCAGCTAGTTATGCAGCGGTGATTGTGGCTCTGTGGCTGATGAACGAGGAAGATTTTGCTCCCATGAGAAACGTGGTGCGATCCAAGGGGCAATTACGCCTGGGTCTTCGTTACGCCTGGGGCACTCCCTTGATTCGTCGAGTGTTGGTCGCGGTGGCGTTGGTGGGAACCTTCGCGTTTAACTTCACCACGACCTTGCCCCTGTTGAGTCGCCATAGTTTTCACGAACACTCTGCGGGTGCGTATTCCGTTCTTCTCAGTGCGATGGGGCTGGGAGCGGTAATGGGTGGCCTTTATATTGCACACCGTTCACGACCGAACATGGGCCTGCTCACGACCGAGGGGATTCTCTTTGGTCTCTCCATGACGGGCGTGGCCTTCTCCCCGAATGTCGCCTGCGCCGCCATCTTCCTCGTGTGTACCGGAGCCTTTTCCATCTCTTTTGTTTCGACCGCCAACGCGATCTTGCAACTCAACTCGGCCGAACAGATGCGTGGGCGAGTGATGAGTCTGCACGGAACGGCATTCTTGGGTTCCACCCCGATTGGGGCGCCCCTCATCGGTTGGATTATTTCGCAGTCCAACGCGCGAGTGGGAATATTCGTCGGCGCCATGGTCGCCCTGGGTACGGGCCTGATGTTGCTGCGGGCACTCGCTAAGGAACGTCAGCACGGCGCCACGCCGGCGCCCAACTAAGCCTTAGAGACCTTGGGCTCCTTCGGCAGGCCGAGGGCACGCTCCGAGACAATGTTGCGCTGGATTTCCGCCGCGCCTCCCCAGATTGTTTCTGAACGACTGAAGAAGAACCCTGCCTGAAGATCAGACACGGGGTAGTCGCTGCGACCACGTGAGGCCTGAACCCCCGGAACCGAACCTTCGTTATCGCCGGTTCCGCTGAGGATTTGGCCATCCATGCCCAAGATGTCGAGGGCCAGGTTCATGGTGTCCCGGTGCATTTCCGACCAGAACATCTTGTTGCAGGCACCGAGCATGGCGGTGTGGTGCGTGTCATTGAGCGAATCGGTGAGTGAGCGGTAGCCATTGATCTCAATAATCTTGATCTTTTCCCACGCGCGCACGAGTGCGTCACGGGTGATGCGGTCGTGACTCGATCCCTTCTGCTGGGCGACGCTCACAATGTGCTCCCATTCCTTGAGGAATCGACGGTAGCCCGTAGTCGAGCTGCTACCACGTTCAAAGCCGAGAGTAGTCATGGCGACTTTCCAGCCGTTGTTGAGTCCACCGACCACGTTGCCCTTTGGGCAACGTGCGTTGTCGAAGAAAACCTCGTTGAATTCTGCGGAGCCGTCAACCTGCACGATGGGTCGTACTTCGATACCGGGCTGGTGCATGGGTACCAAGAGGTAGGAGATGCCGGCATGCTGCGGGGCATCGGGGTCGGTCCGTACCAGGAGGAATACGTAGTCGGCATGTTGTGCTTGCGTGGTCCACACCTTCTGGCCATTGATGACCCACTCGTCACCATCCAGTACGGCGGAGGTCTTCAAGCTCGCGAGGTCGGAACCCGAGTTCGGCTCACTGAATCCTTGGCACCACGCAATTTCGCCCTTCAAGATACCGGGGATGAATTCCTGCTTCTGCTCTTCGGTTCCCCATTGCAGAATGGTCGGCCCCACGAGGGTGTCGCCGAAGAAGTCGGCCCGCATGGGCGCACCCGCCTTGGCGAACTCTTCGTTCAATACGACCTGCTCAATCAGCGACAGACCTTTGCCACCGTATTCCTGCGGCCAACCCGCGCAGATCCAACCACCCTCGAAGAGCTTGCTGGTCCACGTGGCGTTGAAGGCTTTGCGCTCATCTTCGGTCATCGAGAAGTTGTCGTCGAACCAGCCCTGGGGGAGGTTCTGTTCGAGCCAGCCGCGAATCACGGGGCGAAAGGCTTCGGCTTCGGTGGGGTAGTTGAGATCCATACCTCGGAGATTAGTAGGGTTTTTTGCCTATGGATAACGGGCACTTGTGCCCGAGTGGTGATGTGGGGGAGAATAGAACTCCCCTGTTCCGTGCCGAAAGAAGCCCGTGTCGACCCCTCTCTCCGTCTCCCTTGCCGACATGCGTGAATCGTGGCGTCGCTCACGGGACATTACCGTTCCGCCGGCCATCGCGTCCCGTCCCGCTGCCGCGGGCAAGTACCGGGTGGCCTTTTTGATTTATCGGGGAAATCCGACCTGCGGTGGCCAGGGCGTCTACACCCGCCACCTCACCCGGGAACTAGTTCGGCTAGGTCACAGTGTTGAGGTTTTCGCGGGTCAGCCCTGGCCGGAACTCGATGAAGGGGTCGGCTTCACCCCCGTACCGGGGCTTGATCTCTACCGTAATCCCGACCCCTTTCGCATTCCGGCCTGGCGAGAATTTCGTACCTGGGCCGACTGGACGGAATTTTTGATCATGCTGGCCGCTGGTTTCGGTGAACCGCTCGCCTTCTCGCGTCGTATTCGTCCCATCTTGAACGCTCGGCGTTCTGAGTTTGATCTCATTCACGACAATCAGTGTCTCGGGACCGGAATTTTGCAGCTGTCGAAAAAAGATGGATGGCCCATGCTGCAAACCCTGCACCACCCCATCACGGTGGACCGCCGTATTGCTTTGGAACACGCCGAGAATGCCTACCGACGCTTCACGCAACGTCGCTGGTTCGGCTTCTTGCGCATGCAGGTACGCGTGGCCAAGCAGATGCCCCACGTGTTGACCGTCTCATCGAACTCCAAGGTAGATATCAACGCCCAAATGAAAGTGCCACTGCACCGAATGACCGTCGTTCCCGTAGGCGTGGATCACGAAGTGTTCCGTCCGTACACCGATACCGTCAAGAAGCAGGGCCGTCTCATGGTGACGACCTCCTCGGATGTCCCTATGAAGGGCTTGGTGCCACTGCTGGAAGCGGTGGCCAAACTCCGCACCGAGCGCGACATCGATTTGGTCGTCATTGGCAAGCCCAAGGCCAATGGTCGAGTGGCCCAGACGATGGAACGCCTCGGACTGAATGACATCGTCCAGACCATCACCGGCGTGAGCGACGAAGAACTTGCCCGACTCTACGGCGAGGCGCAGGTTGCCGTCGTGCCGAGTCTCTACGAAGGCTTCTCCCTTCCCGCAATTGAAGCGATGAGTTGCGGTGTTCCCATCGTGGCCACTACCGGTGGCGCATTGCCGGAAGTTGTCGGTCGTAGTGGAGAAACGGGGCTGCTCGTAGAGCCCAACAATCCTGATGCCTTAGTCGAAGCCATTCGCCGACTTTTGGACGACGGAGAATTACGCGAACGACTCGGCGCCGCCGGTCGCGAGCGCGTGATGCAACGCTTCACCTGGGAAGTAACGGCCCGGGGGACGGCTGCGTGTTACGACGCCATTATGAATAATCAACCTATGCCCGAGTCTGTGAGTTTTGAATAATGTTGACTGCTAATTACGACATCTTGGGGCTGAAGCCGCAGGACAAGATTTTGGACCTCGGCTGTGGCTTTGGTCGTCACGCCTTCGAAGCAGCACGCCGTGGGGCCAATGTGGTTGCGCTGGATGCGGGACTCGATGAAGTTGAAGGCGTACTAGCGACCTTTGCCGCCATGGCCGAAGCGGGCGAACTGTCGTCGGACGAACTCTCCACCTGTGCCATTCAGGGCGACGCCCTGCACCTACCCTTTGCCGACGGCACCTTCGACCGCGTTATCTGTTCGGAAGTGCTCGAGCACATTCCCGACGACGTGGCTGCCATGCGTGAATTGGCTCGTGCCCTGCGTCCTGGTGGCACCATGGCCATCACTATCCCGCGCTACGGTCCGGAAATCATCAACTGGGCCTTGTCGGATGCCTATCACAATGTTCCCGGTGGCCACGTACGCATCTACCGCCGCCGCCAGATTGAAGGTCGCCTCCAGTCCACCGGACTCGAAGTAACCGGCCACCATTACGCCCACGGACTGCACTCACCGTATTGGTGGCTGAAGTGCTTGGTGGGAACCACGAACGACAAGAATTTCTTCGTCCGGAGCTATCACCGCCTCTTGGTGTGGGACATCGTCAAGGGTCCTCGACTCACTCGCTTCCTCGAGCGTGTTCTCTCGCCGCTCATCGGAAAGTCGCTCATCATTTACTTGCGCAAGCCTGCGGTAGCGCTTTGAATCGCATCGATACCCTGCCGGGAGTACCGGGAGTATTGACGGCTGCGGAGATCGACCGCACCTCGCAGTATTTGTCCGACCTGCAGCGACCCAGTGGACAAATACCGTGGTTCATCGGGGGACATACCGACGCGTGGAATCACGTGGAGGCCGCCATGGCTCTGACCGCGACCGGCCGCGTCGAAGAGTCGCGGGCCGCCTTTCGCTGGTTGGCCACGACGCAGCAGGGTGACGGGAGTTGGTTCAACTACTACCTCGGTGCCACCGTTAAGAGCGCGCGTCTCGACACCAACGTGTGCGCCTACATCGCCACCGGCATGTATCACTATTTGCTGATCACTGAGGACGTGGATTTCACGCGTGAGATGTGGCCCGTGGTGGAGCGCGCCATTGAATTTGTTTTACGTTGGCAATTGCCGGACGGCACCATTCGCTGGTCGCTGGATTCGTCGGGACATCCCGAGACCTACGCCTTATTGACGGGTTCCTCGTCAATCTTCCACGCGATTCGTTGCGCGGTCGCTCTCGCCGAGCGTCTCGACGAAACCCGTCCCGCATGGGAATTAGCGGCTGGTCGACTCGGTCACGTGATTGCACACCACCGTGGTGCCTTTGCCCCCAAGAACGAATTCGCCATGGACTGGTACTACCCAGTTCTCGCCGGGGCCATGAGCCATGAAGCTTCCGAGCGCCGTCTCCGCGAGTACTGGGACACTTTCATCATGCCCGGACATGGCGTGCGCTGCGTTTCTACTAACGACTGGGTGACGGCTGCCGAAACTGCCGAATGCGTGATGGCGCTGGACGCCGTGGGCTGGACCAGCCACGCGCTCGATCTTCTCTCCTATACCCGTCGCCACCGTCGTGACGACGGAAGCTACTTCACCGGCATCGCGTACCCCGAGCACGTCACTTTCCCGCACCAAGAAACCTCCTGCTACACCGGCGCGGCGATTATTTTGGCGGCTGATGCCCTTACCTCGCACTCACCGGCTGCGGGGCTTTTTCGTGACGAAAATCTTCCCCGCGTGGTCGATGTGGCCGAACCGGGATGCCGTCTGGGTGGCTGCGGTACTCTCCGCTAGTCGAGAAAAGTAAGGCAGCCGTCCGAGAAGGAAGCGCTGGCGAGATCGTCGCGCTCACTCCAGAAGTCCAAACTCATTCTCCACGGCTCGTGACTTCCCGATCGCGGCATGAGGTGTCGTGAGCGCTCGGCATAACCAGGGTTGAACTCTTTGGGATCCATAAAGGGGCTGACCTCCATGGACTCGTCGACGGAACGTAGCTGCGGCAGAACGACTGCGTGGTGGTGATCTTTCATGTAGGACAAAAGTCGCGTCACGTATTGGTTCACCAGGTCGGCACGCATGGTCCAACTCACCCGCAGGGCACCAAAGGTCCACGCCAAGTTCGGTAGGTTGGCGAACATGACGCCGCGGTAGGTCACGGCGTTCGAAAAGTCCACGGTCGCGCCGTCCACGCTAAAAGCTACGTCGCCCATTACCGACAGATTGAATCCCGTGGCGCTAATGACAACGTCCGCCTCGATGACCTGGCCGTCGTGGGTCCGAATACTGGTCTCACTAAAGGAATCGATGGTATCGGTCACCATGGTGACCTTGCCGTCGCTGATCTTTTGGAAGAGGTCACCGTCAAGAATGCGAGCGATGCGTTGTTCGTACGGTGCGTGTCGTGGGGTGAAGTGAGTGGCCACGTCGTAGCCCTCGGGAAGTTGGGCGGCTACTTGGTTGATCATCACCGATTTGGAGATATCGGGATGGAGCAACTGCACGTCGGTCAGATTCTTCATTTCCGCCATGGCCTTGCGGCGAATAATTTCGTGAATCCACTCGTCGGGGATCTGGAGTTCGCGCAGTTGGTCGGCGAGAGGGTCCAGGTTGGGGCTCTTGAAGAAATACGCGGGGGAGCGCTGAATCACGGTCACGTGCTCGCACCGGTCGGCGATGGCTGGCACCAAGGTGGCCATGGTGGCCCCCGAGCCGATCACGACCACCTTCTTGTCCCTTAAATCAATATCGTCGGGCCAGTTTTGAGGATGAACCACCTGACCCGTAAAGGACGAGAGGCCCGCCCACTCGGGGACGTAGCCTGACTCGTGGCGGTAATAGCCATGACACGACCACAAGAAGTTAGCGGTCACGGTGAAGGAGCTCTCGTCGACGAGATTGATGCCCGAAACGGTCCAGCGTTGATCGTCGGACGACCACGCAGCGCTGTCGACACGTCGACCATAAAAGAAGGAATCACCGAGCGAAAACTCCTCAATCGTCTCGCCGAGATAATTTAAAATATCGCTGCCGTCCGCGTAGGGAACGCCACGCCAGGGCTTGAACGGAAAGCCCAAGGTGTAGACCTCGGTGTCCGACCGGACTCCGGGGTAGGTGTGAATGAGCCAGGTTCCGCCGAAACTCTCGTGCGCGTCGAGAACGGCGAAAGTGAGATCGGGGCAAACATTTTTCAGGTGATACGCCGCGTCAATTCCCGAAATTCCCGCTCCGATAACCAGAACATCGAGATGGGGCGCAAGGGCGGTCGTGGAATGTGATGGCGCACTCATAAGTGCTCGCAAGCCTAACCACCCGCACGGGCGACGAGGCGTGAATCTAGAGGGCGCGCAGGACGCGCAAGCTGCCTTCGGCGAGGACGTCGATAAATCGTCCCGACTCGAGGCAGGCACAATAGATCTCGTAGGGCGGTCGACCACCGTCGGCAGGATTTTCGAAGACGTCGTGGATGGCAAGCAGGCCGCCAGCCGTCACTTTCGGTGTCCACGCGTAATAATCCGCCCACGCGACGTCGTGGCCGTGACCACCATCAATGAAAAGGAAGTCCAGCGGTTGTTGAAAATGCTCGGCCACGAGCAGGGAGTGTCCTACCAGACCGATCACCGTGGACTCCAATGTGGCCATCGCTACCGTACGCTGCCAGAAAGGCAGCGTGTTGAGTCGCTGATCGAAGGGATCAATCAGCGACTCATCGAAGTGTTCCCAACCTGATTGGTTCTCTTCACTGCCGTGATGGTGGTCCAGAGAATAGAGAACACTCTGCGATTCTTCGGCCGCTGCCCCGAGGTAGACGGCTGACTTCCCACACCACGCACCCACTTCGAGCCAAGTGCCACGAGGGCGTTCTCGGCCGTGGTCGCGGGCTGCGGAGTAGAGCGCCAAGCCCTCGTTATCGGGCATGAAGCCCTTGACACTACGGGCCAAGTTAATGAGTTCGTCGGAACGAGACACTACAAGAGGCTAATCAAACTAAAGATGGCGAAGCCCATGAAAATGATTCCGCCAATGATGCGAAGTTTGGCCAAGGGAACGTAACGGGTAAGGAAACTTCCCGAAAAAGAGCCCACCGCAATCACCGCGCTCAAGGCGAGCGACGATGCAATGAAAATAATCAGACCCTGACCGGGCATTTTCATGGCGAAGTTGGCGGCTTGAATTTGCGTGAGATCGCCAAACTCACCGATGAAGAGAACGGCAAAGGCTGCGCTAGCTTCGCGGGTGAAGCTGCCCGTTTTCATGTGACTCGCCTCTTCCTCGCCACCTTTCTCCTCTGCTTTTTCGGGAACCAGCAAGAGATAGAGAGCGCCAGCAAAGAAAAGAACTGTGACCACAATGTCGCGGGGGGTATGTGGAATGTTTTGCATCAGTCGCCCGGCGATGACGGCGAGCCCCATGTGCAGCGTGAGCGCGAGCGTTCCGCCGATCCATACGGGTAACGGGCGAGTCTTGGCCGCCATAATGATGGCTGCGAAAGTGGTTTTGTCGGGCAGCTCCAGTACAAACATCAGACCGAAAATCCATGCAAAAGTGGCAAGCATTATTTAGAAATCTCCTTTTGCAGTGATTGGGCAAAACGAAGGCCGACGGAAAGCTTCTCTCGGTACTGGTCAATTGTACGTTGCATGCCTTCCACGGGATGGTTGGCGAGGAAATTTTTTGCCGACTGCGCCAGAACCGCATCACGGTAAAATGTGGTAATTCCGCTGACCATGCCGGCATGCTGAAGGTTGGGCAAGACGCTAAGAAACTCGTTCCAATTATCCATCAAAAATTCCCAGGCCACGTGACCGTGACTCCGATTGGTGAGGACCTGCGCGATAACGCGTCCGGCATTCTGGGTCCGTATTTCACCGACGCACATTCCCGCTACCCGCGCGACGTAATCGGCTTCGTCAAAAGAAGCCAAGGCGGACAGGTAGCGGATCTCTTCCTGCGGAGTCGCTGCTTGGCGGTAACGCAGCAGACAAGTATCGAAGTCCTTGGGTCGAGGTGAACTGGCGACCACCGCTAGCAGGCTCGCGGCAATGTCACCGGACAACTCGTTGGCGTCGAACTGTCGTCGTGCTTCGGTGATGACGGTTTGATTGCGTCCGAGAGTGCCGAGGACCTGAATGATGGAGGCGCGCATCTCGGCCGCCATCTCGCCTTCGCCGCTGCGGCGTTCAAAACCCAGACGGTCCATTTGGGGTTGGTAGAGCTCGTGGACGATCTCACGCAAAGTCTCGTGATAACTTTCCGGGCTCGCACGAAAGGCTGCGTACATAGCCAAATTGACGTTGCTCCACGCGGCAGGTTCATTGGCGTCCTTCAAACCGTGGGCCACAGCGAGGAAGTCATTCCAGGAAATCTGGCTGGCGAAGAGGGAGGCCCACGCGTCAGCTACCAAAACCGTTCGCTCGATTTCGGTAAAATCCGAGAGGCGCTGGGAGACCCGTAACATATCGCTGCGCTCGTAGCGAGAGCGGAAAACGCCTGAGCCACCGGCGTTAATGATGAGGTTCTCTCCCTCCACCGTGCAGGGGGTACCGTCCAGAACACGGGTGGTCGTTTCGCCACCATCGAGAGAACGCGTGGCGACTGGTACGAGCCAGCTCTTCCCGATGGCGCTGGCGCCGGTGGCAGCTCCATAGGCGAAGGGTTGTTGGGTGACCACGCCGTGGGCGAAGGTCACCAGTGGGTGACCACCCTGGAGAATGAAGGTGTTCATAACTTCGGCCACGTTCTGCCCCGAGATTTCTTCGAGGGCCCGCCATAAATCACCGGTCACCGCGTTGGCGTAACTGTGACGGCGTAGGTAGAGACGGATACCGTCGCGAAAGACCGTGGCGCCCAACCATTGCTCCAGCATGCGAAGAACCGATCCACCTTTTTCGTAGGTAAGAAGGTCGAACATTCCCAGAGCTTCGGCAGGTGAGGTCACCGTGTATTCAATGGCTCGCGTGGAGTGAAGCCCATCGACCTGGAGGGCGGCGTCACGCGACGTGGCGAAATCCACCCAACGATTCCAATCGGGTCGGTAGGCGTCAGTACAGAGCACCTCCATGAAGGTGGCGAAGGCTTCGTTGAGCCAAATTCCTTCCCACCACTCCATCGTGACCAAGTCGCCAAACCACATGTGGGCAATTTCGTGCGCCACTACTTGGGCCACGCGAGAAATTTCCGCTAAGGACGAGTTGGCGGGGTCCACAAGTAGGGCGGTTTCACGAAAGAGGACGCAGCCGACGTTTTCCATTGCACCCCACGCGAAGTCGGGGACCGCTACCAAATCCAGCTTGTCACCGGGATAGGGGATATCGAAGTAGTCCGAGAAGAAATTCAAGGAAAAGACGGCAACTTCGTGGGCCAAATTCGCTAAGTGTCCCTTGCCCACGGGCGAGATCACGCGCACCGGCACGCCGAGAGTTTCGATCACGGGAGTCTCTTCGAAGGCACCCACGGCGAAGGCCACCAAATAGGTGGACATCTTCATGGTCCGCGTAAAGACCACTCGTCGCCAGCCATCACTTTGAATTTCCTCGTTGGCGATCGGGGAGTTGGCGTAGGCCCGTTGATCCGCTGGGACAATCAAGGTGACGTCAAAGGTGGCCTTGCACGCCGGCTCGTCCCACGAGGGGAACATGCGTCGGGCCTCGGTCGGAGCGGCCTGAGTGACGGCCATCTGATGAACCGTCCCGTCGGTCGCGACGTGCTGGGAAAGGTAAAAGCCCACTAATTTGTCGTTCAGAACACCGAGATAGTTGATAGTGAGCTCAGCCGGTCCGAGCGGCAGCGAGGAGTCAAAGACAAAGGTGGCGCGCTCAAACTCGGAATCGAGCTCCACCCGCGGGTGGTGGGTGGCGCCGGATGAGTCGGTGAGCACGTAGTCGTGGAGAACAAGGTCCACCACGTTGAGCGAAATATGGTCGACGGACTCCACCACGTCCAACGTGATGGCGACGCGACCATCAAACTCGGCCTCGTCGACGCGCGGACGCAGTTCGAGGGCGTAACGAGACGGCACAACAGTCGTCGCGAGTCGGTAGGGATTGGTTGTTTCGGTCACGTCGTCGAGGCTATCGCCCCGTGCCGCTCCTTAGAGAGCGACGTTGTCGAGTGTGTTGGTCAAGCTGTCACGCACGCGCGTGGCTAACGCCGCACCGCGATCGAGTCGGTCAAGCATCTGCAACATGGTTTGGTTACTGAACTTGAGTGGATGATCGGTGTGGAAGGTCCGTACTGCGGCGTCGAGGTTTGCCTTCCCATAGAGAGTGGGTACCCCCATCAAGGTTCGAACGTGCATGTCCGGCGGGAAGAAGTCAGTGATCTTCTCCCAGTCGTTGGTGACCTGGCGCCACATGGTCTCGCCGTGTTCACGATTGGCAATCATCGAACCAATCACGAAGGGAGCGTCTTGACCGCGATACTCAGTAAAGCAACGCTCGTAGACGTCCTTCAAAGTAGCTAAGTCGGGTGACTGGATGGGAGCAAACAAGTAACGCTGTTCTTCTTGTGGCGTGTCGGCGGACAAGCGTCGGGCGTTGAACTCTTCGAAGCTACCTGGTCGGTTTTGCCGTGCGGTGATGCTGACGATGGGTCCCGCCAGGTCGCCGACATCTTGGTGGTTGTCGAAGCGACGCAGGGCCTCGGCAATGACGGCCTCGTCGTTGCCGTAGTTGCCCAACATGTCGATCACCATCGAGCGAAGTTCTCCCGCCTGGTCACTTTCGCCGTCGATGGGGTCCCATCCGAGGCGGGCGAGGACCGGCTGGTACACGCGACGTACCGCTCCCGCGAGAGCTTCGCGACCATTCGCGTCAACGATGCGGTCCGCGGTTTGCAAGGCCGTACCGATGACCTGCCAGGAGGAGGGCTCGTCAAGATTCACGAGACCCGCACCCAAGGTGAGAAGTCCACCAATGGTGGCGCCGCCCACGTAGATCGACGCCCACGTGTCGGAGAGCAAGACGGCCCGCTCCAATTCGGTCAGGTCACCCATGCGCGCGGCGATGGCGTGTAATTCGGCATCGGCGTAGGCGGTGCGGTAAAAGCCAGAACCACCGGCATTGACGACCACGGTCCCACTGGTGGTGGCCAGGGGCGCACTCGGGCTGTCCAGCAACTGCTTGGTAATGGCCTCACTGCCAATTTCGCGCGACAGCACGGGAACCAAGAACGACTCTCCGATGGCCGAGTTCTCCTGTGGGGGTAGATACGAGAAAGGTGCCTGGCTGATGGTGCCGTTCGCCACGGTGATCAAGGGGTGACCACCTTGGAGAATCCAGGTATTCATGATCTTTCCCACGGGCTGACCGGATGCTTCTTCCAAAGCGTTCCAGAGGTCTTGCGTCACGGTATTGCCGTAGGCGTGCTTCTTGAGGTACGCACGGATGCCGTTGCGGAAGGTTTCCCCACCGAGGTATTGCTCCAACATGCGCAATACGGCGCTGCCCTTGACGTAGGTCAGGACGTCGAACATTCCGCGGCAGTCATCTGGTGAGACCACTTCGTATTCGATAGCCCGCGTGGAGTGGAGACCGTCGACGTTGAAAGCCATGTCGCGAGCGGGGTTTTCGCCCACCCAGGTCTTCCACTGTGGCCGGAAGTGATCGGTGCACAGACTTTCCATGAAGGTGGCGAAGGCTTCGTTGAGCCAAATGCCTTCCCACCAGTCCATGGTCACGAGGTCACCGAACCACATGTGGGCAATTTCGTGGTTCACCACAGTGGCCACGCGCTGGACTTCCACTGTTGACGACGTCGCGGGGTTCACCAGAAGGGCGGTGTCCCGGAAGGTGACCAGCCCGAGGTTCTCCATGGCGCCGGCAGCGAAGTCGGGGATGGCGATGAGGTCGAGCTTGTCGCCGGGGTAGGGAATATCGAAGTAATCAATGAAGAATTCCAGTGAGTGGATGGCCGTTTCCATACCGATTTCGGTGAGGTGCCCCTTACCAATGGGATAGATAATGCTGACGGGGACACCGCGAACGTCAACGATCGCGGACTGTTCGAAGGGTCCGACCACGAAGGCCACTAGGTACGTGGACATCTTCATGGTGCGGCCGAAAGTAACGCTGCGCAGACCATTGCCCAAATCCACGTCGGAAACGACGGGGGAGTTGGAGTAGGCGGCGAGGTGGCTGGGCACGGTCAGGGTGATGTCGTAGGTGGCTTTGTACGCCGGGTCGTCCCAGCACGGGAAGGCGCGTCGAGCATCGTGCGATTCGAATTGAGTAGTGGCCAGGGCGTGGGTCACGCCGGCGTCATCTTGGTAACTCGAGCGATAGAAACCATGCAACTTGTCGTTGAGGATTCCTTCGAAGGACAGTTCGAGGGTTCCGCTACCGGTGGGAAGGGCCTGGGCGAAGTGAAAAGTGGCGGTTTGGAAATCGTCGCTGAACACCGGATCGGTGGAGTGATAGGCCGTGCCGTTGATGGTGAGAGTGGCGGGGCTCACCGTGAGCTCGAGGGCGTTCACCGCGAAACTCTCAACGGAGGAGAGCACGTCGACATCAATTTCGACGGTTCCCTTGAAGGTCTCGGCTTCGAGGTTCGGGGTCATAAAGAGCCGGTAGTTGCTCGGAACAACGGTGCGTGGCAGACGGTAAGGATTCGGGGTGGTGGTCATAGACGACAAGACTAGAAGAAATTGTCTAACCTGTCGCCCGTGAGCCAACTACCTACTCCCGTCTCGCTTCGTGTCAAGCCCGGTCCTGGACGACTGGCCGTCACGGGTATCGGCAACGCCCTGTTGGACGTCATTGTCCGCGACCACGACAACCTGCACGCTCGCTTGGGTTTGACCAAGGGCGCCATGAATCTGGTGGACCTCAACCGCGCTCACGAGATCTATGACGGGATGGGTCCCACCGTGCAAGTCTCTGGTGGGTCGGTGGCTAACACCATCGCGGGAGTCGCCTCGTTGGGGGGGACGTCCGCCTTTCTCGGGAAGGTAGGCGCCGATGAATTCGGCGACGTCTTCGCCCACGATCTTCGCAGCTTGGGTGTGGAACTGGGTTTGGCCCGGTCCACGCAGAGTGATATTCAAACGGGACGCTGTCACGTTTTCGTGACGGACGACGCGCAGCGAACCATGGCTACCTATTTGGGTGCGGCCAATCAGTTCCAACCCGACGACGTGGATACCAGTCTGATTGAGCGCAGCGAAATCGTGTACATCGAGGGCTACCTCTTCGATCTCCCGCCGGCTAAAGAAGCTATTCGACGCATCGTGGAAGTGGCGCACGACTGCGACACTTTGGTGGCCTTGTCATTGTCGGACAGTTTCTGCGTCGAGCGTCACCACCAGGACTTCTTGAAACTGGTGAGCGACGATGTGGACGTTCTTTTGTCGAATGAAGGCGAAATTCGTGCCTTGTTCGGTACCTCATCTTTAGAGTCCGCTTTCGCGGCAGTTGACGAACTGGGTGTTCTCACCGTGGTCACCTGTGGGCCCGCTGGAGCGCAGGTGGGTTCCGTCTCGGGTGTGGTGAGTGTGCCCGCCGCGGACGTGGAGGTGGTGGTGGATCAAAACGGAGCCGGTGACCTTTTCGCGGCCGGATTCTTATTCGCACTCGCTCTGGGGGCGGACCCCGTAGAAGCGACGGAGTTGGGTTCGATGTGTGCGGGGGAAATTATCACGCACCTCGGTGCACGACCCGAAGCCAATCTCGAAGAGATGGCGATGGAGTTTGGGCTTCTCTAAAGTCCCTGGGCGTCGAGTTGGGCATCCAAAATTTTGGTGCGTCGTGTCTCTTCACGCACCCAGTAGGTGGCCACCGGAATGCAGGCCAACAACATCAGCGCGTCGCCACCAATCCACATAATGGAACCTCCGAGGTGTATGGAATCCATAATCACGCTGCGAGATCCCATGACGTTGTAGCTCGGAAAAGGATTGAAATTGGTCATGTTGAGAGCCAAGCCGGTAATCGTGTCGACGGGTACGGCCACCATGACGTACATCAATCGCAGGCCCGGGTTCAAAGAGCAATCTTCTTCGATGGCGAAGGCTTGACGGAAAAAGAGGTACCCCACGAGGAGAAAGAGAATCTGCTCTGAATGGTGCACCCATTCGTTATTCATCATGACGTTAAAAAAGCTCGTGAGGTGCGTGGCGGGAATGATGGCGGCATAAATGATGAAGGCGGCGAGAGGGCTGAGCAGAGCTGTAGCGGGAGCCGAATCGAGGAAACGTCGTAGCCACCCAGGCCCGCGGTGGCGAACGAGATCTAAGGGCGCGGCGTAGGCCAGGAGGGGAGCGGCCACCATGATGAGCAGGAGGTGCTGAATCATGTGGTCGGAGAACATGGCCATGTCGTAAAAGCCGATGACCGACTGGGTGGCCAAGAAAGTGACCACGAGACCACCCGTCCAGCACGCGTATCGAACTTTCGGCCAGACTTCGCGACGAGCCAGCCCGAAGTACAGAACTTGTCCGACAACCAATAGCAGGCAGGGCCACCAGTTCAAGTGCCACAGATTCAGGTGATGCCACGAAAAGGGCGGTGGGGCGTGCATCATTGACGGCATTGCCAACGAGCCTATGGCAGAAGGATTGGTCACTAGGCTGATGTCCGTGTCCAAATGGTTCTCACCACGCGCCATCGTGATTCATCTACTCCTCCTGGCGTGGCTGGGTGGCTGTATCGCAGCGTCAATCTGGCAAGTGGGTCGGGCCATCCAAGGTAATTCGCTCAGCTTTTTGTACTCCATCGAGTGGCCGCTCTTCACGGTTCTGGGAATTCTCGGCTGGTGGGCCTTGCTCCACCTCGACACCATCAGCGACAATCAGATCAAGGCCCGCGCCGATTTTGAAGCGCTGCAACGGCAACGAGCGGCGGAAGAGCGTGCACGAGCAGCCACGGAAACCGATCCGGAGGTAGCGGCGTACAACGCGCACCTCGAACGAATCTCGCAAGGTCCAAAAAAGAAAATGTGGGGTCACTAAATGGAAAAGGCCTATACCTGGTATCACCGGCTCTCGCTCGCCGTGGGAACGACTCTGATGATTTTTGTTTTCGTGGCGATTCCTCTTCGCTACTTTGCTCATATCCACTGGCCGGACATGATTATCGCCCCACTCCATGGGTACCTCTACCTCGGCTACCTTGCCGCGGCAATGAACTTCTGCTTCAAATTCAAGGTGAAGTTGCTCGACGCGGTATTGCTCGTCCTGGTCGGCCTCGTACCCGGATTGGTCTTTGTGATGGATCGCCGAATTTTTCGTCATTACGTGAGCGAACTGGGTATTCAATGAGCGCTCGTAACCCATGGTTAGAACGGCGGGTGGTGAATTTCGCCCACCAAGGTGGATCATTTGAAGGTCCTTCGTCGACCCTCTTTGCGATTGGTCAAGCACTCGCCCGAGGCGCTAACGCCATCGAACTGGACATTCACGCCACCAAAGACCGCCAGATTGTGGTGTGTCACGATGAAACCGTGGACCGCACCACCAACTCGGTAGGTGAAATCTGTAACTTCACGTTGGCGGAGTTGCGTGAAATGGATAATGCCTATTGGTTCATTGAGGGCGCGGCCGTTACGCCTGGTCGCGACGCGTCGGAGTATCCCTATCGAGGACGAGCTGCTCAGGACCGCCGTTTTGGTATCGCCACTCTCGAAGAAGTTGCGAATGCCTTTCCGGGCGTGGTGTTGAACATGGATATCAAGCGAACGGCGCCCGAGGTGGAGCCGTACGAAGAACTTCTCTATCGTGAATTGTGTCGGCTCGAACGCCAACAGACCGTCATCGTGGCGTCCTTCAGCGATGAGGCGATCGGTGCATTCCGCGCTCTAGCTCCTGATGTCTTGACCTCAGCGGCTACCCAAGAGACGGCCGCTTTCTATTTTGCCGTCCGTGAGGGAAGCACGCCACCGGAATCACCTGCCTGCGCCCTGCAAGTGCCTGCCAGCTACGGCGAGATTGAGTTAGTAACGGAATCCTTCGTTGCGGCCGCTCACAGTGCTGGCATGGCGGTTCACGTGTGGACTATCAACGATAAAACCGAGATGGAGCGACTTATAGATCTCGGGGTAGACGGAATCATCAGTGACATACCGTCGACCGTAGCCGAGGTAGTGAAACAACGAAAGTGTGCGTGGAGCGGACGACTGGAGGGCTGAGCCCTTAGCCGCGACCGCAGTTCGGCTTCTTACCGTGGTTGGCTTTTTTCTTGGCGCGTAACTTGCGCTTCACGGTCCGCTTTGACATAGGTGACAATGTTAGTGGGAAAGTATCACGTAATGCCAAACGAAGGAGTTGACGTGGAAAACAGCGGTGAACTCATTCTCGTGGCTACCCCTATTGGGAATCTTTCGGACGCCAGTCTGCGCATGATTGAGACCCTCAAAGAAGCCGACGTCGTCTACTGCGAAGACACCCGTCATTCGCGCACCCTGCTGCGCGCTCACCAGATCTCGGCCGCGGGACGTCTGGAATCACTGCACGAACACAACGAAGTGGCCCTCTGCGACGTGGTGATCGAACGAGTTCGACGGGGAGAACGAGTGGCCCTCATTACCGACGCGGGGACCCCTGGCGTGAGTGACCCTGGTTACAAAGTCACCGCCGCGGTGGCCGCGGCGGGCCTACGGGTGACCACAATTCCCGGACCATCGGCCGTGATCGCCGCGCTCAGCGTGAGTGGTCTGCCGACCGATCGCTTCGTGATGGAGGGCTTCATACCACGCAAAGCCTCCGAGCGAGATGAGCTGTGGGCTCGACTCACCCTCGAGCCCAGAACCATCATCATGTTCGAATCACCCCAACGTATCGGGAGCTCTCTGATCTCGATGGCACAGGCGTGGGGTGATCGGCGCGTGGTGGTAGCCCGTGAATTAACCAAGATGCATGAAGAGGTGGTCCGAGGAACTGTCAGCGAACTCGCGCGCCGCTTTTCCGAACAGGACACGCGTGGCGAAATCGTGGTGGTGCTCGAAGGGGCGGCGGATCGTCCGGCAGCCGATGACGAGACATTGCGCAGTGCTCTTCGCGACGAGTTGGGGAGCGGGCGCTCCTTGCGTGATGCCGCTCGCTCGGTCGCGGAGTTGTACGAAGTGGCCAACCGGAGGGCCTACGACCTTGCCTTGGAAATTCGCTCGTCGAAGGACGTCTAAGTAACTAGCCTGATGGGGTGGCTCGCTTCTACATCACCACTCCTATCTATTACGCCAACGATGCCCCGCACGTCGGGAGCGCCTATTCAACGGTGAATGCAGATGCCCTGGCGCGCTGGCACCGCTTGAACGGTGACCAGGTGAAATTTGTAACCGGCACCGACGAACACGGACAGAAAGTGGCCGACGCCGCTGCCGCACGCGGGGTGTCACCCTTAGAGTGGACCACTTCGACCTCGCAGCGTTTTCGTGACGCGTGGGACGAAATCGGCATTAGCTATGACGACTTCATTCGCACGACCGAACCACGGCACCGGGACACCGTCCAGAAATTCTTGTCCACGATTTACGACAATGGCTACATCTTCAAAGACGTCTATTCCGGTTTATATTGCGTGAGTTGTGAGGACTACTTCACCGAGGAAGCCAGTAATCAGGGCAACTGCCCGATTCATCACAAGGCCTTGACGCACATGGAAGAAGAAAACTGGTTCTTCCGTCTCAGCGCCTTCGAGGAACGCCTCCTGACCTATTACGAAGAACACCCGGGCTTCGTTACCCCCGCGACCAAGCGCAACGAAGCACTGGCGTTTATTCGCGGTGGTTTGAAGGACATTTCCATCACGCGTTCCTCCATTCAGTGGGGAGTCGAAGTTCCCTGGGACCCGAAGCACGTCTTTTACGTGTGGTACGACGCACTGATCAATTACCTCACCGCCCTGGGTTACGGGCGTGAGGGTGACGAGACTGCGGAGTGGTGGCCTCATTCGCACCACCTCATTGGCAAGGAAATCATTCGCTTTCACTGCGTGTGGTGGCCCGCGATGTGCATGGCGGCGGGTATGGAGCCACCCTCGCACGTCCAAGTACACGGCTGGCTGTTAATCGGTGGACAAAAGTTGGGTAAATCCATGGCCCACGACGGTGGACTGAAGTTGACCGATATCGCACCGGTCACTTTGACCGACCAATACGGCGTTGACCCCATTCGCTACTACCTGGTTCGCGACACGGCGCTGGGTAACGACGGTGAGTTTTCCCTCGAGGGAATCGTCGCGCGGTACAACACCGATTTGGCGAACAATCTCGGCAACCTCGTGGCGCGGGTGGCCACCGTGGTGGGTTCGAAGTGCGGGGGAGTGAGCCCGGCCCCTTCACCGGCAAGTTCGCTCGCGGGGGACGCGAGTGAAGCCGTAGCCACCGCTACGGCTGCGTGGCAGAACTTTGCGCCTCACGCGGCTCTCGAAGCTACGTGGAAACTCATTGGCGCGGCGAATGCCTACCTCGAAACCTGGGCACCGTGGAAGATGGAAGCCGGTCCCGAGGTCGACATCGTCATGGGCGACGCGTTGGAAGTCATTCGTCACGTGGTCATCATGATTTCTCCGGTAATGCCCAGCACGGCAGCTGAAATTTGGCGGCGTATTGGTTTGACGGAAATTGACGGGGCTCGTTGGTCGGACTTGGGTTGGGGCCGCTATCCAAAAGGTCGCGACGTGGTGAAGGGGGATCCACTCTTTCCGAGAATTTCGAGTGACTCGTGAGGGGCTGGACCGACGCGCACGCCCATTTGCAAGATCGCTATCTCGGGGACCCCGCCGCATCCGCTGACGTAGCAGCCACCTTGGAACGAGCTCTTGCCGCGGGCGTGGATCGGGTCGTGGTGGTCGGCTGTGACCTCGTCACGAGTCACGAAGCCCTCGCTCTTGCGAGTGATCTCAGCGGAGCGGTCGAAATCTATGCCACGGTGGGCCTCCACCCGCACGACGCCGTGCAAGCAATAGAGCCCATTTTGGAATTAGCCCGCATTGGGCACCCGTCGCTCGTTGGTATTGGGGAATGCGGACTGGACTATTACTACGAGCATTCCCCCCGAGCGACGCAACGCCAGGCCTTCGCCACGCAGATTTCCCTGGCAAAGGAGCTGGACCTCGCTCTGGTTATCCACGCCCGTGACGCCTGGGAGGACCTCTGGGCGGTGATGGAGAGCGAAGGTATCCCTGAGCGGACGGTGATTCACTGTTTCACCGGTGGTGCCGCCGAAGCCGAGCGCTGTCTGGAGATCGGTGCCGATATCTCCATTTCGGGGGTGGTCACCTTCAAAAACGCCACCAATGTGCGTGAAGCGCTCGCTCATATTCCGCTGTCGCGCCTACATGTCGAAACGGACAGCCCCTTTTTGGCACCCGTGCCGCACCGGGGAGCGACCAACGAGCCGGCCTGGGTCAGCGTGGTGGGTGACTTCGTGGCGCGGACGCTCGAAATGGACGTGGAGGTCCTCCGCCGAACCACGGTGGAAAACACGGCGCGGTTGTTTCGGCTACCCGCTTAAAAACTTCTTTTATCAGGTAATTTAGTTTCCCCTTTCCCTCCATTTGCCCTCTCGGGGTATCCCGCCTAGCGTTGTGAGCGGCCCCGACCCCGTCGTGGAGCAGTCCCCGGAGAAGGGTGGAGTTCTGAGGACACAACAATTCCAAAGCTGGCGCCGACTGTTTTTGGTCGCCGTAATGGCCGTGACCCCACTCGTCGTGTTGGCGGTGACGCGTCAGGCAGACGCCGCCCCACGGCAGAAATCAGTCGCTGCTCCGGTGATGCACCGCACCACGACCACCATCACCCCATTCGTTGAGGTTCCTCGACCCGTCACGACCGTTCCGGTACGGGCGAATGCCCTCCGTCCGCGGAGTGTTCCGGTCCGCCCTGTCGTGGTTCACCACCCACTCCCCGTCCGCAAGCCTCCGACGCCGCCGGTCACCACCCCGCCGGTCACCACCCCTCCTGTGACTACCCCACCCGTGACGACCCCACCAACGACCGCGGCGCCCCGCCCGCACCGCACTGGCCGGGCCACGTGGTACAGCCGACGACCTGGCCTGTGTGCCGTGTCCTATCTGCCGCGGGGAACGCGTATTTGGGTCCGCGATCTCGCCACGGGGGCGACCATCACCTGCGTGGTTAATGACACCGA
>CAINHL010000035.1 GCA_903848885.1 uncultured Actinomycetes bacterium
ATCACCTCGCTCCAGACGTACTGCATCGTGGCCGAGAAGGTCGAGGGCGGGGATGATTTGCATAGTAGCGTGTTAGCACACTAGCATAATAAAATGACCTCTGGAAAAGTAGCCGACGCCGAGCTTCACCGCGATAGCAATTCTCGTCTTGACGAACTCATTCGCGCCTTCACTAATTTGCGCACCCCCGCGGCCACCGAGGCGTTCCTGCGCGATCTCTGCACCGAGGCCGAACTCAACGCGATGGGTCAGCGCCTGCAAGTCGCACGTCTGGTGTCCGACGGGGTGGTGTATTCCGAGATTTCTCGTCGTACGGGAGCGTCAACGGCCACCATTACCCGCGTAGCTCAGTGGTGCCGCCGCGGCACGGGTGGTTACCAAGCAGTGCTCGCTAAGTTGGCGCGATCATGAGTCGTCTCACCATGGCCCTGCCCTCGAAGGGACGACTGCGAGAGCCATCGTGGGCCCTTTTGGAAGCAAGTGGCGTGGCGCCCCAGGAACCCAGCGAACGGGTCTTGCAGTCGCACTGTCGTAACGCGGACATCGACCTTCTCTTCGTGCGTGCCGACGACGTGCCGGAGTACGTGCAAGACGGCGTCGTGGACTGTGGCATTACGGGACTGGACCTGATCGAAGAGCGGCAGTGCGGAGTGGAGGTGCTTCTCCGTTTGGGATTTGGATACTGCTCGCTGACCGCGGCGGTGCTGCAAGAAGACCCCGCAAACTCTCTAGAGGACTTGGCCGGACGTCGCATTGCCACTTCCCACCCCGGCCTGGTATCGCGCGCCTTCGCGGCGCGTGGCCTGAGTGCCGATATTGTCACCGTCTCCGGTTCCGTAGAAATCTCACCACGTCTTGGTTTGGCCGACGCGGTGGTCGATTTGGTTTCTACGGGGAGTACGTTGCGGAGCAATGGGCTTCGCGCCATCGGGGTGGTCTTTGAATCAGAAGCTGTTCTCATTGGGCGCACGGGAACGTCGGATAAGGAAGCAGCACAAACCCTCATTACGGTTCTGGGATCAGTGGTGAACGCGCGCGAGAGCCGCTACCTTCTGTGCAACGTGCCCGCTTCGCGTCTCGAAGAATTAGTTGCCCTTCTGCCCACGACCGGATCTCCGAGCATCATGCAATTGGCGAGTACCGAATTGGTGTCGGTGCACGCGGTAGTACCCGCGGCTGATATTTGGTCGCTCTTGCCCCAATTAGAGCGTTGCGGAGCGAGTTCCATTTTGACCCTGTCGATTGAGCGGATGGTCCGATGAGCGATCTCAAGAAATTGAACAAGGACTTCACCATCGCCGACATCGTGAACGACGTACGTGAACGCGGCGACGCCGCGGTAATGGAATGGTCGGCTTTGTTTGACGATGCCGTGGGAACCACGCCGCCACGCGCCGTGCCCTACGGCGATATTCCTACTGACGCGATCGTGGCGGCGGCCCAGAACGTACGCGCCTGGCACGCCGCCCAGCGACCCGCCGACGTGGTATTGGAGGTTCAGCCCGGTGTCGTTCTCGAACGACGGTGGAGCCCCATCCGATCGGTAGGGATTTACGTGCCGAAGAATCTGGTGTCGTCACTCATCATGGGCGTGATTCCCGCGCAGGAAGCGGGAGTCGAACGGATCGTAGTGTGCACGCCACCGAGTGGAGCCCCCGCGGTGGCAGCTGCGGCCGCGCTCTTTGGAATTGATGAAGTATGGGCCATTGGTGGTGCCCAAGCGATTGCCGCCATGGCCTACGGTACCGAAACGATTGCTCCCGTGGACAAGATCTTTGGTCCGGGTAACGCCGCCGTCAACATGGCCAAGTTGCTCGTGAGTCAAGACGTCGCCATCGATTTGCCCGCCGGGCCGAGCGAAATTGTGGTGGTGACTGACGGTGACTCCTTCGAGGACATCGTCGCTCAAGAGACGGCGGCGCAGATGGAACACGGTCCCGACTCGCGCGCCTTTGTGGTCCGCGTCGGCGATGACGTCGACGCCGCTCTTGCCGAGATCGAAAACTACGCGGCGGAACACGTATTTCTTATCGGGCCGCGTGCCGAAGCCCTCGCGCCACGTATTCGCAATGCTGGCTCGGTATTCGTCGGCGAGTATTCACCGGTGCCGGCCGGTGACTACGCCACCGGTGGAAATCACGTCTTGCCCACGGGCGGGTGGTCGCGTTCGACTAGCGGCCTGGGATTGGAGTCCTTTATGAAATCCGTTACCATCCAACGCGTCTCGAAGGAAGGCCTGCAGCGTCTGGCGCCGACCATCGAAGCGCTGGCCACCCTTGAGGGGCTCACCGCACACCGAGCGACGGCCCGCCGTGACTAAGCCCCGTACCTTGTCGAGCTATCAGTGGCCCGCTTCGAACGAAGCCATTGCCGCCACCTACGGACTCGACCCCCGTTCTATTCTGCGTTTTGACGGCAACGTGCCTCCCACGCCCCCGGCCAGCGCGCGCCCGGCCGCGGTGGCGCGCGCCCTCGCCGACGTCAACGAATACGACCGAGGACGCTACGAACGACTCCGTCGCGCCATCGCGGCGCTCCACGACGTGGACCTGGATTGTGTGAGCCTCGGTGCGGGAAGTGACGAATTTATTGTCCTATTGGCTCGCCTCTTTGCCACCGGGGGAACCATTGCGACGGTGCCGGCACAGAGCTATTCGATGTACCGCTACGCCGCTCAGATGGCGGACGCGGAAATCATCGATGACCCCGCACAGGCCGACCTCGTTTTTGTATGTCGACCGAATAACCCCACCGGAGAACTACCTGACATTCCGATCAAGGTCCGCGGGCAACTCGTCATTGACGAGGCGTATGCGCACTACGCGGGAGTCGACGAAACACCACGCTGGTCGCAGGGCGTGATTATTCTGCGAACCTTCTCCAAGGCCTATGGGCTGGCGGGTGCGCGGGTGGGATACGCCATTGCGAACCCCGAACTCACCGACCTCATCACGTCTCGTCAGGCCCCACTCTCGGTCTCGTCGATTTCGGCGGGTCTGGCCGAAGCGGCATTGGCCGTTCCTTTGAATGTG
>CAINHL010000036.1 GCA_903848885.1 uncultured Actinomycetes bacterium
CCCCGTTAGTCACGGTGCAGATCGAGGTGGTCGAACTGGTGACGCTGGTTGCGCCGTCGGCGTCCGTCGACACCGTCGGGGTGAAAGATCCGTTGAAAATTCCCGAACTCGGGAGATTGGAGATGCTGACCGACGAGGGGGTAAGCGCTCCCGCCATAGGGGAGGTGGCGAGCAGCGAGCCTGCAACAACCAAGGCCCCCACAAGCGTCGACTTGAAAAACTGTGCACGTACCGGACGATCCATGGCAATCGAGCTCTTTCAACGAATTTTTCAAACAATAACATTGATAGGGAGAATTAGTAGGTCTCGCACCAATGACCCATTAACTCTTGCGAAAGTGTGATGAAAAGTTCGGTAAATTCGACAACGCGATGTAGCCGAACCGGCAGTAGGGAAACTCTGGCAAAATGAACATGTGAAGTTCATGCTTTCCGTAATTGACTCAGCCACCGGATCTGCCACTGGCGACGAGATGCGCGCCATCGACGCGTTCAATGAGAGACTCGTCGCAGCCGGTTTCTGGATTCTGGCGGCTGGGCTGGGTCACCCCACTACGGCGACCACTATTGATAATCGCGATGGCGTCGGTCTCGTCACCGAGGCTCCCTATGTCACCACGAGTGACTACGTCGCTGGTTTTTGGATTATTGATGTCCCCGACCACGCCACCGCAATCGCTCTGGCGTCTGACGGGTCACGAGCCTGTCATCGTCGCGTCGAGGTACGACCATTTCTATAGTGCCCATTAGGTGGCTGCAAAAAAAACGAAGTCCCAGCTACCTGGTCCTTCGGACCGAATAACTGGGACTTCTTTAATGGTGGCGGGGGCAGGATTTGAACCTGCGACCTTCGGGTTATGAGCCCGACGAGCTACCAGACTGCTCCACCCCGCGGCGGAAATTCAACTCTAGCAAAGAGCGGCCCCGCTCACAAAAGCAAAGCAGCCCTCGCAACGAGCCTGATGGCATTGGACAATTTAAAGTGCCGACTTTGCAGAGGCGATTGCGGCGTACATCGCATTCACATACTTCTGATAGGCCGCGAGATTGCCGGCCGTTAACGAACTCTGCGCCAGGGCATAATCGCTCGACGCCTCCGCCAAATACTGGGCTGCGGTCTTATGGTTACCGGTAGAACCACCCGAACCTGAGCCGTTCGTCGGTGTGTTCACGGTCGAGCCCAAGGCGTCCGACAGCGCACCCGCCAAGGTGGGTTCGATGCTTACTTGCTGGTTAAACACGCAGATCACGTACTTGAGCTGTGGCAAGGGGTTCGAGGTGCTCGTGACGTAGAGCGGTCGGACATAGAGAATCGCCTTGCCCACGGGAATCATCAAGTTGTTGCCAAGCAGCACGTTCGAACCGTGCTGGTCTAAGGGGGTGATGATGGACGACACCTTGGCATTTTGTTGAATAGCGGAGTCGGCCTGCACCGGACCTAAAACTGACGCTCCTCGTGGCGTGACGTACAAGGTCAATTGCCCGTAATTGTCCGGATCCGAGGTGGCTGTCAGGAATCCCGTCAGACTCTGCACCGTGGTGGTTCCTCCGGCGGGAACGTAGGAGGTCAGAGTGACGAGTTGCTGACGAGAAGATCCCGGCAAACTCATCACCTGATACAGCGGATCCATGGGTGAGTTCACTTGCGAGAGAACATTTCCTTGGGTGTCCGTTACCTGAGTGACGCTCAAGGTGCTGCTGGGAGATCCTGCACCCGTGGTCGGAGAAATCGTCCACTGGTCTGACGCGGTGTAGAAAGCCGCCGGTGAGGTGATGTGATACGCGCCCAGAACTGCCGACTGCATGGCGAACACGTCGGCGGGGTAACGAAGATGACTACGGATATCGGCGGGCATAGCGCTCATTGGCGTGAAGAGATGCGGGAAGGCCGATTCGTAGGTCTGAAGAATGGGATCAGTCTGGTTCAAGGCGTACAGGGTGATTGCTCCGGAATACGCATCGACCACCGCGACCACCGAGTTGCGCACGTAGTTAATGCCCGACGGCAAGTTGGTGTCGGCCGGGACGTTTTGGTTACCATCATTTTGGCTGTACGGATACTGACTAGTTGTGGTGTAACCGTTGACCACAAATTTCACGTCGCCGCCTTGAGTAACGGCGTAGGGCTGCGAGTCAAAGGTAACGAAGGGGGCGGCCTTGCGAGCAATTGCGGTGACGTCACGGATGTACATGATGCGACTGTGACTCGTGATCTGATTCGAAATCAGCAGGTTGAGATCCCCGAGGTGAAAGGCGTACATCGCCCGGCGGAAAATGTTGTTCATCGGAACGCCACCGGTACCGGTGTAGTGCGTTTCCACCGGGGTACCCGCCTGCGCACCGGAATTAGTTTGATAGTCCAGCTCCGCCTGCTTGGTGTTCGCGACGACCCAGCCGTTTTGGCCACTCCCGAAGTAAATCCCGGGTTGCGTCAAGGCGGGCGCGCCGTTGGTCGACTGCGGCGGGACATTGCTCATCGCGAAAGTGGGGTTTCCCGTTGAGGAGTCAACTTGGTTAGCGGGAGACACCACGAGTCCGTAGCCGTGGGTGTATTCCAAATGAGTGTTCACCCAACTCGGCGAGGTCAGGTTGGCGGTATTGATTTCTCGTGCGCCCACCACCACGGGGGTCTCCTTCCCGTTGAGAAGGTAACGATCGACACCCAAGCTGGTGAACTGGTAATACGAGCGAATGGCCTGGCGACGGTTAATTGTTTCCAAGGCAATGTTGGGATTTGGATCCCAGAGGCGAATGTTGTTCAAAGTGGACTGCGCGCTGGCTAGCTGAGGGCCGCTCAGGCTCGACTGACCCGGGAAGGGCGTCTGGACCACATTGGTAATTCCGTAGGCGGCACGCGTGGCGTCAATATTTCGTTGAATGTAGGGCAGCTCCAAAGTGCTCTGCGCGGGATTCACTTTGAGCACCTGAAGAATCGACGGGTAGGCCACGCCAATAACCAGGGCCACGAAGGCCCACAGGGCTACGGCCACCACCGGCAGCGACCAGCCGCGTGAGCGAATGTTGTACAGCAAAATTGCCGCCGCAGCCAGGGACATATAGAAGAGGATGGAAAGCGCCGGCATGCGTGCGTGCACGTCGGTGTAGCCCGCACCGTTGACCCAACCATTAGTGGAATTCACGAGTTCCCACTTCGCCACCACGTAACCCGCAGCCTTGGTGATGGCCACCACGGCGAGAAGAATACTGAGGTGAACCTTAACGCTCGCGCTCACGCGCGGCTTGATACGCGCCGCACGAATGCCCCCATTGAGGTAGTGAAAGACGGTAACAAAAATAATGGTGGCAATAAGAGCACCGAGAACCCACGTCACGATGAACGAGGCGAAGGGCAGGGTGAAGATATAGAAGCTCAGATCCTTATGAAAGAGTGGGTCAGCCACGTGAAAGGCATGAGAGTTCGACATCAAGAGATAGTTGTTCCACTGCCCCTCAGCCACGCTGCCGGCGATCAGCGCGGTCAGCGCCGATAGCACCGCGTAGACGCGGACCGCGTAGGGGCGCACCACGTTTTGAAATTGCCGCACGATGTCGTCGGCCGGATCCGTGGTGAGTTCGCGAGCCCCGAGCCGATTCGTCAGTAAAAGATTCCCGAACATGAGGGCGAAAAACACCAGGCCAAAAGTGGCGAAGAGCCCGAATTTGACCGCAAACAGAGTCGAGAAGACGTCACCGTGTTGGATGGAGGAAAACCACCAGTAGTCGGTAATAAGGCCCGATACTTTGCCGAGAACAATCAAACTAATAACGACCACGAAGGCGGTCAGAATAAACCAGCGACGCGAATTCCTTTGAGGGAAGGCGGTGGAGAAACTAGAAGGGCTGCGCATACTGCGAGCCTACGACCAATTTATGCCGGCAGAATCGTGCAGCCGCAGCCCGCGTGTAATGGCGGATAGGGCTGACCGCTAGGAAAGTTCTCTCCCGCTGGGCGTTCACCCGCCGCGGCGTCAAGCGCGCAGGCGTCGCAGGGAGTGTCCCACGGAGAGGCGAGATAGCGAACTGCGCCACCACGACTGACGGCCGTGATGCCGATGTGAAAGGCCCGACGGGCAGCGTCGGTACAGAGACGTTCGACACGTGCACCGCGCCATTCTTTGTAGGCCGAGTTTGCACGATCGGCACCATTGCCCGCACCGTCCGCCGAGATGCGCTTGCGCAAGGCCAACACAATCGTGACGGCCAGATCGGCCGCACATTCATCGATGGGCGCGAAATCGCTGATGGAGCCCTTCCGCTTGCCTTCCTTCATGGCGAAACTCGCTCCGGCCTCCGCGGCGGCACGTAGTGAGTCCACGGCGGCGTCCACGTAACGTGAACGCTGAATCAGTTCGTCTTCATATTCGGTCGTCACCATGCCGGTTACGACGCGAAGTCGCTCGATCATGATGTTTTGATCGTCTTGCAGGGCGCGCTTGACTTTGCGCACCAAGTTGGCGTGCGGCTCGGCAACCGCAGCGTCACGACGCGTAAAGAGTGCTTCCACGTCATTACTCGCTGCCGGCGTGGGGGCGGGACGCTTGTTCGCCGGAGCGGGCGTGCTGCGTTCGTCCAATGTGGCCTTGCGAAGTCGGGCAAATATCTCCTCCACCGCGTCGAGTGCATCTTCTGCTGGCTTGTCCTCAACGCTGCTCGTCGCGCGCGCCTGGGACTTTTCCTTGACGGGTTCCAGGGTTTCCACTACCTCGAGTACGACGGGCTCGACTTCCGGAATCTCCCGCAGGGGCACGCCGGCGAGCAATTCCGCTTCGGTAGGTTCCGGCGAGCTCGGGCGCTGCCGCAGGGCTTCGATGGCAGCTGTGCGGGCTCCTTCGTCCGACGTTAAAAGACCACCGAGGAGGTGTTCGACATTTTCACGAACGACATTGACGGCGGTGGTGAGCGAATCACGCGCAGCGCGAAGTTGATCAATCTGTACGTGCAGCGCCTTGCGCTTGATGGCTAAGTCGTTGAGGACAGCCTTACGAGCCTCTTGGGACTGCTCGACGATGGCTCGACCTTGTTCACGTGCTCGCTCCACCAAGGCTTCGCCATTGATGCGTGCAGAATCGGTCAGACGTTCCGCACCTTCGCGCGCGCGCTGTTCGATTCCGCTTCCGGCGGATTCCGCCTCGGCGACAATTGCGGTTGCTCGTTCCTGCGCTTCGAGCAGGTAGCTGCCACCACGTTCCTGCGCCTGGGCGACAAAACCCGCCGCTCGCTCTTGCGCTTCGGCCATTACCCGACCCGCTTCTTCGTGCGCCGAACGCAAAATCGCGGCACTTTGCTGACCCAATGCCGTAATGAGGGTTTGCTCGTCGTAGGTGGGGTTAGCCGCGCGGCGATTGGCATCGGCGAGCTGATCCAACGTGTCCGAGAGTTTTTGCTCGAGGGCGTGGAGATCACGGCCGACGGTTTCCAGCAGCTGGCGAACTTCGTTGGGATCAAAACCTCGACGAACCGTCGAAAACGAAGTACGTGCCAACTGGCTTGACGATGGTCGGGGCGTTGAGGTAATTCGGCGATCTTCCATTACGCCTAGCCTACGACACTCACTTCACGACAGAGGGCTTGGTCATCGGAATCAAGGGGTCACTATTTCCACGCAAGGCTCGTAGCGCCTGCGCCAAAGTGGTCACGCCAATTATCCGAAGGTGCCCGTTGCTGGCCGACAGCGCCGTGGCGTATTCCACTTGTGGAACCATAAAAATCGTGGCGCCGGCCCTTTCGACCGCGACCGTCTTCTGGGCCACACCACCCACGTCACCCACGTGGCCGTCGGCGGCCATGGTCCCCGTCGCAGCGATCACCCTCCCATTGGTCAACCTTCCGGCCGTGAGGGAATCAATAATGCCTAGCGTCATCGCCAGTCCCGCTGACGGTCCGCCAATGTTCGGGGTGGCGACCGAAATCGTGCCGGGCGTGAGAAAGGAGATGGCGTTCTCGGTCTCGATACCGAGCCAGGACTGGGGGGTGACAACCCCGGGGCAGCTACTCGGTCCAAGGCCCGCAGGAACGCGTGCCGTGGTTGCCGTGACCACGCGTACCGTGCCGTTGGTGATAGTGCCCGAGGACGAGATGGTCGCCGGTGAGAACCCAACGAGGACTCGTGACAAGGGGGCAATATTTTTGAGTGCCCGCACGAGATCGCACGCGGAACGAACGGGTATCCCTTTTATGGAAACGATGCGATCCGCCACGTGTATCCCCGCCCGCATTGCCGGCGAATGCGACACCACACCCGCGACGGTAGCGCCATGGAATTGAATGGGGAGTTGCCAACCCAGCGCACTCAGTGCGGCGGCGGTGGCGGCGGTCTTCGCGTCACTCATTTGGAGATAACCCTGCGCCTCTAGTTCGGAGAGCGGCACGCCCGGGTCGGTGAGATCGGATCCCGAGACGATTTCCTCATCGCTGTGTAGATGGGCCGCCAGCCAGCCCCAGGCGGTGACTTGCTGGATGTAGACGTCGGTGAGCAAAATATCCGGCGTGGCCACCGAATGTTCGATTCCCGAAATTTTGATCAGCGGGGCCACCGCTTGGGCTTGTCCCGGGGAGATGACGTAGTCATTCAATACCCAGTGTTGCAACACCGTCGGACAGAGGGCGAGAAACACCACGATGGCGAGAAAGGTAGAAATACGACGTCGCGGTCGTGAGGACCTCGTAAAAGGTGGTGAGATAGTGGGGTGTTCGCTAATGAATCCACGCTACCCGAGAGCCGTCGCCTCGCCCTCGTGGCGTGTTCCGTGCACGACACTCCCGAAAATTTTGGCGTGGCCAGCACGGCCTTGGAATCTCCCCACTCACGTGAACGTTGCCTGGCGCTGCGGGCCGGCATTCGTCACGGGTGGTGGGGCGAAGAGACCTGGTGTCGCTTCCTCGCCGATGTGGATGTCGACGTACGCCGTGAAGTCGCCACCCGCCTTGCTCGTCGCCGCGATCTCACGCCCGCGGCGATTGGCGTACTAATTGCCACGCTCGCTGACCACGATGCGCTCACCGTGGATGCGGCAGCTTTCGCCCTCGGCGAATTGGAGAGCCCTGTGGCAGTCGCCGAACTCTGTCGGGTGGCGCAGAACCACGAGGACGCGCGTTGTCGTGAAAGTGCCATTGCGGCGCTGGGGGCAATCGGTGATCCGCAATCCCTCGACACCGTGCTGAGCGCCTTGGACGATAAAGCTCCGGTACGCCGACGCGCCATCGTGGCGCTCTCAAATTTTGAAGGGCCACGCGTCGACGCGGCGTTGCTGGCCGCGCTGGATGATCGCGACTGGCAAGTGCGCGCCGCCGCGACCCAGCTCGGCGACTAATTATTCGCTGCGGAAGTAGGTG
The DNA here is from genome assembly GCA_903848885.1 of uncultured Actinomycetes bacterium. GTDB lineage: Bacteria > Actinomycetota > Acidimicrobiia > Acidimicrobiales > RAAP-2 > RAAP-2. The sequence goes on from CAINHL010000036.1 coordinate 7,333, forward strand.
CGCATTTTCGGTAGATCTGCTATGCACATCTCGAGACCGCGGATGACGGCGAATTCCGGCTGCGGCGCAGCGTTCACCATGAGACCCGTAGAAGTGGAGATCATGCTGGCCATATCCGCGAACTTTGAAAAACCTCCGACCACGGTGACCCCGTGGACCAGAACATCCTGGGCCAAGTCTGGTGGGGATTCTCCCAAACACTCGCTGATTGTGCGCATCATCAGGCTCAAAGGATCCTGGAAAGCAGCGTTCATCTCCTTGGCGAGAACTTCGACGCTCACAGGGTGGCCGTTTGACACGCTACGAGCCGGCACCACGGTGCTCTGACCATTCGTCAACCCTAAGGCGGAGCCCATGTTTTCTCGAAGTTGCGCGGCGGCTTCCAAGGAAATCACGACGCCGTAGCGTTGGCGCATCATGGTCGTGGTCGCCGCATCGAGATCATTAGCTCCGATACGTATCGATCGGCTGGTCACAATTCCGCCGAGCGACACCACCGCGACCTCGGTGGAACCGGCGCCCAGAGAGATGATGGCGGAACCCACGGGCTCGCTAATGGGCAGGCCACAACCGATGGCGGCCGCAATCGGCGCATCCATTAAATGCACTTCCGCCGCACCGGCCTGGAGGGCTGCTTGGCTCAGGGCACGTCGCTCAATCGACGTTGCCAAAGTCGGTACGGACATCACCGCTCGAATGCGACCCAGACGGGAAAACTCTGAGCGATCAAAGACGGCGCGAAAGAGCCGCGCCGCGACGTCGAAGTCGACCGTGGCACCCTTCGCCAAGGGACGAAACACCACCGCGTGCACCGGTGACTCGATGACCGCACGGTGCGCCGACTCCCCTACCGCTACTACTTTTCCGGTACGCGTATCCACGGCGACCACGGTGGGTTCGGAGAAGACCAAGCCCTTTTGCGCAACCGACATTCGAGTGGTGGCCGTTCCTACATCGAGTGCGACGTCCGTAGCCATGAATCTCCATGTTAGGGCGACCGGCATTGCCTCCTTGGGCGAGGTAGCGTGAACTTTTGTGAGTCTGTCGAGCCCATTCCCCGCCCGCGCTCGTCGTCGACACCCTCCCGTTCCGCCCCGCGAGCATCGCCGGTGGGTGCACCCGAGCGAACTGGACCGCTTTGACGAATTTTCGGTCATCACGACACCACGGCCCGACATTCACCGGTGGCCGTCGTTGCGTTTTCTTCTCGTGGGGCTGAGCACCATTGCTGCCGTGATCATCATTTTGGCCGTGAACTTCTAACGCAGCCCTTCGCATAAGTTACAGACGTGAGTAATAACCCTTTCGGCGACATGTTTGGCGACATCATGGGGATGTTGGGGAAAACCGGCCCCGACGCGTGGTTCGAGACTGCCCGTACCCTGTCGCTCAACGTGGCTCGCGGTGCCGAAGGTGACCCCAACCCCGACCCGGCCCTGCGAGCCCGTGTTGAAGACTTCGCCCCGCTGATTGCACGCCATCTCACCGCCACGTTCTCCCTCGCCACCGAAGAAACCTTCGAGTGCGTCAATCGCTCCACCCTGGCCGACGACGCCTTAACTAATTGGCGACCGCTTATCGAACCCTTCATCACGGCCTCGGCTCCCGCCCTTCCTGAGGCCATGATGACGAATCCCTTGGTGGGTCAACTCGCCAGCGTGCTCGGCCCCTTAATGACCGGCTTCCAGCTCGGGAGTGTGGCGGGTCATTTCAGCGAGAACGCGTGGTCGCTGGCTGCCGTTCCCCTGCCGCGTCAGCGCCACGATCGCCACGTGGTGGTGAACAATGTCGAAGCCTTCGCGACCGCATGGTCGCTCGACGTCACCACTGCCTTGATATTCGCACTGGCACAAGAAATGGTGGCCAGCGAATTTTTGACGCAACCCGGTACCACCGATGCCCTCCGAGCGGTTCTGCTCGATGCCACCCGCGAATCCTTGGCCAACCAGGGCGACATCATGACGAAATTGGCCGGCATGGTAAATCCCGACGATCTCGCGTCGCTCATGGGTTCGCCGGAATCACTGCTGGGCAGCATTGACATCCCCGAGGAGACCGCCGCCAACCGCGAGGTCAACGCTGCCGTGGCGGTTCTACGGGCGGTGTTTGATTACGTCGCGCTCTGGATTACCGAGCAAATTGTGGGACCGGCTCCCTTGCTACGTGAGGCCTACCGACGGTATTTACTCAACGACGCGCACGGAGAAGAAGGTGCCGCGGCGCTCTTCGGGATTACTTTGCGCGGCCCTCATCAGGAATTGGCCCTGACCTTCGTAGACCAGGTCGCCGAGAAATACGGGATCGCGACTTTTAGTGCTTTGCTGCGCGCCGACGGATTACCCCGTCATGAAGAGCTCCCCGACGCCCACCAATGGGTCGCGCGGGTCAACTCCTCGCCGCTGGCTTAGTTTTCGTCCTCGTAACCGAGGACCCACTCCACCAACAAATTTTCGCGTTCGGCGTCGCGGTTGACGCGCTCGCGGTTACGACGGAACTGCGGGTCGTGCGGAGGAAGCAGACGGAGGCGAGCGTCGATGCGGTCCACGAACTCTTGGATCTGGGCCTCGTCGCCGAAGACCATGCGGCACTCGTAGTGCGGGGCCACGGGGCCGAGGTACACCACTTGCACGTGGCCGACGGGGTCGACGACTTCGGTGACTTCGGGGGTAGACATCTGGCTCATGGCGCTCCTTACGGCGGGCTAACGATATCCATTCTAGTTACTCCCCGTCATGGTCACTTTCGAAGGGAGATGATGCTCGGTGACCATGTGAAAAGACTCACGCGTCTTGTGAGGCACTTCACACCGATTTTGGGGAATCACGTCACTGCGGACGGCTACCGTCAGGAAGTAACCCCAGCAAAGGAGGGTGCGATGAGTACAGAATGGATGGCAGAAGGCAAGTGTCGGGACTTCCCCGCCGGCACGTTTTTCCCCCAGGATGGCGCCGGGGTTATTCGCGCGGCGAAAATCTGCGCGACCTGCCCCGTCCAGGGGCAGTGCCTCGAATACGCCCTGGACAATCACATTGAGCACGGCGTGTGGGGAGGCAGCTCCGAGCGGGAACGTCGTCGGCTCCAACGCAGTCGCCGTCGGCTCCCCGTACACGTCCGGGCGAGTTAGTACTCACTACGCTGGCGCACAATGTTTGAGTGCGTCATAAATATTTCCGAAGGTCGCGACGCTACGGCGCTCGCGGCCTTCGCTCGTTCGGCCGGTGCGTCACTCCGGGATGTGCACTCCGACTATTTTCATCATCGCAGTGTGTTCACCCTGATTAACGATCGCGGCTCTTTGATTCACGATGTTCGCAGCTTCATCACCGCCGTCATGGCCACCCTCGACGTGCGTCATCACGACGGCGTTCACCCGCGTACCGGCGTGGTGGATGTGGTTCCCTTCGTCAGTTTGGATCACGACCTCGCCGGTGCCGTCACTCTGCGCAACGACACCGCGAACTGGATGATCCAGAATTTTCCCGTGGGTGTTTTCCTCTACGGGCCCGCGCCGAGCGGTCCGACTGATTGCTCCGTCGTCACCTTGCCCGGCGTGCGCGCGCGGGCTCGTCGACACGAGACACCCGACCTGGCCGCTTCCGTCATTGATCCTCGGGTGGGAATCAGCATGGTGGGTGCGCGTGACCTCTTGGTCGCCTGGAATATCTGGTTGAGCGGGGTGAGTCTCGCCGCGGCCCGCGAGCTCGCTCGGACGCTCCGGAGCACCTCCACCCGTACTCTGGCCTTCCCTGTGGGTGATTTTGTGCAGGTGAGTTGTAATTTCGTCGATCCACTCAACGCTCGATGTGACCTGATCCTTGATGAACTCATACGCGAGCTCCCCCATGGCGGAAAGCTGGATCACTGCGAGCTGGTGGGCCTCGCGCCGCGCGCGGTGCTCCGTACTATCGACTCTTCGCGTTGGGAACAACTTGGTCTCAGTGACCAAGGAACAATTGAATATCGTCTCGAACAGCACAATGGCCCCGCGGACACGCCGCGGGGCCATTGAACAACTTCTAAAAAGTACTAACTAGCTTGCGCAGCCCGACGTTCGATGGCGCGCGCACGACGCAGACGGCGACGCTCACGTTCGCTCATACCGCCCCAGATACCGAACTTCTCGCCATTGTCCAGCGCGTACTCTAGGCAGTCGGTTTTGACGACACAGCCCTTGCAGACTTCTTTGGCCTCACGGGTGGAAGCTCCACGCTCGGGGAAGAAAAGGTCGGGGTCGACGCCCATGCAGTTCGCCTTGCCCTGCCAACCGCGCTCTTCCATGTTTCCCAGCAGTTCGTTCATACTCATGAGTCCTCCCCAGTGGGCGCGTCCTTCGACGACGACCAAGTTGTAATTACAACAATGTCATTGTTGCGGAATTCACTGAAAAATGCAAATGGAAGTTCTCGAGAATCCCCGAGTATTACAAGGGATTACTCAACGAGGCAAAAAAGTTAGGAAATCCTACGATTTTTGACGAAGTCATCGAGGACGTAGGTGCCCAATTCATCTACCGAGGAGTAGAAGGTACGTCCACCGTTCACCCGAGAGATCTGTTCGACGAAAGGAAACTGACTGCGCTCAATATCGAGGGCGAAGGTATTGATGGTGATTCCGGCTTTCGTGCAACGCAGAACCTCCGCCATGGTCAGCTGCAGCGTCTCGGCGACCGGTGGCCACGAGAAGAAGGGCTCACCATTTGCCATCAGGTGCGCCGTCGGCTCGCCGTCCGTCACCACCACAATTTGCCGCTCCCCTTTTTCGTTGCGCATCAAGTGACGCGATAACGCCAGGGCGTGCTGGAGATTGGTGCCGTAGTTGTAATCGATGGTGAGTGCAGGAATATCTTCGACACGAATTTCGTGCGCCAACTCTCCGAAGCCCACTACCGCCACGAAGTCACGGGGAAATTTCGAACGGATGAGTTGCGTCAACGCCAGTGTCATCTTCTTCGCGGGAGCCAGATTCCCTCGCATGGCCATGGACAGCGACAAGTCAATGGCAAATACGGTGGCCGAACGTCGGGTGGACTCGAATTCTTCTACCTCGAAGTCTTCGGGGAGCAGGCGGACCGGCGTCCCCGGCCCATTTCGAAAGACCGCGTTGCGCAATGTCTTACCCAGGTGCAAGTTGAAAGGCTCGCCCGGCTCCCACGGCTTGGACGTTTCTTCACGGTCCCCACCACGGGCCACTGTGGGTTCACGATGCGCTCCCAGCGTTGGTGAATTACGGAGTTGAGCGAAGAGATCCTTGAGAGCCTGCTGGCCAATTTTTCGAACGCCCTTGGCGGTGAGCTCCATGCGGCGGCCATTGCGGTCCACCAGACCTTGGTCCTTGAGTCCCTTCAGAGCCTTTTGCAGCTTCTCAATTTGCCGCGCCGCGTCGGGGCCGAGATTACGACGCACGGCCTCGATATCAACTTCCGGCAAACCATCTGCGGGATTCGAGTTGCCTAAGACATCCTCAAGGCGCTTTAAATCCGCGAGTTGCTTGGCGGCGTCGGCGGCGTCGGAAAACGAGCCCCCCTCACCCCGCAGGCGAGGGCGTCCATTCCAATCCAAATCCGGCATGGCTTGTTGCAAATTCGACACCAGGCGCGACAGCGAAAAATCTAAATTCATGTCGCCCATCATTTGATTGAACAGGCCGCGTAGTTCACGCTGTTGCTCGGGCGAAAGTGAGTTGAACATTGCTTCCGCAGCGGCGGCACGTTCAGCCATCATTTGAATAACGTCCTGAAGATTTTCCGCACCGGGGAAATAGTCGCCGAAGCGATCCATAAAATTCTCGAAGCTCGGGTCGAGATCTTCGCCGCGTCGGTCTTGCTCGATCATGGTGGACAAGGCGTCCATCATTTCTCGCATCTCCGCCAACTTTTCGGGATCGGGATTTCCGAAGAATTCCTTGTTGGCTTCAAAATACGTGTTCAGAACGTCTTCACGAAGCTCTTCCATCATCGCTTCAAATTCTTCGCGTGCTTCAGAAGAAACGAAGTCGTAGTGCTGATATGCGCCAATACGTTCACCGAAAGCATCGGGCATGAGATCGCGTTGGATGGACTTTTGGTTCACCAGGTCACGCGTGACCTCGGCGCGGCGTTCGTCGTCGGAATCTTCGGCATCCTGCAGCAGTTCTTGCAGAGCCTCGCCTTCCATCTGTTCGATTTCCGCCAATCGATCGCGATATTCCGACATGGTGTCGTCGGGATTGGCTTGTTGCTCTAACTCTCGACGCTTCGCCCGCGTCTCTTCGAGGAGCTTGCGCAGACCCTCAATCCGGTCGCCATCTTTGGTAGTAAAGCCATCGGTCAAGAGTCGTTCGATGGCCTCCGCGAGGTCACCGGTCTCGAGGTACTCGTCAGTAATCAATCGCAGCAGTTCATCGGCATCAAACTCCGAGAAGTCGTCACCGTCCCCCCACTGTCGAAAGTTATAACGAGCGCCCATTATCGCTGGCGGGTCCGATACAGGGCTCGGCTTCCGGAGGCGTCTTTCGCCAAGCGCTTAGTGAGGTGAAGCCCTTCCAGAATGAATTCGGTGGCCGCGGCGAGCTCGCCGTCGGACGCGTCCGGTCCGGCCACGCGCCGCACCGGTCCTTCGAGGGCCGGCAACGACGCCAAGGTCTCGAGGTAGGCGGCGGTCGGCAGGTCGTCGCCGACATGCACAATGACCTCGCTTGTGAACGCCGCGACGATGTCGCCGGCTTCTTCGAGCACCACATTCTCGGTGAAGCACTGGCGAACCGCCAAGCCCACCAAGGCGGCAATGATGTCGTTCGAGTCACCATCATCGAAGGCGTCGATTTCAATCTTGCCCTGGGTGGACTGCACTACGGCACTGAGATCACTAATGCGCGGCACCACGTCGGCATCGTTTGTGCGCAGTGTCCGGCGCAGGGCGTTGGCGATGACCGTCTCGTAGTTGGCAATGGAAAGTCGCACCGAGACGCCGGAACGTTGGTTAATAACGTGTGATTTACGGGCCACGTGACTAATGCGGGCCACGATGTCCTCAATGAACCACGGCACCGAGATCGGCCGCGACGAGGTCGGTACGTGTGCTTCTTGGCGGATGATCTGTACTTCAGTCAACACGTCCATGGGATAGTGCGTACGAATTTGTGAACCGAAGCGGTCCTTCAGCGGGGTAATCAACCGACCGCGGTTGGTGTAGTCCTCGGGGTTAGCCGTCGCCACTACCAGGACATCCAAGTCGAGGCGTACCAAGTGGCCACGAATCTGTACGTCACGTTCTTCGAGCACGTTGAGTAATCCGACCTGAATGCGCTCGGAGAGGTCGGGCAACTCATTGATGGCAAAGATGCCCCGGTTGGATTTGGGAACGAGCCCGTAAGAAAGTGCGCGTGGGTCGTCCAAATACAAACCACCGGCCACCTTGATGGGGTCGACCTCGCCGATGAGGTCGGCCATGGAGGTGTCGGGTGACGCCAGCTTCTCGGCAAAGCGATTCGAACGGTGAATCCACTCGAGGGGCGTCTTGTCACCCTTGTCTTTGACGGTTGCGATTCCAAAGGCGGAAATGGGGCTGAACGGATTGTCGCGGACATCCGAACCTGCAATAGCGGGCATCCACTCATCGAGGAGTTCCACCAAACTACGAATCATGCGGGTCTTTGCCTGACCGCGTTCTCCGAGGAGAATCATGTCGTGGCCGGCCAACAGGGCGGTCTCCATTTGCGGGAGGACGGTGTCTTCGTAACCGAGCACCGCCGACATCAGGGGCTGACCGCTGGCCAGACGGGCTTCAAGGTTCTCGCGGAGTTCTTCGCGAATGGGGCGATCGACCCATCCGGAACTCTTGAGTTCTCCAAGGGTTCGAGCCAACGCGGGGGTAGTAGAGGGAGATTTCATAATTAGACAATAGGTCGCGGCGGTGACAGTTGCGCCCCGAAATCTGGGGCAAGATGCCACGCGAAGCCCCGTGGAGACGTTCCGTACGTTTGTCGGCTTGCCTAGTATGAGTTCTAGTTCTCGCCCCCGTGAGCCATCCCTAACCAGCCAAGGAGATCTAGTGACTGTTGTAGAAAGTACAACCCAGGTAACTCTCGGCGGAGCCCGTGGTGGCCCCGATCTGCCGACCCTGCGCGAAGACCGCTGGTGGATTCAGCCCGTCGTGACGGTATCCATTCTCACCGCCTTCGTTATCTATTCCACCTGGGCTGCCTTCCAGAACCGTTTTTACGCCGTTGGCTACACCACGGATTCACTCTTCGGCAAGGCGCACGAACTAATCAGCCCCTTCTACTCACCATGTCTGACCACTCATTGCGACGCGGGATCAATTGGCTTCCATATCGGTACCGCCTCATGGCTGTCACCGGCTCTGCTTATCTTGATTTTTCCCTTGGGCTTCCGCATGACCTGTTACTACTATCGGCGCAGTTACTACCGTGCGTTTTGGTGGGCCCCACCGGCCTGCGCGGTATCCGACGCGCACGCTTCCTACAGCGGCGAGACTCGCTTCCCGCTCATTATCCAAAACGTTCACCGCTACTTCTTTTACTTCGGACTTGTCTTTAACGCCCTGTTGACCTACGACGCCGTGCGCAGTTTCCACATGGTGGGCGGAGGCGGTTGGGGTGTTTCGGTCGGCGCCATCGTTCTGAGTATCAACGCCACCTTGTTGTGGCTGTACTCCCTCTCGTGCCACGCCTGTCGTCACCTCTGCGGGGGCCAGGTCAAGAGTTTTAAAGAACACCCAATTCGCCACAAGCTCTGGAAGTTCGTGACACCTCTGAACGCAAAGCACATGCAGTTCGCGTGGATTTCACTCTTCTTCGTCGCCTTCACCGATATCTACGTTCGTTTGGTCGCTTCGGGCGCCTGGACCGACTTCAAACTGTTCTAGGTCTTAAGGAGATTTTCGTGACTAACTCACCATACGAACACCACGAGTACGACGTCCTCATCATCGGGGCCGGTGGTGCCGGACTGCGTGCCGCTATCGAAGCAAAGCAACGTGGCCTCAAAGTAGGCATCATCACCAAGTCACTTCTGGGCAAGGCGCACACCGTCATGGCCGAAGGTGGCATGGCCGCCGCCATGGGCAACGTCTACGAAGAGGACAACTGGATGGTCCACTTCCGCGACACCATGCGGGGTGGGAAGTACCTGAATAACTACCGCATGGCCGAACTCCACGCCAAAGAAGCACCCGACCGCGTGTGGGAGCTGGAACAGTGGGGCGCTCTCTTTGACCGCACCAAGGACGGCAAGATCCTCCAACGTGACTTCGGCGGTCACCGCTACGCGCGCTTGGCCCACGTCGGTGACCGCACCGGTCTCGAATTAATCCGCACCTTGCAGCAAAAGGTCGTCTCCATGGGCACTGACGTGTTCATGGAATGCAAGGTTTTACGCCTTATCCACGACTCTGCCGGGCGCGTAGCTGGTTGCGTGGCCTATTGGCGCGCCAACGGCGAATTCGTTACCTTTTCCGCCAAGGCCGTGATATTGGCCACCGGTGGTGTGGGTAAATCCTGGAAGTTCACTTCTAACTCATGGGAGGGAACCGGGGACGGACACGCCATGGCCCTGTGGGCCGGTGCCGAACTGATCGACATGGAATGCATCCAGTTTCATCCCACCGGAATGGTCTGGCCTTTGTCGGTGCGTGGTCTCTTAGTGACCGAAGGCGTACGTGGTGACGGTGGAGTGCTGCGAAACTCCGAAGGTAAGCGATTCATGTTCGACTACGTCGCCGACATGTTTCGCGCCGAAACTGCCGACAGCGAAGAAGAGGCTGACCGCTGGTACGACGACCACGCCGCAGGCCGTCGCCCGCCAGAACTTCTCCCCCGTGATGAAGTCGCCCGCGCCATCAACACCGAAGTCAAGGCCGGTCGGGGTAGCCCCCACGGCGGCGTCTACCTGGATATCGCCTCTCGACGCAGTGCCGAAGTTATTCGACGTCGCCTGCCCTCGATGTACCACCAATTTATGGAATTGGCCGGGGTGGACATCACCCGCGAAGCCATGGAAATCGGGCCAACCTGTCACTACATCATGGGAGGCGTCAAAGTCGATGCCGAAACCACCGCGACGAAGGTTCCCGGACTCTTTGCCGCCGGTGAAGTGGCCGGTGGAATGCACGGAGCGAACCGACTCGGCGGTAACTCGCTGAGTGACCTCATCGTCTTTGGACGGCGCGCCGGTATGGGCGCCGCGGAATACATCGAAGCCGGATCGGTTGCTACCGACTTTGACCTCGGTGAAGTCGAAGCCGCAATCGCCGAAGCTTTGGCCCCCTTCGAACGTACGTCGGGGGAAAACCCCTACGACATTCAGCGGGACTTGCAAGAGATGATGCAGTCCAACGTCGGCATCATCCGCACGGCTTCGGAAATCGACGAGGCCATCGTGGAGCTAGAGAAGTTCTCCGAGCGAGTCCAGAACATTGCCATCAAGGGTGGCCGGGCCTACAACCCCGGCTGGAACTTGGCCACGGACTTGCCCAGCATGCTGAGCGTCTCGAAGTGCACCGCTCGCGGTGCCCGTGAGCGCAAGGAATCGCGCGGTGGACACACCCGTGAAGACTTCCCGAAGGCCAGCGCAGAATTTGGCAAGGTCAACTTCGCGCACAGCCTGCCGCAGGGCGCGAACTGGCACGATGAGATTTCTACCAACCCCGTACCCGTAATGACAGTCCCGGCCGAACTACAGGCCCTGCTGGAGGAGGCAAAGTAATGGGAGACGTAACCCTTCGAGTGTGGCGCGGTGACGCCAGCGGTGGTGACTTCGAGAACTACACCCTTCCCCAAGGAGAGGGTGAAGTCGTCTTGGATGTCATTCACCGCATTCAGGCCACCGAAGCCCCCGACCTCGCCTGTCGATGGAACTGCAAGGCCGGGAAGTGCGGCTCGTGTGCCGTAGAAATCAACGGCCAGCCCCGTTTGATGTGCATGACGCGCATGGATACTTTGCCCGAGGGCACAGTCACGGTCACCCCGATGAAGACCTTCCCCATTATTCGTGACTTGGTGACGGACGTGTCGTTTAACTACGCCATGGCCGAACGCGTGCCCGCCCTCTTGCCACCTCCCATGCCGAAGGGTGGCTACCGCATGTTCCAAGAGGACGTCGAACGAAGTCAGGAATTCCGCAAGTGCATCGAATGCTTCATGTGTCAGGACGTCTGCCACGTCATTCGTGACCACGAAGAAAACAAGCAGCACTACGCCGGTCCCCGTTTCTTCATTCGCTACGCCGAGTTGGAGATGCACCCTCTCGACACCAACGATCGTCGCGACTTGGTCCGCGAAGACATGGGTTTGGGATATTGCAACATCACCAAGTGCTGCACCGAGGTCTGCCCCGAACACATCAAGATCACCGACAACGCCATCATCCCGCTCAAGGAACGCGTGGTCGACGCTCACTATGATCCAGTCGCATGGCTCGGTCGCAAGATTCGCCGCAAGACGAAAGTCTCTGCTGCGGACGCCGCCGTTCAGCCGCTTCCCTAAGTCGTGGCCGATTTCCTCAGCGCAGAATGGCTCGAGGACGTGAACCGCGCCGTGTCACGGGAAATTCCACCAGCCGATGTGTTCTCGGGTCACCCCGCCCTCCGAGTGGTAATGGAGATGCCCGATGGGCCAGCGAACTTGCCCCACGCACTCACCCTGACGGCGGAGCCCACGGGCTTTAGCGTCGCCGTGGGTGATCACCTGGCTGCCGACGTGATACTTCGAATTCCTTATACCGACGCGCAAAATCTCGCAAATGGTCACGTCAGTAGCAGCGCGTTGCTCCGCGAGGGGCACATCAAGGTCCGCGGCGACATGAATCTTCTTATTCCCTTCGTCACCGTCTTGGCTTCCCTCCACACACCGGCGTCCACGGACTAAGGCGTGGAGTTTTCCTCGCTGCCCCTCTTTGAGGACGATCTCGCCGAAGGGGCGGTACTGGAGCCACACAGCTTTCACCCTGACGTGCCCCAACTCTCACCGCGCGGGCTCTTGTGCTTCTTCCACGACGTGCTGGATGACCTCTTCGCCCGCGGGGAGCTCAGCGTGGTGTACGAGCTGCGCAGTGAAATTGGAAGAAACTTGGTGTACTCGTATGAGACAACTCACGGCCCCATCACCGTCGTTCATCCGGGAGTGGGCGCCCCCTTGGCGGCGGGGTTTACCGAAGAATTGATCGCCTGCGGCCTCAAGTCCTTCGTCGCCGTCGGTGGGGCGGGCGCCCTGCGGGACGAATTGGGCCTTGGCCATGTCATGGTGGTCGACTCTGCCCTTCGCGACGAGGGCACGAGCTTTCACTACCTTGCCCCCAGTCGCATCGTTGAGGCTCACCCGCCGGGAGTACAACTCTTACAGGAGGTCTTGGCGAAGGCCGACGTCTCTTTCTTTACCGGACGCACATGGACAACCGACGGCCTTTTTCGTGAAGCGCGTTCACGGGTGACCAGACGTGTCGACGAGGGATGTTCCATGGTGGACATGGAGGCGTCTGCTTTTATGGCCGTCTCGCGCTACCGACGAGTCCCTTTCGCCCAGATTCTCTACGCCGGTGACAGCCTGGCTGGTGTCGAGTGGGATGGGCGAGGCTGGGATCGCGCGAGCGATATTCGCGAACAACTCTTTCGCCTGGCCGCGGAGGCCGCGGCCCAGATGTCGATAGAAGCGCTCGAGGCTTAGATCAGGCCCAAGGCCTGAACATCAGCACGCTCGGCGAGCAACTCGTCGGTCGTGACCTTGATGCGCTCGGCAGCGAAATCATCGAGGGCGAAGCCTTGTTTGACCTTCCAATTTCCCGTGCCGTCGGCGGTGATGGGGAATCCAAAAGTTAGACCTTCCGGAACGCCGTATTCGCCCGAACTGGTCACACCCACCGAGACGCAGTCGTCGGCCGCGGTGGGATTCACCAAGCTCACGACGGTGTCGATGGCGGCATTCGCGGCCGAGGCGGCGGACGAAAGCCCGCGCGCTTCAATAATGGCGGCGCCACGCTTTTGCACGGTGCTGATGAAATCCCCCTGCAGCCATGTGTGGTCACTAATGACCGACGGCACGGCGTTGCCACCGATGGTGGCGTTCGCGAAGTCGGGGAATTGCGTCGATGAGTGGTTGCCCCAAATAGCAAGGTTCTTCACGTCGCTCACCGGAGCGCCAGCCTTGTGCGCCAGCTGCGATTCGGCGCGATTCTGGTCTAAGCGCGTCATAGCGAACCAACGATCAGCGGGAACTTCCGGAGCGTTAGAGCGAGCAATCAAGCAGTTGGTATTGCAGGGGTTACCGACAACCAATACGCGCACGTCACTGGCGGCGTTGGCGGCAATAGCGCGACCCTGCGGCTGGAAGATTCCGCCGTTGATGTTGAGAAGATCACTGCGCTCCATTCCGGCCTTGCGTGGAACCGCACCGACGAGCAGGGCCCAACTGGTGTTGGTAAAGGCGTGGTTCAAGTCACTCGTCGCTTCGATGTCACTGAGGAGGGGGAAGGCGCAGTCGTCAAGTTCCATGACGACCCCTTCCAGGGGCTTGAGCCCCGATTCGATCTCCAACAAGCGCAGGACGACGGGCTGGTTCGGTCCAAAGAGCGCTCCGGACGCGATGCGAAACAACAAGGAGTAGCCAATTTGGCCGGCGGCGCCGGTCACGGTGACGTGGATGGGCTTGGTCATTTTCAGTCCTGACTCTGTACAAAAAAATCGTCACACGTTGTGGCGAATGCGAACGGCACGACGAGCATTCTAGGGGTGTTTCGGTGGGCCTCGCGAAGTAATAATCCGCTCCCCCCAACTCCATGGGCGGTAGGTTGGCGATATGGACACCGCTTTCCCGCTTCGTCGCACCAACCTCATCGCCGCCGTGCTCCACGGAGTTTCGGCCATCGCGATTCTGGTTCTCTCCAATAACTTCGCCTTGCCGGTGACGGCAAATTACATGCAAGGTCCTCCCGGTCCTGATACGAAGCGCGAACTCGTCACCCTCTTCAGCATCCCCACGGCCGCCTTGGTCGGGGCCTTTTTCCTTCTCTCAGCCCTCGCCCACGCTTTCATCGCCGGACCGGGTTGGGATCGGTATCAGGAGAATCTCGCTCAGGGGCGTAACCCCTACCGCTGGGTCGAATATTCTTTGAGCTCCTCACTCATGATTGTGGCCATCGCCCAAATCGTCGGCATCAGTGACGTCGCCGCCTTAGCGGCGCTGGTGGGAGTGAACGCCAGCATGATCGGCTTCGGCTGGCACCAAGAGAAATATGAACACCCCGGATCATCGCTCAGCCCCTTTTGGATTGGCTGCCTCGCGGGAATCATTCCGTGGATCGGTATTGGGATTTATCTGGGTGCCCCTGGCGCTAATGCCCACGCCCCGGGCTTCGTGTACGGCATTTTCTTCTCGCTCTTCGTCTTTTTCAATTGCTTCGCCCTCAACCAGTACTTGCAGTACCGCCACGTGGGTAAATGGAAGGACTACCTCTATGGAGAAAAGACCTACCTCACTTTGTCTCTGGTGGCAAAGTCACTCCTAGCGTGGCAGATTTTTGGATCGACCTTGGCGTCGACCAACGCGGGCCACTAACTAGTCGAAGAGATTGATGTAAATCTCTTGCGTCGCCGTCGAGCGATTCAAGGTGTAGAAGTGCAGACCCGGCGCTCCGGCGTCGAGCACCTCGCGACAAAGTTCCGTGGCTGCCAATATGCCTTCTGCCCGTACCGCGCGGGCCCCACCCAGTTCGTAGGCCGCCTGCAGTCGACGAATGAGACCAGCAGGAACCGCAGCCCCCATGCTGGCCATGCGATCGATTCCGCTGAGGGTCGTGACCGGCATAATCCCGGGAAGTACGGGCTTGGTGACATTGCGATCCGCGAGATCGTTCACCAGCGATGTCCATTCGTGGGACTCAAAAAAGAACTGGGTGACGGCGAAGTCCGCCGCATTTAATTTTTGTGCCAAATAATCACGGTCCGAAGCGAGGGACGGTGAACGCGGATGGCCGAGCGGATGTGCAGCTACGCCAATAGAAAAATCCCCGACGCCACGCGCTAGTTCCACGAGGTCACTGGCGTACTGCAAATCGCCACCGACTAAATGAGGGTCGCTCGGCACATCACCGCCGAGCGCCATGAGATTAGTCACTCCACGCTCGAGGTAGGCCGTCAAGATTTCGAGAAGTTCCGCCGTAGTGTGACCCACGCAAATGAGGTGCGCCATGGCCTCTTGATGCCCGCGGTCTTGAATCGAAGTGACGAGATCAAAAGTTCTCTGCCGCGACTCCGCTCCCCCGCGGTAGGTCACCGACACGAAAGATGGCGACAGGGGGGCGAGTTCTTCCAGGGTGTTCGAGAGTACGGCGGCCTCTTCATCACTCTTCGGAGGAAAAAACTCAAATGATTGCGTGGGCCCAGCGGCCAATAATTGCGCGATGTGCACGGTTATTGAGCGCGCCCATAATCGTCGTCGAGCCGCACGATATCGTCTTCGCCGAAATAGGTGCCGGTTTGCACTTCTACGAAGACGACCGGCACGGCTCCGGGATTGGCGATGCGGTGGGCCACCCCCACCCCAATGTTGACGCTGTCACCCGCCACCAGGGAACGGTCGGTACCGTCGAGAGTTACGACACCCTCTCCGCTGACCACGAACCAGTGCTCGGCTCGTTGTGCATGACGCTGGTAGCTCAGACGCTGTCCTGGATTCACAGTGATTTGTTTCACCTTGTGATCCGTCGCGTCATCGCTCAGGACGAGATAGGTCCCCCACGGGCGGACAGAAAACTCTCGTTCGTTAGTAGTGGTCATCGAATCTTCTCCGCGGCTAGAACTGCGTTTCGTAGCAACATGGCCAAAGTCATTGGGCCCACGCCACCGATACGGGGCGTAATCCATCCTGCCACCTCCGCCACGTCGGGAGCAACATCGCTTAGCAATTTTGTTCCATTCCAACTAGTCCCCGCGCCGACTACCGCGGCACCGGGCCTCACCATGTCGGGGGTCACCAGTCCCGCCACACCGGCCGCGGAAACGATGACGTCCGCCGTGCGAGTGATAGCACTCATGTCGTCTACACCGGTGTGTACCACCGTGACTGCGGCGTTGCACCCCGGTCGGCGTAGCGCCAAGAGGAGCGCGAGAGGTCGTCCAATAGTCAGACCCCGGCCAATCACCACGACGTGCCGTCCTTCGACCGGCACCTGATGCGCGGCGAGGAGTTCCACGATGCCTGCAGGAGTGCAGGGAAGAGGACCGGGAGCGCCCATCACCAAGCGACCCAGATTGGTTGGGTGGAGACCGTCCACATCCTTCTCCGGAAGGACGCGCAGCAAGACTTCCTCTTCGTTCATGCCCTTCGGCAAAGGTAACTGCACCAAAATGGAATGAACATTTTCGTCGGCGTTGAACTGATCCACCACCGCTTCGACGTCCGCTTGCGTGGCGGTCGCGGGTAGGTGCACGTGGTGCGAGACAATGCCAAGCGCTTCGCAGTCGGCGTGCTTCATGGCTACGTACTTTGCGCTCGGGCCGTCATCGCCCACCAAGATGGTGCCGAGACCAACACTGCGGCCTTGACTCTTCAAGCGTGCAACGCGATCGGCCAATTCCATTTTCATGCGGTCGGCAACGCGTTTACCGTCCAGAAGTTCTGCCATGCTTATTCCCCTAGTGTCGAAAGTGTCGTTCGCCCGTCATCAACATGACGATGCCGGCCGCGTTAGCGGCGTCGATGACTTCTTGGTCACGTACCGACCCACCGGGTTGCACTACGCAGGCCACACCCGCCGAGGTCAGTGATTCCAACCCATCCGCGAAGGGGAAGAAGGCATCCGAGGACGCCGCCGCGCCGATGGCGAGGTCCCCTGCTTTGGTGGTGGCAATATTCGCAGCGACGACGCGTGACTGCTGCCCCGCACCCACACCCACAGCAACGCCGTCTTTGGCAATCACGATGGCGTTGGAGGTCGTACGGGCGCACACGCGCCACGCCACCACGAGGTCTGCGAGTTGCTGCGGTGTGGGTTGCTTGTCGGTGACGCAACGCCACTCGCTCGGGGGAACTACGAGTTCGTCGGCGTTTTGCACCAGAGCGGTAGATCCGAATGTGCGAATCGAAAGTACGAGCGCTTCCGGAGCCGGGGCGCTCAGAAGGCGCGTGGCCTTGCGACGCTTCACCAAAGTGGCGATGGCTTCTTCGGTCATCGACGCGGCAATGATGACGTCGGCTTGCGGTCCGGCAGCAATCACATTGGCGAGATCGAGGTCAAGTTCGCCACCCACCGCCACGATGCCACCGAAAGCGCTCTGCGGGTCCGCAGCTAAAGCCTTGGTAAAAGCGTCGTGCAGCGAAGTGCCTACCGCGGCACCCGAGGCGTTCGCGTGCTTGATAATCGCCACTGCGGGGGCACCATGCGCGTCAGCGGAAAGCTCGTGCACGAGGCGCCAGGCAGCGTCGGCGTCAAAGAGGTTGAGGTAGGACAAGGCGCTTCCCGCGTGCTTCGTCACGCCGTCCCACCACGGCGACGTTCCCGACTGGCGATAGCGGGCACCAATTTGGTGCGGATTCTCGCCGTAACGAACTACGTCAACACGTTCGTAGGCCACGTGCAGGGTCGGCGGCACCACGGCATCAATCTCACTGGGAGCGTCACCGATCACCCCGCCGCCATCGAACCAGGCGACAATAGCGGCGTCGTAGGTCGCCGTGTGAGCGAACGCCTCCCGTGCCAGGAGGTGGCGGGTCGCGTTGGTGAGCGCTCCGTGATTCGTGAGTTCTTCAAGGACGAGGTCGTACTGCGCTGGATTGGTGACCACTCCGACGTGTTGGTGATTTTTAGCGGCTGCGCGGACCATGGTGGGCCCACCAATATCAATGAGTTCGACCGACGGGTTCGAGGTAAAGGGGTAGAGATTGCAGACCACGAGGTCAATCGCCTCTATAGAATTCATCGCCAAATCGTCGAGGTGTTCCGGCTGGGACCGATCGGCCAAAATACCCCCATGAATCTTCGGATGAAGGGTTTTCACGCGACCACCCAGCATTTCGGGCGAGCCCGTAATGTCGGCCACGTCACGGTGGGTAATGCCCGCCTCCGTCAGAGCGGTGGCGGTTCCGCCGGAGGCGATCAGGTCAACTCCGAGCTTTTCCAGCGAGCGTGCAAATTCCACGAGTCCCGTCTTGT
This sequence comes from uncultured Actinomycetes bacterium, assembly GCA_903848885.1. Taxonomy (GTDB): domain Bacteria; phylum Actinomycetota; class Acidimicrobiia; order Acidimicrobiales; family RAAP-2; genus RAAP-2. The sequence goes on from CAINHL010000036.1 coordinate 25,472, forward strand.
CCCACACACTCACTAACGCTCTCATCACGCTCATTTCCTTGGCCGCGGCGGTTATTTCCCCCCTCGTACCTTAGTTCCGTAGACCCGAAATCCCGACGGTACAGAACTAGCCTTGCAATGGTTTCTCTGACGAAAGGCAGCCACATGGACTTTCCCACCTCAATCAAGACCTGTTTTTCGAAGTACGTTGACTTCAAAGGTGTCGCTTCCCGCTCGGAGTACTGGTACTTCGCTCTGTTCAACGCGCTCGCCTCAATTCTGATTTCCACCCTGTCGCAATCTTTGGGCTCCCTCTTCTCGATTGGTGTCCTCTTGCCGAGTATTGCCGTGGGCGTGCGGCGCATGCACGACCGCAATCTCTCGGGCTGGTGGATTCTTCTCCCCGTATTCAACTTGGTCCAGTCCTGCATGACGACCGTTCCGACCTCACGGTGGTCGTCCGGAACTTTCTCCGCCTCTGGCCAAGGGCGTACCTGCCCCAACGGTCACCCCGTACCGGACCACTCAGACAACTACTGCCCGAGTTGTGGTGCCCCACTTAGCCAATAGCGAGTGAGCTGAGTAGGCGGCCCTCGGATAGTGCGGTCAGAGCCCGGCGGATCACCTTGGGGTACAAAACCCTCTCGACGGTCTTTATACGCTCTTGGAGAATGACCGCGTCGTCACCTGCGTGAATCGGCACTCGCTCGCGAGCGAGGATCGGACCCTCATCAAGTTCCACCGTGGCCAGGTGCACCGTGCATCCCGTTTCGCTCGCACCGGCAGCCAGGGCAGCCTCTACGGCGTGCCAACCCTTGAATAGCGGCAACAGACTCGGGTGGGTATTTAAGACCAGTCCGGGGAAAGCCTCATGGAGCTCACTCGTGACCACCGTACCGAATCCGGCCATGGCCACGAGGTCTACTTCGTGTTCCTGCAGGACAGTACGCAACTGTGTCGAATAGCCCGCACGATCAAATCCTGGACGAAATCCACCAAAGTCGGACCGACCGACAAGGGCCGTAGTGATGTTCCCTGATTTCGCTACCTCGAGACCACGACACGGTCGATCGGATACGACGACGTCGATGGGCAGGCCCACCTCAATCATGGCCTCGAGAATCGTCCCCGATCCCGACACTAAAACGGCGAGACGGGGAATAGACACTTTCTTAGAGAGCCCTCACGATTTCGACCATCTTCTGACCGGCCTCGGTGGGGTTGGCGCATACGTACACTCCGGCTTCGCGCAGAGCATCCATCTTGGCTTGAGCCGTTCCCTTGGATCCGGAAATGATGGCGCCCGCGTGGCCCATCTTGCGTCCGGGAGGAGCGGTAACACCCGCGATGTAGGACACCACGGGCTTGGTCATGTTGGCCTTAATCCATTCGGCGGCACGCTCTTCTTCCGAGCCACCAATTTCGCCAATCATCATGACGGCCTTCGTCTCAGGGTCCGCTTCAAAAGCAGCCAAGCAGTCGATGAAGTTCGTTCCCGGGACGGGATCGCCACCGATGCCCACGCAAGTGGTCTGGCCAATGCCTTGCTGGCTGAGCTCATGGAGTGCTTGATAGGTCAAGGTTCCCGAGCGCGACACGATGCCGACCGGCCCACCCGGTAGAGCGATGTCACCCGAGGTGATACCAATGTTGCACTTTCCGGGGCTGATTATGCCCGGACAATTCGGGCCGAGGAGACGAACACCGGGGAACTCTTCGACCAAGCGGTTGTAAGTGAGGGCCTCGTCGTGGGCGGGAATTCCTTCGGTGATGCACACAATGAAAGTGATACCGCCTTCGGCCGCTTCCAAAATTGCGGCCGCGGCGAACTTCGGCGGCACGGAGACGAAGGAGGCGGTCGCACCCGTCGCAGACACGGCTTCTTTCACGCTGTTGAACACCGGAATACCATCAACGTCGGTGCCACCCTTGCCGGGACTGACGCCACCGACAACTTTGGTGCCGTAGTCACGGTTACGCAGGCCGTGAAAGCGCCCTTGCGATCCGGTCAGACCCTGGACAATTACTTTTGTATTTTCGTCAACAAAGATGCTCATGATATTCCTTAGTTTGCGAGTTCGACGGCGCGACGCGCGGCCTCGAGCATGGTGGGTTCAGTAATAAGTTTTTCGTTCAAGTACGGTGCCAAAATGGCGCGTCCCTCCACGGCGTTCGTTCCGTCGAGTCGCAGAACGATGGGCGAAGAAATATCGACGCGCTTGAGCGCTTCGAGAACGCCCTTGGCCACTTCGTCGACGCGGGTAATGCCACCAAAGATGTTCACGAAGATGGACTTCACCTTGGGATCAGAGTTGATGACCTCCATGGCGGCGGCCATCACGTCCGCATTCGCCCCTCCACCGATGTCGAGGAAGTTAGCCGCACTGCCGCCGGCTTGATTCACCACGTCCAGAGTCGACATGGCCAGTCCGGCACCGTTGGCGATGATGCCCACGGATCCGTCCAAACCGATGTAGTTCAGCCCACGTTCTTTGGCCATCATTTCGCGGGGGTCTTCGGTTTCCGACCAGCGAAACGCGTCCCATTCGGGGTGGCGGTACGACGCGTTCTCGTCCAAGGTTACCTTGGCGTCGAGGGCGTGCACCTTGTCGTCCGGGGTGAGAATCAGTGGATTAATTTCCGCCAAGTCACAGTCACCTTCGACGTAACAGACGTAGAGCTTGACCAGCATTTCGGCCGCTTGCTCACGAGCGACCTCGTCTAAGTTGGCCTCCGCTACCCAGCGACGAGCAGTCTCGAGATCCAAACCGCGCACGGGATCAATCGACAAGAAGGAAATCGCATCGGGATTCTCCTCCGCCACGACTTCAATCTCCACCCCACCGGAGGCGCTCAGCATGCCGAGGTGGGTCTTGTTGGGACGGTCCAGAGTGAAAGAGGCGTAGTACTCCTTTTTGATGTCACTCGAACGCTCAATCCACAAGCGACGCACGACGTGGCCCTTGATGTCCAAGCCCAAAATGTTGCCGGCGTGCAACTTCAGTTCGTCCATGTTGTCGGCCAGCTTCACGCCACCGGCCTTTCCGCGACCACCGACCTTGACTTGCGCCTTGACTACCACCGGAAAACCAATACGCTCGGCTACCGCGATGGCTTCTTCAAGGGTGTCCGCCGTGTCGCCGGGAGATACGGCGATCCCGTACTGGGCGAAGTACTGCTTACCTTGATATTCGAATAAGTCCATGGGGGTTCTTTCTACTGTTGGGGAAAACGAGATTACGAGGTGAGCTCACGCTGATCGAGAGTGGCTTCTAGCCAGGTGCCAATTTCGCCGAGCGGCGAACCAGGGGTGAAGACACGCGCGACACCCATCTCCGTCAGCGGGGCGATGTCGTCTTCGGGAATGATGCCACCCACAACAATGACCACGTCCTCACGATCAGCGGCCGCGAGGAGGGAAATCACTCGCGGCACCAAGACGAGATGCGCGCCGGAGAGCAACGACAACCCGAGGGCGTCGGCGTCTTCTTGGATGACCGCCTGAACAATCTGCTCGGGAGTTTGGTGTAAACCGGTGTAGACGACTTCAAAGCCCGCATCACGCAGGGCGCGCGCAATAACCTTGGCGCCACGGTCGTGACCGTCTAAACCAGGCTTCGCCACTACGACTCGATAATTACGCTCCATCGGAGATTCAGCATAGGTCCACTCGAGGACCGCCTCGTCCACAACTCCCCGCAGAAAGGGCTCAGGGGCTAGCGTGGAGACGTGTTGAGACCTCCTATTTCGCTGGGTATTCGTGCGCGGGGCCTCGTAATCACCATGCGGCCCCGACAGTGGGTTAAAAACGGGCTGGTGGTGGTCGCTCCGGCTGCTGCGGGAGTCCTTTCGCACGCCTCCATCATCCGCAATACTGCGGTCAGCGTCGTTGCTTTCTGTCTCCTGTCGTCGGGGGTCTACCTCTTGAACGATGCACGCGACGTTGACGCGGATCGCGCCCACCCAACGAAGAAGAACCGTCCTCTCGCGGCCGGAATCGTCTCTCCACTCCTCGCCATCGTGACCGCCGTAGTTCTGATGGCCGGATCGCTGGCCCTCACCGCCTTGGTCCCCCAGCCCACGCCCCTGCTGTGCGTTCTTGGCTTGTATCTTCTCCTCCAGCTCGCCTACGTCTACCGCGTGAAGCACATTCCAGTCTTCGAACTCATCATCGTGGCCAGTGGCTTCTTTCTTCGCGCCCTCGCCGGAGCTTCAGCCAGCCACTTGTACGTCTCCGAATGGTTCTTGGTCGTCATCGGATTTGGTGCCCTGTTCTTGGTGGCGGGGAAACGCAGTGCCGAAATTGACCAACTCGGTAACGGCGCCGTGTCCGTCCGCGCCGTGCTGAAGGATTACACCCCTCGCTTTCTTCACCACGTGGTGGTGATGACGGGTACCGTCGTTCTCACCGGATACTGCCTGTGGGCCTTTGACACCTCTTCGACCGGACTGTCATCTATTCATCACCACATCGTGCCCATCCGCCTCACCGTGGTGCCCGTGGTTATCGCCATGTTGCACATCATGAGAATTCTCGATAGCGGTCAGGGCAGCGCACCCGAAGATTTGCTACTCAGCGACCGGGTGGTTCAGGGACTCGTGGTGGTGTGGGCCATTCTCTTCGTGGTCGGGGTCTACGCGTGAGTCGGCAGGTTCTCTACGGCTGGGGACGTACGGCACCCAGTGCGGCCACCGTCGTCGAACCGCAAAGCGCGCACGACGTCACGGCGCATCTGCACACCAGCACCGCAGCGATCGCCCGCGGCTTGGGGCGAAGCTACGGTGACGCTGCCCAACTGGCCGGTGGCCTCGTTATGGTCAATCGCGAGCTCGGCGGTATTTCCCCCGTGAACCCTCGCGGCGAAGTCACCGTGGGTGCGGGCGTTTCCATTGACGAACTCATCCGCGAGTGCCTTCCACAGGGATGGTTCGTCCCGGTCACCCCCGGTACCCGGCAGGTCACCGTCGGCGGGGCTATCGCCGCGGACGTGCACGGAAAGAATCACCACGTCGACGGAAGTTTTGGCCACCACCTCATCTCCATGGAGCTCGTTACCCCCACCGGTACTTTTACCGTGAGCCCGACCTCACGACCGGAACTCTTTTGGGCCACCGTGGGAGGTATGGGTCTCACCGGTGTCGTGGTGGAAGCCACGCTCAGGATGCTCCCCGTGGAGACCGATCGCGTTCTCGTGGATACGCAACGATTCAAAGATCTCGATTCCGTGATGTCCGAGATGCTGAGTGGCGATCACCGATATCGCTATTCCGTGGCCTGGGTGGATTGCATGACCCGTGGTGCATCGATGGGTCGGGCAATTTTGACGCGCGGCGACCACGCGCGGCGCGATCAAGTAGAGGCTCCCACCCTGCTCCCTCCGCGGGGTAGTCGGATTACCGTCCCCTTCGACGCGCCGAGCGGGCTGTTGAACCCAGCCACCATTCGATTGTTCAACGAAGCCTGGTATCGCGCGGCCCCGAAGAGCAAAGTAGCTCAGCCACAGGGAATCGGGTCTTTCTTTCACCCCCTCGACGGCGTCACCGCGTGGAATCGTTTATACGGTCGCCGTGGCTTCGTGCAATATCAATTCGCGGTGCCCGATAGCGCGGGCGATGCCGTGCGCCAATCCATTGAGACCCTCTCGAATTCAAAAGTGCCCAGTTTTCTTGCCGTGCTCAAACGTTTCGGCGAAGGAACACCGGGGGGTCTCTCCTTCCCCATGCCCGGCTGGACGCTGGCCCTGGACCTCCCCGTAGGACCCGCCGCATTGCCCCAGGTTCTTAACGACCTCGACGACATCGTCCTCGCGGCCGGTGGGCGCGTGTACCTCGCCAAGGACTCCCGACTCGAAGCGCACAAGGCCCACGCCATGTACCCCCGCCTGCACGAATTCGCTACCACCTGTCAGGAAATCGATCCTCAGGGAATTCTCAGTTCCGATCTTGCCCGCCGACTTCAACTCATCAGAAAGTAACTCCATGGAAAACGCCTTTGGTCAGCCACATAACGTCATTGTTCTCGGGGGCTCCTCCGACATCGCTACCGCCATTGTGCGTCAACTTGTCGCTGCGCGCACGCGAACGGTTGTGCTCGCGGGGCGAAATCAACATCTGCTCGACGAAGCCGCATCGTCGGCTGCTGCACACGGCGCCACCGCCACCGCAACGGTAATTTTCGACGCCAAGGATCCGGACAACGTAGCCGCCACCATCGACGCGTGTTTCGCCGCCGTGGGAGAACCCATCGATCTCGTTATCGTCGCCGTCGGGACTCTGGGTGACCAAGATGTCGACGAGAACAACTCCGCCAGCGCTGCTGTTACGGCCACCGTGAATTACACCTGGCCCGTGGCGGCGCTTTCCGAACTGCGTGGCCGCCTCATCGCCCAAGGTACGGGACGTATCTTGGTCATCTCGTCCGTCACTGCTATTCGCGTGAGTCGTCGCAACTACCACTACGGGGCTGCCAAAGCCGGCCTCGATCGCTACAGCGAAGCGCTCGCCGTATCACTCGAAGGAACGGGCGTCAGTGTCCAGATTCTTCGTCCAGGCTTTGTTCACTCGAAGATGACCGCCGGCATGAAGGCCGTGCCCTTCGCCACTACTCCCGATGCCGTCGCCACCGTCACGGTGGCGGGACTCGCGAGCGGGGAGCGAGTCATTCACGCACCGCGAATTCTTAAGTGGGTGTTCTTGGTGCTGCGACACGCGCCGACAGCCATCTGGTCGAAGTTGGGAAGTCGCTAACTACTTCCGCACGGACATCGTGAAGAAGTCGCGAACCCACCACGACGCGAAATAGCGCGCCGGAAGTCCCAACATGCCGCTCAGTAATTTTGTCCCCTGAGCACCCGCCACCACCTGGCCATTTGGTGACGCGAAGCTCGAGAATTGCACCCAGTCAGTGTTGATGTCCATCTCCATACCGCGCACGACCCCGGCGCGTACCATCAAGTCCGCGAGCGAGACGATGGACAAACTCGGACCCGCCACGTAGACGATGGCACCGTTTTTCGTCTCACCCATACCGCTTCGCCAGATGTAGTCACTGTTCCCCACCACCTTGCCCCACGCTCCGTTATCGTTCGCGGAGAGGCCCGGTACGGCGTGGCTCTTATCCACGATGAGTTTGAGATTTTGACGTACCGAGGCGATGGATGAATTCATAGTGAAGTCACGGCCCCACGTACCTACTTCCAACACACCATTGTTCAATACGACCGCGGAGGCGGCTCCGGCACGTAAAGGGAACACCACCCGATGATCGGTGTAGTAACCGCCGCCGGCATCTGGCATGCGAAAACCCGCGTTGAAGACAGCCGCCAGGGTTCGACTGGCGCTGGCACTGATGGGAGCGCTGTCCTTAAAAGGACCGCCGCCAGGAATTTGGTTACCCGAGTACAACTGCGCGCGCAAGACGGTGGGATCCATCCA
>CAINHL010000037.1 GCA_903848885.1 uncultured Actinomycetes bacterium
CCGATTGCACCCCGGGCTACTACAACAACGAGGGTAAGGGCCCCGACGCTCGTCAATTACGAACGATGGGCAACTACCCCACCGGCGCTATTGGTTATTTCGCCTACATCAAGGCCTGGCGGGAGTCGGGCGAGTTCGCCGGACTGAAATTTTCCTCGACTACTTCACACCCGTAGCGAGGCTGAGGCAGCCACCGACATCATGGTGGTCACGGAGTCGAAACGGGCAGGGGATCAGCGTGGTTGGAGGATGAATCCATGGCTACGCCGAAATAATTCAGTCCCACTCGATACTGAAGACATCGCAGGGCTCGTTGATGCCCTTGAGCACCAGGCTCGTCGGCCCGTGGGCCGGGAAGGCTCCACCGAGAGACTCGAAAACATGCTGCGTCACGAAGACCTCGCCGCCGTTGGCACTGGCCGCTACCCGAGCTGCAACCACCACGGTTTTGCCGAAGAAGTCGCCACCCTCTTCTTGGGCGTTTCCGGAATGGATGCCGATTCGCACGGGAACTCGCACGCCGTCAAAGCCCGCGCTCAGTGCTCGCTGGATTCCCTGCGCCGCGGCGACCGCGGCACCCGGGGCGGCAAAGGTCACCATGAAGCCGTCACCTTGGCCCTTGACGATGTTGCCCCCGAACATGGCCACTTGCTGACGCACGATCTGATCGTGCCAGCCGTGCAAACCCATCCAACGGGCTTCGCCGAGGGCTTCCAGCAGGACAGTGGAACCTTCAATGTCGGTGAACATGAGAACCACCACGCCGCCGGTGGCGTTAGCAGCTAAGTCCATCGATTCGTCGTGGGCCATGTGCAAGAGAGAATCCAGCGAGGTAGTGAGTTCCATCCCCAGCATGTCCATCGCCGGAACGGGGGCGGACATGTGCCAGTGAATGGTGCGCCAATAGGGGCCCTCGCGGCGAAACACCATGGTCAGTCGCACCTTGACGTCATCAATCTCGGCAAAGTGCAAGCAGCATTCGCTGGTGACCCAACCCAGGTTGCCTTCTTTCCAAGCCTGGGGATTCAATAATTCGACGGCGAGGGCGGAAAGTTCGGTTTGCTGGACGGCGATGATCTTGAGGTAGTCCTCGCGTTGATCCCACCACTCCAGCTCGTCGGTACCGATGGCGCTGAAGCTCTCGTGCTTGGAGTGCATGTCGGCGAACGTTTCAAAATCACCCGCGACGTAGACCTCGAAGAAATTCGTAGCTAATTCAACTAGCTCGGGGGCGGATTCCACCTCCGAAGTGTACCGAGCAATACGCGGCTACTCCGGCGTGTCGTGATGGGTGTGCTGGCACGTTTCCAAATTCATCCTCGACTACCACGTTGATCTTTTTCGAGGGGCTTACATATCTTTTCCCGATGCCACGCTCGCTCTTTTGCTGCGCACCACGGGCACCCCACGCTGCCGCCGCGTAAATACCCCTGCCCCACCAGCAAAGTCTCCCTGAGCCCACCCCGTCACTTAGGAATTGGAGACTTCAATCAGCTTGTGCAGGGCCACTGCCGCGCGGCCGCTCACCACGGACTTGGTGGCCAAGGCCCGACCATCATCGATGCTCTCGGCCAGTCCCGCCACCGTCAGGGCGA
>CAINHL010000038.1 GCA_903848885.1 uncultured Actinomycetes bacterium
TCCACGGGACTCTCCTGCGCGAAGATCGCACTTCCGGCGACGAGAACATTCGCGCCCGCCGACACGGCGATTGGCGCCGTGCGGATGTCAATGCCGCCATCTACTTCGAGATCCAGCTGCAGTCCCCCGGCGTCAATAGCCGCACGGGCAACCGACACCTTGTCCATGACCTCACCCATGAACGACTGTCCACCAAAACCAGGAAAAACCGTCATGAGCAGCAAGAGATCAATGTCACCCAGAAACTCTTCCACCTGTTCAAAGGGAGTATTCGGATTCGCGGCCAGGCCGACTCGAATTCCCAGGTCGCGACATTGGCGAATCAGCGCGGCGGTGTGACCGACTTCCACGTGTACGGTGCAACCGTCGGCGCCGGCCTTAGCGAAGGCGGGCAAATAGCGTTCCGGTTCGGTCATCATCAAATGCACGTCAAAGAAACGATTCGAATAGGGGCGCAGCGATTGCACCACGGGAGGGCCAATGGAGACGTTGGGGACAAAGTGCCCGTCCATGACATCGACGTGGACCCAATCAGTTTCGACGTCGACTCCCTGCGTGGCCGAAGCCAAGAAACCAAAGTCAGCGGCCAAGATTGATGGCGCAATTTTTAGATCGCCGGTGGGACCAGCCGAAACGCTACTCACACGTCACAGCCTAGGCCCTGGCCCTCACCGCACGACACGACGAAATTCAATGCCATACGAGGGCTTCGCCCCGCGGTGAACGCCCCCGAAACCACTCCGCCGCCGGCAAGGCTCGAGCGCCTTCGCTTTGTACACTCACGAGTTCTATCGACCCCGCGTCGCTGGTCAAAACAATGCCGTCGGGTGTGCGCTCAATGCTGCCCGCCGCGCCACGACCACCACTCCAGTACCGAGCGGACCGCACCCGGAGGCGAGATTCCCCCAGCATGCAGAAAGCCCGGCCGAGCCGCACCCGGCGCGTCAAGCTGGCGGCGTCATCAGTCAGGCTCAATGCAAAATCAGCAACGGTGAGCTTGTGGGCGTAGGTCGCTTCGCCACTTTGTGGCTCTGGGTTCGCAGCATCCCAGTGGCGCAGCGTGTCGCCCAGCAAGGAGGCACCTAACTGGGCGAGTTCCTCGAGCAGTTCTTCCGACGTCTTCTCGCCCACCGGCGTGGTCGTGCGCGCGTAAATCGGTCCCGTGTCCAGACTGGCTTCGAGTCCCATGACGCACACGCCCGTCAGTTGGTCACCCGCCAGAATTGCTCGCTCAACGGGAGCCGCGCCGCGCCAACGGGGCAACAGGGAAAAGTGCACGTTCACCATGGGCACCGCGTCCAACACCCCTTGTTTGATAATGGCTCCGTAGGCCACTACCACCCCGAGGTCCGCCCCGGATTCGGCGACCACGTTCAGGTCGTGCCACACGGTCAGACCACTCTCGTCGGCCGCCGCGTGCACGGGGGTAGGGCTGAGGGCCGATCCACGTCCACGACGGCGCGGAGGTGGAGTGACAACCCCCACAATCTGGTGACCGTCATCACGGAGCGCCCGCAAGCTCGCCACCGCACTAATCGGAGTGCCCAGAAAAACGATCTTCATTTACCGGCCAAAGAGCTTGTGTAATCCGTCCGGATCCGCGGCGCTCACGCTCAACGAACGCTTGCGCAGCAATTTCTTGGCGGCCTTCTTCTGGTCATCGTCCAAGCGTTCCACTAACAGCACACCGTTGAGGTGATCCATTTCGTGTTGGAAAATTCGCCCCTCGAATTCATCCGTCTCGATCGATATCTCGTTGCCATCGAGGTCGTAGCCGACCAAGTGAATGGCGTTGGGTCGCGTGATGTCCCAACTCAATCCCGGAACGCTGAGGCAGCCTTCTTCGTAGGTCCACTCCCCTTCGGATTCGACAATGACCGGATTCACCACGACCACTGGTCCCTCACCTTTGTCGTAGACGAAGAGCCTTTTTTGAATGCCGATCTGATTCGCCGCTAAACCTACGCCCGGGGCGGCGTACATCGTCTCAATCATGGTGTCGGCCAAAGCGGCGATCGCACCGTCGATATTGCTTACTTCTTTGGTGACTTCATTCAGCGCGGGGTCGCCGTACACGCGAATGGGCATCGTATTCATAGCCCCACGCTACCAATCGCTCACGAGGAAATAAACTACTCCACGGCCAGTCGTAAGCGACCCGCCGGTCGCGCCACCTCACCCAAAGCCAGCGTGAGAGCGTCGACGTCCGTGGCCGTCACCACGAAGCTGTCGTGGGTATCGCTCACGCGTACTTTCTGACGATCAAGAGCGGCCACGAAGGCGGGGGCCGCGTCGCCGGAGATGACCGCGCGCGCACCGAAGGGTGGCGATTCCAATAGCTGGGCGTCGGCGACATCGGCGACTTGAATTTCTTCCAGGTTGCCGGCCACCACGGTCGAAATGACCGCGTCTCCTGCGCGACGTGTCTGCAGAACTACAACTCCACGTGCTTCACTTCGCGAGCCCACCAGCCGGCCCGCCTTGGCCACGGCGTACACCGCGTCACGACGCGCACGCTCGCGTGGCGCCAAGAGATACTGGTCGACGTCCACAAAAATCACGACCCCCGCGCGGCGGAGTCGGGCGAATACCGCCTCGGTACCTACCACTACCCGGTGGGTGGGTGTGCCTTCGACGAAGGTGGCAGTAACTTCTGTGACCTCTTGGTGCAAGAGATTCCCGACATCACGCGCCAAGGTGGTGACACCGCTTCGCACGCGTCGCAAATTCGTTGAACCACAGGAGGTGCAAAAGGTTTCTCGTTCCCCACAGCCCTGCGAGCAACGCAGGGTGCCGGAATCTGAGTCCTCCTCGGGTGCGTCACAGGTCGCACATCGGGCCAGCTCACCACACTTGCGACACGCCAAAATACGGCCGGTTCCGAGTCGCTGGAGAATAACCACCACCGCGACGGGCTCGGGACCTTCCAGCGCACGCCGTGCTACTTCTAATGTCTCAGCACTCAAGACCCCATCGCGAGGATCCGATTGACGGCGATCGACCACCACCACTTCGGGCCAGGACGCGGCTTCTCCCTCCGCCACCGCGCAGTCACTGCGTCCGGCCAGCAAAGTCGGCGACGGTAGTGAGGACAACAACCAGAGGGGCGCACCGTCGAGAAGCGCACGTTGACGTACGACATCGACGGCGTGATAGGTCGGCGAGGCTTCGCTGCGATACGACTCGTCATCAGCGTCAATGACCACCGCGCCCGCTAGCTTGCTCGTCGGAGCAAAGGCCTCGCCGCGGGTGCCGACGATCACGGGCCAGGTGGCTCGCATCTTGTCCCATTCGCGCTCCCCGAGCGCCACGGCAAGGCCACGCTGGGACAGACGCCCCGCCAGGCGTTGCGCCCAACCCACGTTGGGTACCAAGACGAGGAGCGAACCTTCTTTTTCGCGCGTCGCCTGATACGCCGACAAGATAATTCCGAGAGGATCGACGCAGGGCCCGAGACGAGTGACGCCTGGTTCCACACTCACCGCCGTCGCGAGCACGTTCTCGGCCACGGCCACTTTCCCCGGCGCCACGGGAAGTTGGATGATATTGCGCCGGGGCGAAGCCGCCAAGTAGAAACGCGCCACGGGAGCTACCCATCGCCGAGCGCACCACTCCAACAATTCCAACATCGTGGCCGGTGGCCCAAAACCACCCCACTTGACCAAGGGCTTCAGTTCGCGCTCTTCCTCAACGAAGGCGGTGACCCAGCCGCGAACACTACGCCCGTGGAAATTAACGCGCACCCGATCGCCAATGCCGACCTGCGACGTGGCGTCGGTAATTGAATAGTCGAAAGTCCGATCGACCGCGGCAACTTCAGTAACGATGCGCACCGCACGCGCGATGGGCACTACGAAAGTTTCAGCGCACTACGCAAATCATCAACGCGTGTCGTCTGCTCCCACGTAAACCCTTGGTCGCTGCGACCGAAGTGTCCGTAGGCGGCCGTCTTTTGGTACACCGGCCGACGCAAGTCCAGGTCGCGGATAATCGCGGCGGGGCGTAGGTCGAAGATGTCGCTCACGGCGGCGGCAATTTGTTCCTTGTCCACCACTTCGGTGCCGAAGGTTTCCACCAGAAGAGATACCGGGCGGGCGACACCGATGGCGTAGGCCACCTGAACTTCGCAACGTTCGGCGGCACCCGCGGCCACGACGTGCTTGGCCACCCAACGAGCGGCGTAGGCAGCGGATCGGTCCACCTTGGAAGGATCCTTGCCGGAGAAGGCCCCACCACCATGACGAGCCATTCCGCCGTAGGTGTCCACGATGATCTTGCGTCCCGTCAGCCCGGCGTCAGCGTGGGGTCCGCCCAAAACGAAGTTCCCCGACGGATTGGTATAAATACGCATGCCTGCGGCGTCGAGGGAATCCGGGAGCATGGGAGTAATCACGTGCTCGATGAGGTCACGACGGATGGTCTCTTGCGAAACGCTGTCGGAATGTTGGGTGGAGATCAATACGGAATCAATGCCGACGGGCCGCCCGCCTTCGTAGATGATGGTGACTTGCGTCTTGCCGTCGGGGCGGAGGTACTCCATCTGGCCGCTGCGACGCACTTGGCTTAAACGCATTGACAGGCGGTGGGCCAACCAAATAGGCGTCGGCATGTAGTCGTCATTGTCGTTGCAGGCGTAGCCGAACATCATTCCTTGGTCGCCGGCGCCCTGCGAGTTCAAGATGTCTTCGCCACCTTCACCGCTACGCTTTTCGAGCGCTTGGTCGACACCACCAGCGATGTCGGGGCTCTGCTTGCCCAGCGCCACCATGACGCCGCACTTTTGACCATCGAAACCCTTGGCGCCATCGTCGTAGCCAATGTCGGTAATGGTCTTGCGGGCAATAGCCGTAATGTCCACTACGGCCGAGGTGGTGACCTCGCCCGCGATGACGCACAGACCGGTGGTCAAGAGCGTCTCACAGGCCACGCGCGACGCGGGGTCCTGGGCGAGCATGGCGTCGAGGACGGCGTCAGAAACCTGGTCCGCGATCTTGTCGGGGTGGCCTTCGGTTACTGACTCTGACGTGAAAAGGGTGCGCTGGTTCACGGGGCTCCTTGACCTAGTAATGAAGACACGCTAGTCAAAATTTCGTACGCAATGTCGTTTTTGGACTGTAGCGGGAGGTGGCGCATCTCACCGGTTCGCGTAAAGAGCGTCACCGAATTCGTGGAATGCTCAAAGCCCACGCCTTCTTGCGATACGTCATTCATCACCAGAAGATCCACGGGCTTTCTTTGTAATTTTGCCTGAGCGTGGGCCACCACGTCGTCGGTCTCCGCGGCGAAACCCACGATGACTTGGTCGACCCGGCGCGTGGCCAACAGCTCGGACAAGATGTCCACGGTCGGGGTCAGATGCAGTTCGGGCACTCCCTCGGTCTTTTTTATCTTGCCGCTTGAGGGGGTCAGCGTAAAGTCGGACACCGCCGCCGCCATGATGACGATGTCGGCGGTCGGGGCGAGATTCATCACGGCTGCGTGCATTTCGCTGGCGGTCTCCACCGCGGTCACGGTAATCCGCCGTTGTGTGTCCACGGCGAGGGATCGGCTCACCGTAGTGACGAGTTCTACTCGTGCACCGAGACGCGCGGCAACTTCGGCGAGGGCGTAACCCTGTTTCCCCGAGGAACGATTGGTGATGACGCGCACGGGGTCAATGGGTTCGCGCGTACCACCCGCGGTGATAACCACCGTGGTGCCACCCAGGGGGCCACTTTGGCCCGCTCGAACAATGTTGTCGATGATCTCGAAAATACGCTCCGCGTCGGGCAGACGCCCAGAGCCCACGTCACCACCCGCCAGGGGGCCTACGTCGGGCTCGAGTACGAGGACACCGCGGCGGCGCAAGGTCGCCAAGTTCTCCTGCACGCTGGGTTGCTCCCACATTTCCGTGTGCATCGCGGGGCACAGGAGAACGGGAGCCCGCGTCGCTAAGAGCGTGGCCGTTAGCAAATCGTCCGCGAGGCCCATGGCGTAGCGAGCAATCAGGTGGGCCGTCGCCGGAGCCACCACGACCAGATCCGCGTTTTGGCCGAGGTGGGTATGTGGAATGGGTGTCGTGGGATCACCGTACAGCGAGGTGCGAGCTGGTTCTGACGCCAGGGCGCTGAAGGTAACGGCACCAACAAAACGTGTGGCGTCGGGCGTCAAAACGGGTGAAACGAAATATCCCGAACTCACCAGTCGTCGAACGAGTTCGATGGTTTTGTAGGCGGCAATTCCTCCGGCTACGCCGACAACGATTCGTGGCGACGAATTAGTTGTCGAAAGAGACATTCTCGGGCGCGAAGGCGCCGAATTCAGCGTCGCGACGAGCCTGGGCTTCGAGGGCGGCCTTTTCTTCGGCCGCGACGCGCTCGGCTTCAATTTCCTCGGCGGTAGGACGGCGAACCTGCAACTTGTCTTCGTACAGTTCCTCAAAAGCCAGCGACAAGGACTTGTTGGACAGCGAGTTGACCTGTGGCGGAATCAAAGCGCCGTGGCCCTGTCCGAGGCCGTTGTAGTACTCATTAATTTCGCGCGCGCGCATGGAAGCGACGGCCACCAGAGTGAACTTGGAGTTCTCGGCGTGCTCGAGCAGGACTTCAATGGGGGGATCGACGAGGGTGGGGCGCTCAGCAGTCATGGTCATCCTTTAGCGGGGCGACGCCGGTCTCGGCGAAGCCCTTCAATAATAGCCTGAATTTGAGAAATTGAGGCCTCGAGGTCGTCATTGACGATGACGTGGCTCGCAATGTCGTAGCCCAGCGCCGTTTCACCGGCCGAAGATGTCAAGCGGCTATTGACGTGTTCCTCGGAATCGCCCCGTCCGCGAAGTCGTAACTCGAGTTCCTCCAGGGATGGCGGGAGCAGCAAGATCACCGTGGCTTCCGGGTGCGCCGTCTTTACCTGCAAGGCACCTTGGACTTCAATCTCCAATAAAACGTCGGCCCCTTTCGGCGGCACCGGCTTGGGAGTGCCGTAGAGGTTGTTCAAAAACTCCGCCCATTCAAAGAACTCGCCGGCGGCGATCGCCGCTTCGAATTCGTCCCGTGACACGAAGTAGTACTCCTTGCCCGTTTCAATTGTGCGAGGAGGTCGACTGGTCCAACTTCGCGAGAGCCACAGTTGAGGATCGCGCTCGACGAGTTCGCGAGCGATTGTCCCCTTGCCTACCCCGCCGGGACCAATCAGGACAAAGAGGGAGTAATCAGCGGACAAGAGCGTGGAATATCGCGGAACGCTGTTTGGGACCGAGGCCGCGAATCCGTCGGGTCGTCGCGATGGATGCTTTTTTCATAATGCGTTCCGCTTTGATGGCACCGACGGCGGGAAGCGCCGCGATGAGATCAATGGCCCGCATTTGCGCCACGCACTCGTCGTGGTCCGCTAGATCAAAAAGTTCTTCGAGGGAAAGCTCGCCCGACTTCACTTGCGACTTGATGTGCGCACGTCGCTGACGGTTCGCAACGGCGATCTTCGACGCAGCGACTCGTTGCTCGTGTGTCAGGGCTGGCGGAATCGGAACCACGCGGAAACTCTAGTGCTCCGCCGTCACCTCTGGCTACGGGAGCACCGCGCTCAGATCATCTCGCCAGCGTCGCACCGCGTCACGAAGTGCGCGCGACTCCGGACCGGCTCCCGAGATGGCGCGTGAGACATTGACCAGCACCGAACCCTTGGGGCAACGTTCGAAAAGTTTGCCGACGTCATCCGGCGACGCTCCCTGTGCCCCGACCCCCGGCACCAAATACGGTCCGTGCAGCATGGAGAGGTCGAATCGAGGTCGATCACGCGTGGCGCCCACCACCGCACCCACGGCCCCCAAGTGGTCGGCTTTTTCGTTCAGCGTGGCGATTTGGCGCAGGAGATAGTCCTCTACCTTTTCGTCGGTGGCGGTGCGCGCGCTCTGAACCACGCGGCCCTCTTCGTTAGAAGACGCCACCACCACGAAGAGTCCACTCCCCGTAGCCACGGCACTGTCCACCAGGGACGACATGGCTGACAGTCCGAGGTACGGACTCACCGTGAGCGCGTCGGCGCGCAGGGGGGACCGTGGGGCGAACCAGGCTTCGGCGTAACCGTCGTTGGTAGAACCGATATCACCACGCTTCGCGTCAGCAATCACCATCAAGCCCGCGTCGCGCCCTTCGCTAATAACCCGTTCCAGCACTGCGTATCCGGCAGAACCAAATCGTTCGAAATAGGCCACCTGGGGCTTAAGAGCTGCCGCGTGCCCCATGGCGGCTTCGAGCATGGCCAGGGCAAAGAATTCGAGTCCGTAGACGTCATCGTCACGCTCCCAACTCGCCAACATTTCACGACTGGGATCAACGCCCACGCACAAGGGACCGAGGTCCGCAATCCGCTCGGCCAGTCGATCGCCGAAGGTCCGGTTATCCATGCGCACTCCCTCGTACTGCCTCAATGGAATCATGTCCGTGCGCGGAAAGCCACTGGCGCACTTCTTTTTGTATTCGCCACGGTGCGCGTGGGTCAGCAAAACTTGCCGTACCCACCTGTACCGCGTTCGCTCCCGCCATCACCATGGCCACGGCATCACTACCGCTGCCGATACCGCCCACTCCGACAATGGCCACGTCGGGCAGAGCCGCGCGAACATCGAAGACGGCCCGCAGCGCGACGGGGAAGATGGGCCCACCGCTCACGCCACCGCCACCATTACCCAGACTGGGCCGACCAGTTTCGATGTCGATCATGAGCCCGAGCACCGTGTTGGTCAAGGTCACCGCTTCCGCTCCGGCCTCGACGGCAGCGGTAGCCACTTCCACCAGGTCGGGAGTATTCGGACTCAGCTTGACCCAGAGTGGGAGATTCGCTCCGGCACAGGCGCGGACCAGTTCGGCCGTGGCCGTAGCCGAGTGGGCAAAAATATGTGCCCTATCTTCGAGATTCGGACACGAGGCGTTGATCTCCACCGCCGCTACAGGCGCTCCTGCGAGGTCGCGCGCGGCGGCGGCGAATTCCTCCACGTTGCGCCCCCAGAGCGACACCACGGTGGTCGCGTCATGGGTGAGTAGATCGGGCAAATAGTCGCGTCGCCAAGCTTCCACGCCGGGACCCGAGAGCCCTACCGCGTTGATCATCGCTTCCCCCGCGGACGCCACGCGAGGAGCGGGGTTTCCTTCCCAAGCGAAACTCGCCAGCGACTTGACTACTACGGCAGCCAGCTCGGAAAGTTCACCGTACGCCTGTAGTTCGGCGCCGTAGCCGGAGGTGCCCGCCGCGGTCATGACGAGTCCGTCGAGGTCGAGTGACCCGACCCGTGTACGCAGTGCGGTCATGCGTGTAACTCCTGCAACGACGCCACGCGCCAACCGTGCTCCGCGGTATCGGCAATGCCGCGTGCCGCTGCCAATCCGGCCGACAAGGTGGTGAGGCAGGCAACGTTCTGCACGGTACACGCGGAACGAATGTGTTGTCCGTCGGCGCGCGCGCCTCGGCCCGAGGGTGTGTTGATAACTAGTTGCACAAGTCCACTACGGATCAGGTCCACCGCGTCACTGGCGCCATCGCGAACGCCGACCTTACCCACGGGCGTCTCTACCGGCACGCCGTTGGCCTCTAGATAGTTCGCCGTACCAAAAGTTGCCGCCAAGGTGAATCCCAATTCGCGGAGTTGGCGAGCCAGTACCAGTCCCGCCGCTTTGTCGCGATCCGCCAGTGAGAAGAACACTTGACCCGCCGAGGGCAGTCGCAATCCCGCAGCTAACTGCGATTTGGCGAAGGCGATACCGAAACTCTCACCGATTCCCATGACTTCTCCGGTTGAGCGCATCTCCGGACCCAGCACAATGTCGACGTTGGGAAAACGATTAAACGGCAGTACGGCCTCTTTCACGCTGACGTACTTCGGCCGTGGGGTCTCTACTCCCACCAGACCTTCCGCACGCATTGCGGCCAGGCTGTGGCCCATCATGACCCGCACGGCAACCTTGACCAAGGGCACGCCGGTGGCTTTGGCGACGAAGGGCACCGTACGCGACGCGCGAGGATTGGCTTCGATGACGTAGATCTCGTCACCCTTCACCGCGAATTGAATGTTAATTAAACCGACCACTTCCAGAGCCGTGGCGATGCGTGAGGCCAGCTCCGAGATGCGTGAGATGATCTCGTCGCTGAGCGACTGGGGCGGTAGGGCGCAGGCCGAATCCCCCGAGTGAACTCCGGCTTCTTCGACGTGCTCCATAATCCCCGCCACGTAGACGTCACCAGTGTTATCGCGAACGGCGTCGACGTCCACCTCGATGGCCTCTTCCAAGAAGCGGTCAATGAGCACCGGTCTATCCACCGACACGCCCCCTTCGCGGGCCAAGGAGCCGTGAAGCCCGAGCAGGCCGTTCATCACGCGCTGGAGCGAATCGTCGTCGTAGACAATTTCCATCGCGCGGCCACCAAGCACGTAGCTCGGACGCACCAACACCGGAAAGCCAATGCGCGCCACAATCGCGCGGGCGCCTTCCAGGGTGGTCGTGACGTCACCGGGTGGCTGGTCGATTCCAATGTGATTGCAGATGACGTTCCAGCGCTCGCGGTCCTCCGCCGCATCGATGGACGCCAAGGAGGTGCCGACGATGAGTGAGGGGTCGATACTGTGGGCGAGCTTCAAAGGCGTTTGTCCGCCCAGGGCCACGATGACGCCCGCTACCCGACCGCCGTCACGACTCGCCGCTTGCTCGGCCACAATGACGTTGTTGACGTCTTCGGGGGTGAGCGGCTCGAAGTAGAGACGATCGGAAGTCGAGTAGTCCGTCGACACCGTTTCGGGGTTGCAGTTCACCATGATCGACTCGTAGCCCATCTCTCGCAAGGCGAGGGAGGCGTGAACGCAGCAGTAGTCAAATTCGATTCCTTGACCAATTCGATTCGGACCCGAACCCAGAATGATGACTCGTTCACGTGAACTCGGTTGCACTTCGCTCTCGTCGTCGTAGCTGGAGTAGTGATAAGGAGTGTGGGCTTCGAATTCGGCGCCACAGGTGTCCACCGTCTTGTAGGTGACTACCACTCCACTGGCCACGCGCGCCGTAGTGACGTCCTCGCGGGGAATGTCCAACATGAAGCCCACCTGGTCATCGGAGAAGCCCAGTTGCTTGATGTAGCGCCAGAAGGCGACGTCGAAGTTCGCCAATCCTCCGCGTTCGCGGATCTCGTGCTCGGCCGTCACCATCGCCGCTAACTGGCGCGTAAACCACGGATCGATACCGGTACGTTCGGATAATTCCTCCGCGGTAACACCACGCCACAGCATGGCGTGCAGCGCGTAAATGCGTTCGGGCGTGGCCACGATGCAACGTCGCCATAAGTCCTCGTCCTCCAACACGGTGAACTCGTCACTCAACTCGCCACCGAAACCGGCGCGACCTTGCTCCAGCGAGCGCAGGGCTTTTTGCAGCGATTCGGCGAAATTGCGACCAATGGCCATCACTTCACCCACCGATTGCATCCGCGTTCCCAATTCCGCTTTGGCCCCCGGCAATTTTTCGAAGGCCCAGCGGGGAATCTTGGTGACCACGTAGTCAATGGTGGGTTCAAAACTGGCCGGAGTGGCTTTGGTGATGTCGTTCGTAATTTCGTCCAAGGTGTAGCCCACCGCCAGTCGCGCGGCAATCTTGGCGATGGGAAAACCCGTCGCCTTGGAGGCCAGCGCGCTGGAGCGCGACACGCGGGGATTCATCTCAATGACCAGGCGCTCCCCCGTTGCGGGGTTAACCGCGAACTGTACGTTCGAGCCACCCGTTTCCACCCCCACACGGCGCAAGACCGCGAATGCGTCGTCGCGCATTTCTTGATATTCGACGTCTGAAAGCGTCTGCGCGGGAGCCACGGTGATGGAGTCACCGGTGTGGACACCCATGGGGTCAAAGTTTTCGATGGAACACACAATCACGCAGTTGTCCGCGACGTCACGCATCACTTCGAGCTCGTATTCCTTCCAACCGGCAATAGATCGCTCGACCAAAATCTCCTTCACGGGCGAGGCGGCGATTCCTTCGGTGGCTAATTGAACGAACTGGGTGAGGTCGTGGGCGATACCCGTACCCGCACCACCCAAGATGAAACTGGGGCGGATGATGATGGGGAAACCAATTTCCTGGGCGATGGGAATCGCTTCTTCCAAAGAGTGCGCAAATCCCGATTCGGGAACGGCGAGCCCAATGTCCCCCATCGCCGCCTTGAAGAGTTCACGATCTTCTGCGGTCGAAATGGCTTCGGGCCGCGCGCCGATGACTTCGATGCCGAGGCGCTCAATAACGCCACGCCGCACCAATTCCATGGTGAGGTTCAACGCAGTTTGTCCACCCAGAGTCGGCAGCAAGGCGTCGGGACGTTCCTTTTCCAAGATGTCGGTGATGACGTCCGCATCGAGCGGTTCGATGTAGGTCACGTCCGCGGTGGTGGGGTCCGTCATGATGGTGGCGGGGTTGGAATTCACCAAGACGACGCGGTAGCCCTCCTCGCGGAGTACCTGGCAGGCCTGCGTGCCGGAATAGTCAAACTCACAGGCCTGACCAATCACGATCGGACCGGAGCCGATCACCATAATGGTATGAATATCGTCACGACGAGGCATTAGGCCACTTCCCATTGGCCACGACGCAGTAGTGCGTCGAAGCGATCGAATAAATAGCGCGCGTCGTGCGGGCCAGGGCCCGCCTCGGGGTGATACTGCACCGAGAAGCATCGCTCCGCGCGCGCGGCGATGCCTTCAATAACGCCATCGTTGAGGTTGACGTGACTGACTTCGGCACGACCCAAGGAATCCGCCGCGACGGCGTAATTGTGATTCTGGGCGGTGATTTCGACGCGACCACTAGCGAGATCCTTCACCGGATGGTTGCTGCCGTGGTGACCGAAGGGCAACTTGTACGTCGCACCCCCCAAGGCCGTGGCGAGAAGTTGATGGCCCAAGCAAATTCCAAAAATGGGAATTTCGCCGATCAGTTGCGCCACCACACCCACTTCATCGGGCAGAGCGGCAGGGTCCCCCGGGCCGTTTGAGAGAAAGACGCCGTCGGGGCGCAGGGCCATGACGTCGTCCGCGGTGGTGGAGGAATTCACCACGGTCACCCGAAAGCGGTCGGATAGCTGGCGAACCATGGTCTGTTTGATGCCGTAGTCAAAGGCCACGATGTGCAGGTCACCGTCACCGCGGGTGTAATTCGTGGGCGTCGAGACTCTCGAGACGTGATCGGTGTTGTCGGTCCCCACGGCCTCGTGGGCGGCGCGTGTGAGTTCCTCGAGCGACGCCGGTCCGAAGGCTCCGGGGACCGCACCATGGTCGCGCAAGTGACGGGTAAGCCGACGAGTATCGACTCCGACAATGGCCGGAATGCGATGACGAACGAGGTAGTCCTCAAGGGAACCTTCGGATCGCCAATTCGACGCCTGCTCGCTGAGATCACGAACCACAATCCCCGAGCACCAGGGTCGCAGCGCTTCCTCGTCGAGCGCCGTGACGCCGTAGTTTCCGATGTGAGGATAGGTAAAGGCAATGACCTGGCCCGAGTAGCTCGGGTCCGTGATCACCTCTTGGTAGCCCGACATCGCAGTATTAAAGACGAACTCACCGGTGGCGTAGCCCTCCGGTGATTCGTAACCTGCGGCGAAGCCGCGGAAAACGGCTCCATCACGCAAGACAATGGCGGCGGGCTTCCTCATTGCAATTCTCCATTGTTGACGACCAAACGTCCCCGCACGATGGTGGCGCGCGCACGACCGGTCAAGCTCCGACCGTCATAGGGGGTGTTACGCGAACGACTAGCCAAGGCGTTGCGGTCAACCACGTAGTTCTGTCGGGGGTCGAAGATCACCAAGTTGGCGTCCTCGCCCGTCACCACGTCGCCGCCGTGGGCGCTGGTGAGGGGCCGAACATCGGTGGCGCGTAGTTGAGCGATTCGTGCTGGGGCACGACTGAGCAGCGCGAAGAAGGCCAGCGGATTCTCACCGATTCCGAGAGCTTCATTAGTGAGTGAGGCCGCGTGCTCGAGGCCGAGCATGCCCGCCGGCGCTTCGTCAAAGGACAGCTCCTTCAACTCGTCGGCGTGGGGCGCGTGATCGGTAGCCACCGCGTCAATCACCCCCGTCACCAAGGCCGCGCGCACTGCCTCACGGTCGCCACGGGTGCGCAGGGGTGGGTGCACCTTAAATTGGGTGCCGTAGTTCTCCAAGGAGGTCTCATCCAAAGTGAAGTGATGCGGCGCCACTTCACAAGTAACCAAGAGACCTTCGACCTTGGCCGCCGCAATGGCGCGCAGTGAGGCGGCCGTCGAAATGTGAAGGAAGTGAACCGGACAACC
Organism: uncultured Actinomycetes bacterium; assembly: GCA_903848885.1. Taxonomy (GTDB): domain Bacteria; phylum Actinomycetota; class Acidimicrobiia; order Acidimicrobiales; family RAAP-2; genus RAAP-2. Next base: position 14,301 of record CAINHL010000038.1, read on the forward strand.
CGTGAGGCGAGAGAGAGCAATGTCGCGTTCGACCATGATGTCCTCGGAGACTGCCGGTCGGCCGAGTAAGCCCAGGCGAGCTGAGACTTCGCCCTCGTTCATCACGCCACCCTCGGCGAGATGTTCATCTTCACAGTGCTGTGCCAGCGTGACCCCGAGAGTTCGTGCGTAATCCATGGCGCGGCGCATCACCGCGGCGTTCTGGACACCGTTGCCGTCGTCCGTAAAAATCCGAATGCCGGCTGCGGCGAGTTCGGCCATGGGCGCCAAGTCGTGACCCGCTCGGTTCACCGTGATGGCCCCGGCAATGGCCACATCCACCACCGCGGCCGCGGACTTAGTGATCACGTAGGAGACCGACATAATGCCGTCGAGAGCGGGCTCGGTATTCGGCATGGCCACCACGGCGCTGTAGCCACCGAGCGCCGCCGCCTGCGAGCCAGAAACGATTGTTTCGGCGGCTTCACGACCTGGTTCGCGCAGGTGCGTATGCAGGTCAACCAAGCCTGGTCCTACCCAGCAGCCCCTGGCGTCCACGAGGATCGCGTCGTCGGGAGCACTCAGCCCCCTGCCGACGGCTTCAATGACGCCGTCACGCACGATGACATCGGCGTGCTCGGTAGAGGTCGGGTGGATGACTTCCCCTCCGGTAATAAAGATGGCCTTACTCATGCTTCTCCTTCGAGTCTTCTTCACTAAGGGCTAGATACAGGGTGGCCATGCGCACCGGAACTCCATTGCGCACTTGCGTCGTCATGAAGGCGTTAGTCATGTCGGCGACCTGCGAATCAATTTCCACGCCACGGTTCATGGGGCCGGGGTGCAAAATGATGGTGCGGGGGTCTAAGCGTCGATAGCGCTCCACGGTGAGCCCATGGGTACGGGTGAACTCCTCCAGGCTCGGCACGTAGGCACCCGTTCCACGTTCACGTTGCAAACGCAGGCAGGCCACCACATCCGCCCACTGCAGCGCCTCGTCGTAATTGGTGACCACTTCAACGGGCCAGGCCGACATGTCACTCGGCAAGAGGGTTCCGGGTGCGCAGACTTTGATGGTGGCTCCCAGGGCACCAAAGGCCAGCATGTCCGATCGAGCGACCCGACTATGGCGGATGTCACCCACGATGAGGACTTTCAAACCTGCAAACAACTCGGCCGCCGAGTCACGACCGCTCGTTCCGGCGCGCGCTGCCAAAATCTGACGCACGGTAAAGACGTCGAGCAGGCCTTGGGTGGGGTGCTGGTGCTGTCCGTCACCGGCGTTGATCACCCGTACGTTCGGAACATAATTACTGACCTGCACCGCCGCCCCTGACGCTTGATGACGCATGACGAGCGCATCAATTCCGATGGATTCAATCGTGGCCACCGTGTCCTTGAGTGATTCGCCCTTTTTAACGCTGGACGAGGCAACGGCCAGTGAGATGACGTCCGCACTGAGGCGCTTCGCGGCCGTCTCGAAGGAGAGGCGCGTGCGCGTGGACTCCTCGAAAAATAAAGAGGCCACCACGCGACCCTTCAGAGTGGGAACCTTTTTAATGGAACGCGTATTTATCTCCACGAAGGACTCCGCCGTGTCGAGAATTTCGACGATTCCCGTGGCGCTGAGCTCTTCTATCCCCAGCAAGTTCCGTCCCCGCATCGAGTCGTTCATCGCCGCACCAGAGACCCGAGCCATACGCCGTCGAGTTGGGCGTCGATGGCTTCCTCTCGCGAGGTCGGTAAATTTTTGCCGATGTAGTCCGGACGAATGGGCAGCTCTCGGTGCCCTCGGTCGACGACCACGGCTAGCTGTATCGACGCAGCACGTCCCCAATCGCTGAGGGCATTCAGGGCGGCGCGGATGGTGCGACCGGTATAGAGCACGTCGTCGACAAGTAAGACAGTCATTCCCGATAAATCAACGGGGATGCTGGTCTCCAAGGATTCGACCACCGGGTATAAATGAAGATCGTCGCGATAAAAGGCCACGTCGAGGACTCCGAAAATGACTTCCTTGTCACAGATGGCCGTCAAGAGCTCACTGAGGCGTTGAGCGAAGGCCACTCCCCCGGTCTGGAGTCCAATGATGACCAGCGATGCGGTATCGGGATTGTGCTCAACGACTTCGTGGGCTATTCGCTTCAATATGCGATCGATGTCGCCACTCGACAGGAGTTGGGTACGGGGAACGAAAACCGTCCCGCGCGGGCGCGCGTGTCGACGTTCTCTTTCAACCACTGTTCCTCCTGCCGTTCGGGCCTCACGGGACCCGTTTTACGACTGTGGCAACTATACCGTAATTTTTACTGGTTAGTGGCCCGCGAAGAGGGTGGTCATGCCACCCAAAATGACCGACGAGACCGCCACCCAGACCCAGAAGAAGCGCACCAAGCGAACCTGAAACCAGCGGTCGTGGGAAATCACGCCCCGTGCGCTGCGGATGGTCAAGCCGATGCCGAGCAGAATCAAGATCACCGCATGGATTATCACCGACGTTCCAAGCGCCATCATGGCGGATCCATAGGTGGTGTGCATCAAAACGGAACTGTCATTCGATGAGACGAAATACTGAGGAACCTTTTGCAGCTGTTCCAGCTGCAGCCAAATCGCCACTGTCGCCACCGCGCTCGCCAGGATGGCGTAGAAAGGAAAGGAACGGTCGTTGGTGCGAGCAGCCCGGAGCTGACGCTCACCAATCCACAAGATAGCGGCACTAACGACCAGGGCCAACACGATCTCCCAGTTCAGCGACGTCGAGAGCTTGCTTTCGATGTTGGTAATCGGCGTATAGTCGCCCGCCTCCAAAGTGGCGAGGGTGCGGCCTTGGGTGGGCATCCCGACGATACTCATCCAGCCGTTGGTCGTATTCACCCCTCGGAGATACAGGTAGGTGAACATCAAGGCACCCATGGAGACGAAGTCCCCACCGATAAACAGCCAGATGGCCAAGCGCTGGCGACCGTCAACTACTTCCGGCGCCTCGTGGTGAGCACCGGAATGATCCTGATGTTCGGTGTGATTGTCGGTGACGGTCATTATTGGGCCTCTCCGTAGGTGTAGGGGTCAGACGTGATAACGGGAAGAACTTCAAAGTTCTCCAGCGGTACGGGGGTGGGCACGAGCCACTCGAGGGTCTTGGAATTCCAGGGGTTGGGACCCGAGGGTTCACCCCCGGTCCACGAGGTAATGACGGCTCCAAGGAGCACCAACATTCCCGCCATGATGGTGTACGCACCGATCGTGGAGACCAGGTTGGTGTGTTCGAAAATCATTTCGTAGCTTGAGTAGCGGCGCGGCATGCCACGGAGTCCCGAAACGAACATCGAAAGGAAAGTCACCTGAACTCCCACGAAGACCAACCAGAAAGATAGTTTTCCGAGCCGTTCGTCCAAGAATCGGCCCGTCACTTTTGGATACCAGAAGCACAGGGCTCCGATGGCCCCGAAGAGGACTGATCCCACGAAGACGTAGTGGAAGTGCGCCACTACGAACATGGTGCCGTGCATCTGGTTGTCGACCGGAATGTCGGAAAGATAAATACCCGTCACGCCACCAATAATGAAGTTGAACAAGAACCCAAAAACCCAGTACATCGGCAAACGCATCCAGATATTCCCGCGCCACAAGGTTCCGAGAATCACGAGGAACATTAGTCCCGTCGGAATGGAAATCATCTCCGTGGTGACCATAAATGGCCCGCCCAAACTAGGCGCCCAGCCGGTCGTAAACATATGGTGCGCCCACACTAAGGCGCTCAGACCGGCGAGGCCGACCATGGAACCGAGGGCTGTGCGGTAGCTAAAGAGGGGCTTACGTGCAAAGACGGTCGTAATTTCCATCAAAGCACCCACCGCTGGGATCAAGATCACGTAGACCTCAGGGTGTCCCATCAGCCAGAAGAGGTTTTCCTGCAGCCAACCCGTTCCGCCTTGGCTGGCGACGAAGAAGCTTGTACCGACCATGCGGTCGGCCAAGTTGAAACTCATCACCACGAGAAAGAAAGGGAAGGCGTAGAGACCGAGGGCCGCGGCCACCACGGAGGCCCAGACAAAAATCGGTAGTCGTTCTAGGTTCATTCCCTTGGTGCGCATCGTCATCACCGTGCAGATGGTGTTGATTCCCGCCACGGTCGTAGAAATGGTGAAGGTAACAATCGCCATCGCGAAGAGATCAAAACCGACGCCGGTCTGTTCGGAAATAGGGGCCTGCGTGACCCAACCCATGTCCAGGCCACCGATGGCCAGTGAGCCCAACAACAGCGGAATCGCTGCCACCAGCGTCCAAAGACTCAAAGCGTTCAGTCGAGGAAAGGCCATGTCGCGAGCACCCACCATGATCGGCACCACGAAGTTGGCCCAGGGACCGGCCACGGCCACGATGAGGGCCAAAATCATGAGCATTCCGTGCACCGAGAGGAAGGAGTTGTACACCTGTTGGTTCACGAAGTGAAGTCCAGGGGTCATGAGATTCGTTCGAATGCCCATGGCCAGAATGCCCCCGGCACCGAGCAGAATCGCGGTCACGACGATGTACTGAACACCCACTACCTTGTGGTCTGTGCAGTACTTCCAGTGACGACGTACTCCCATATTTTTGCCGGCGAGGTACAGCTCGTCGTCGTGTACTTGGTCCTTGCCAATAATCCAGCGACCAATCGGAGTCAGGGCGCCAATTCCCAGTTCGAATCCAAGAACCCAGCCGATGCTGGCCAGCACCGTGACTTGATCCGAGAAGCCCCGACCATCACTGTTGAGAAAATGGTGCGAGAGGGCCCAAGCGATGAAGGCAAACAGGCCTCCAGAAATCAGGGCCGTGAAGAAGTTCAAGCGACGGTGGAAACCACCGCCCGCGGGAACTGCGCCGACTGGCGTGAGGTGTTCAAGCGTGGTTGTCATCGTGATCTCCTAAATCCGTGTTGGCTGCGAAGCCAACCACTTTTGAAAGTCCGCATCCGACAACACGTGAACCTTGGTCATCATGAATGCATGGTTCAGTCCGCAAATCTCGGTGCAGCGCATGTTGTAGGTACCAATTTTGTCCGGGGTGACCGACGTCGTTGTAATGACACCAGGGTTGGCATTCACCTTTATCCCCATCTGCACAATCCAGAATCCATGAACGACATCCTTGGACGTCACGTTGAACTCAACATCCTTGTTAACGGGTAAGTACAAATCGAGGGACTTAACGTGCGTACCGGGATACGAAAAACTCCACAGCCACTGTTGCGCGGTGACGTCGACCGTGATCTCCGCGGAACCGCCGTTGGCAGCTTCGATGGAAGCTTTCGCCCCGGCGGACTGGTCGGAACCCAGCAAGCCCAATCCCCA
>CAINHL010000039.1 GCA_903848885.1 uncultured Actinomycetes bacterium
GCCTCGCCGTCGAGGTGTTGGGTGGCAAAGGCTCTAAAGGTGACATCTCTCTGAACGACCAATGGGGCGTTATCACGGTCATTGAGCAGTTGACGACGAATCTTCTGCGCCTCAGTTTTAGAACGGGCTGTGCGCCGTACATAGCGAGTCTTGCCGTTCGGTAATTTCCCCACGGGGACACGGGCGTAGTAGCAACCCTTTCCTTTGTCGTAGCCAACCGTGCCTTCACCGTGAATGCCCATCAGCGAACCACCTGGGGTGTAGTTGCGAAGACAAAAAGACTCCAATTCGTTCTCCGTGCGTTTGGTAGTGTCTGTTTGAACATGGAAAAGCCCTTCGTTTAGGGCAATTCCGAACACTGCAGTCGGGTAGAGCGGTTGTTTTGTAAACAACTGGTCGGGGGTTCGAATCCCTCCACCGGCTCTCAATTCGCAACAAAGTAGCAGGGAACTTTCGCAGGTACCGCACTAGATTTTGGTGTGCTCCTCTCCGATTCCTCGGCAACCTCCACTCCCTTTCGTCCTGACGTGCAGGCTCTGCGCGCCCTCGCGGTGGGCTTAGTTGTTCTCTATCACTTTGGTTTTTCGTGGGTGCACGCCGGATTCTTAGGAGTCGACGTCTTCTTCGTAATCTCCGGTTTCGTTATCACGCAAGTTTTGCTGCGCGAATACGAGACCACCGCGAGCACCTCACTTCTCAATTTCTACGGCCGACGTATTCGCCGCATCCTGCCGGCCGCCACCGCCGTCATCATCGCCACCGTTTTTCTCACGTATCACTACCTGGCCTTTGTCACTGGTGCTTCCGTGGCCACCGACGCTAAGTGGGTCGCGGCCTTCTGGGGGAACTTTCACTTCTCCGCCGTGGGCACCAATTACTTTGCCCAGGGACAGCCGCCGTCGACCTTGCAACAGTTCTGGTCCCTGGCCGTCGAAGAGCAGTTTTATCTGGTGTGGCCAATTTTGTTTTTCGCCCTCAGTCGGCTCTTCCCCGCGGTCGCCTCGCGAGTCAAGCTCACCGTGGGACTCACGCTTATTATCGCCATCTCCCTTGGTCTGTGCGTGACCCAATCGCTGAGTCCCGCGGGATCGGCCTACTTCTCACCTCTGACCCGCGCCTGGGAACTGGCCGCGGGCGCCGTGGTTGCGGTCCTCGCGCCGTGGATGGCGGGACGTTGGCGCGCCGTGGGTCCTTGGCTGTCGCTGGGGGGGCTCATGATGATTTTGTTCGCCACGTGGCACTTCTCGGCACAAACGGTGTGGCCCGGTGCGGCCGCCATCATTCCCATTGTCGGCACGGTGGCGATTCTGATGGGTGGCACCATGCATCAGGGCTCGAACAGCCGCATCTACCACGTGATTTCCAGTTTTCCGCCACTGCAGTGGATCGGCGCCATTTCCTTTTCGCTCTATCTGGTGCACTGGCCGATCATCACCCTGGCGCAGCAATACGCCCTGGCTCCACTCCCGCGGCATTCGGTCTACGAACTCCTCGCACTATCGATTGGCGTTTCGGTGGCTCTCTACTTTCTGGTGGAGCAGCCCGTGCGCACATCCTCTCTCCTGGTGAAGAAACGTGCGCTGACCTTCGCGCTCGGGGCCGTTCTTATTGGCGCCACCTATGCGGCCATCTACTGGCACCTTCACAACTTCGGTTAAGACCTATTTTCAGACCTTGGAAGTAGAACTCGCGTGATCGAACCACCCATCACCCCGGACAGCCACGCGGCGTAGGGGGCGGAAACGTGGCTCTCGTCGTAGTACGTCACGATGTCATTAATAATCGGCTCTACTCCGGGACCCGCTGTGGTGCAGAACCACTGCGTGGTGGGGATCAAGCCCGTCGACGTCGTCCGAGCGGCCGCTCGTTCCGCCGATTGCTGGCCGAGCAGCGACGCACCGGCGGCGTTCAGATTGGTGTTCGGGCAGGGCACCACGCAACCCTGTACCGATTTGAGATGTCGCGAAAGGCAGTTTCCGGGTGACCGTCCCACGTAGGGGATGTCCTCCACGAGCACCACTCGCGGGGATGCTGCGTGCAACGACGCCAAGGTGACCGAAAGATTTCGTGACCAGATCGACGAAGGGAACAGGTTGCGCCCCGTGGCTGATGCCCCCATCACCACGTTGGCCGTACGCTCAGCGACCATAACGAGATTCGGGTGCAGACTCGAAATCGCTTGCATCGCGGACGTGCGAAATATCGCGCACGCACTTTCGCTCGTCGGTCCCGCCGATCCGTTGTAACCAATCACGGTGTACGCACCGGGCAGGGCGATGATGGGACAGGCACCGAGCCACAGCAGCACGAGTCGGAGATGGTTGTGGGTCGCGTAGGGGACCACGGCCGGCAACCACATCATCGCGTGCGAGTCACCGTAGAGAACCATGGTGCGTGAGGCATTTAGGTCGCCGAAGACGCAGGCGGTAACCGTCAGGCAGTCCTTCTTCACCACCGGGTAGCCAGCCGAAGTTCGCAGGGACATCGGGCTCGTGAGTTCGCCGAGAACTATCGCGCTCACCGTGGTGACCTTCGCGGATGCCGCGACCGCGGCGGCAACCTGGGCCGACGTTCCCGTCACCGCCCCGGCCCCCGCGGTCACCGGGAGCAACAGCATCGCAGCAGCGATCACGGTTGACGTCGCGCGACGACGATGATGCGAATTCAACCGAGGCCACCCCATACACGCTTACCCTAAACGAGAGAGTTCTGAGAATCGAACAACTCGGTTCTGGCCACGTGGTTTAGGTGGTTGCCGAGCCGTTGCGCGTGGCACTGCGCAACTGCGCTAGTCCGCCCTCCAGACCCATGCTCGGAGCCCACCGGAGGGCTCGTCGGGTTTCACCTTGATCGAACCAATGAGCCATCGAGAGTTGTTGGGCGGCGAAGGAGGTGATGGGTGGTTCACTGCCCCACCACGCACGATCCACGATTCCTCCGAGAAGCTTCACGAGTGGTGCGGGCCAAGAGCGGGGTGACGAGTTGATGTCCATGGCCGCAAGAAAAAGGCGGATTAATTCACCCAGCGGGCGCGGCTCACCACCCGTCACCACGTAGGCCTGACCCCACGTAGTGGAATCATCACCCGTTCGATCGAGAGCCGACACTAAGGACGCCGCCGCGTCGCTGACGTAGGTGGTATCCACCAGCGCTCGTCCCCCATCCGGCAACACCAGTCGACCCGCCCGCGCTCGTTCGGCCACGCGACCGAGTAGCTGCGTATCGCCTGGTCCCCAGACCAAGTGGGGTCGCACCACCACGGTGGCGCCGACGCCACTCCTGAGAGCCGCAATTTCCGCCAGGGCCTTGGTGCGGGTGTACACGTCACGACCGGTGTAGGTCGGTGGTAGTGCTCCCACGCCCACGGCGGGGGCGTGGGCGAAAGCCACCGACGGGCTGGATACGTAGACCATGCGCCCCGCAGACCGAGCGGCGAGGGCGACATTGATGGTTCCGGTGACGTTGACGGCGTAGGCCTGGTCGTAACGGGGCTGGGGGGCCACCAGCGCGGCGAGATGAATCACCGCGTCGTGACCCTTCATCACCGCAGTGACCTGGTCCGCATCGCGAATATCTCCGAGCACTTCGGCACTTTCCACGGCGCTGGGGTGACGTTGAAAGCACGTGACCTCGTCACCACGAGCGAGTAATTGCTGCGCCACGTGACGCCCCAGCAAACTAGTGGCCCCCGTCACCAGAACCTTCACGTCAGCGACCCGCGAGAAAGTCGCTGACCGAACGCGACAAGCGCGTCCGGTCAATTTTTGATTGGTGGCGGTGATCTACGGGCAGAGGTGAGGTGACGACCGCAGCGATGCTCCGGGCGCTCGCGTGGCGAACCGCGTCCGTCATCGCCACGTCCGCCACACCCAGCGATGCGCCTTCCACCACCACGCAGATCAGCTGTGCCCCGATGGGGCCGACCGCTACCGCCGCTACCCGTCGCCCGAGCGCCGCCGCCACGGGACCTTCCACTTCCACCGAGGCCACCGCACCGTGCGCGGTGGCAATGACGTGGGCTCGCCGACCCAGATGGAAGAGGAGGCCGCCATCGAGGTAGCCCACGTCTCCCGTGCGGTGGAAACGAACTCCGTCGACCCGCACAAAACTTCCCGCGAGCGACAGATCACGTCCGTCGTAGCCATCGCTCATCCAGGGAGCCGCGACCCAGATTTCGCCCCACTCTCCACTCGCGGTGAGGTCACGGTCATCAAGGAGCGCGGCAATGCGTAGTTGGACACCCGGCAGCACGCGGCCGGTGGACGTTCCTCCACGCGGGCCGACCACGGTAGGTAACGTGCCGTCGGTGATGGGAAGACACTCGGTCATGCCGTAGGGGGCCAGCACCTCTCCGCTCACGACGGAGCTCACCGCATTCGCGAGTTCCGCACTTATAGGAGCTCCGGCCAGCAACACGCGGTCCACGGGCAGTTTTCGACCCTGCGCCGTCGCGACCAGACGCTCAGCGGCGGCGGGTGACAGCCAGGCCGCTCGCACGCTCGCCAATGTCGTGGTGGCGAGGAGTTCGTCGAAGCCCAAGGTAGAAGGTTTGTCAATATCAATGTCCGGACGCACGCAGCTCACTCCCAACACGGGAGCCAAGAGGACGAAGGCGGCGAAGGAAGTGGTGAAGGCTTCGTGATCGCCGAGTTGCACCAGACCCTGAACGGCGGACCGTTGGGCGACGAGGGCGTCGTGGGTGTAGCGCACGGCTTTGGCCGGACCCGTCGCGCCCGAGGTGTGCACAATGGCCACCACGTCCGAACCGGACGTCGATGCGATTTCCTCGTTCGAAGGAACCCCGCGATCCAATTGCGTCATCGAGAAACGCACGGGGGCCTTGGTCAAGCGACCCACGTAATTCGCCGCGAGGGTGCGGCGAGTTCCCACCACCGCGCAGCATCCGCTGGCCCGCAGTAGTCGACGTAATTGGCGCAGACCTCCCGAAGCATCGGCCACCACGGGGATGGCCCCACAGCGCCAGATAGCCACGGCCGTCACCAGTAGATCAGCGGAGGGCGGCGTCAACACCGCCACGCGGTCACCGGGGCGAATTTTCGCGCTGCGCAGCGCGCCCGCAGCGCGCGCCGAGCGCAGCGCGAGTTCGCGCCAACTCACGGTGCCATCGGGGCCGACGTAGACCGACGACTCATCGCCGGCACGGTCAATAACGGGCTGAAGGAGCGACGCTCCTGGTGAGCTTGCTTCGCTGGTGGAGTTATCAGAATTGAGCCACTCTTCGAACCTGACGGCCCAGGCGTCATCGAGGGGGGCTAAATGTGCCGCATTCTCCAGGCGTTCCACGCGAGCCTCGGGGCGACGACGACGAAGATCACTGAGGAAACGGTGATGAAACACCAGGTCGCGACCACCCCAGAGCAAAACCGTCGGCACGCGAGAAGTATCGAAAACCGTCGCCACACCAACCAAACTCATGAAGGAAGGATCCGACGAACGCACGGGAATATCGGCCACGAAGTCTCGCACTGCGCGTCGACGGCGACTCCCCCGATACGGCGCTCGCAAGGCCGCACGGTGTTGTCGATTGGTCATGGCGGCGGCGCCCCACACGAATCCGGGGGTGAGTTGGCACACGACGCTGGAAAGACTTCGCGAGAAGGCGATCAACGGCGGAACGGCGACGTGCTCCGGCTTCGATACGGCCGTGTTGGAAAGTGCCAGCGCGTCCACGTCGAGTTGACCCATGGCCCCCACCGCCACCGCGCCACCCCAGTCGTGCGCCGCGAGAACAAGATTCCCGCTGACTTCTTGTCGACAGAAGTTCACGAGATCGTCAATGCGTTCGCCGAGGCGACGTGGTCGACCACGTTCGGAGTAACCCATACCCGTTTGGTCCACCGCAATCACACGCCACTGCGACGACAAAGTGGTCAGGACGTTCTTCCACAAATATCCCCAGGTGGGATTGCCGTGTACGCAGACGACGGTGCCACGACTGGGGGCCATGGGCTCTCCAGTGTCGAGAAGGTGCCAGGTGACCGGAGCCCCATCAGCGCTAGGAAAGGTAACGACGCGCGACCACTCTGGTCGCAGTCCCCAGGAAGTGAGTTGAGCGGGGCTCGGCGCCGTAGGCCGCGACACACGTCCTACCAACGAAGTTCGGCGGCCGCGCAGTTCAGGCCCGAACCAATGCCCATGAGCACAACCCGCTCGCCTTCGGAAATCTGATCGGCGATCGTCGACAAGGTGTAGGGGACGGCGGCTGGACCCATGTTGCCGAAGTGCGGGTAGGTCAAAGGAACGAGGTTGAGAGGAACCCCTAATTCTTCGCAGAGCCGGCTGGTGTGCACCTTGGATACCTGATGCATGACGTAACGGTCGCAGTTGGTCCACTCCCAGCCGAGGTCCAAGGCCGCCGCGAATGCTTCTTTGGCCAAGGTAAGTCCTTGCAGCAAGAGCACGGCGGTGTCGGTGCGCATGGTGTCGAGGTCGCCCACGCAGAGATCGTGATTAGCGGTGGCCGCCCGAGCGATGCCCCCGAGATATTGGTGCGCGCCCAATCGCGGCCCACCCATGACCACCGCGGCGGCGCCGGAGCCCAACGTCAAGGAAGCAAATTGATCAAACACGTCGGTCACCGTGGTGCTGTTGCGGCGCAGACGATCAATCGTGGCTTCTTGGGTAAAGCGGCTGCCTTCACCGTCAACGATCAACACCGTCCGCGCACGCCCCGTCTCAATGGCCATGGCGGCGATGTCCATGGCATTCACGAAGCCCAGGCAGGCGTTACCGAGGTCAAAGTTCACGGCCGAGGTCGATAGTCCGAGGCGGTAGTGCACCGCGCAGGCCACGCTGGGCTCGAGGTGGTGCTTGCAAACCGAGGTGGATATCAACATGTCGATGTCTTTGGCGGCGATACCGGCGGCGTCAATGGCACGCTGACCGGCGAGGGCGGCGGCCTCGTCGAAGGTCATCTCCTTGGGCCACCAACGGCGCTCGATGATCCCGGCGACGGATTCCAAAAGGCCCGGACGAATCTCGCACCGCTCGTAGGTTTCGCGCAATTGTTCGTCGATCCACGCCGAGGTGACAACCTCGGGGGCTTCGGCGTGAGCGACGCTCCAGAGAAAACTATTCGAGAACGTCGGCGCAGGCATCCTTCTAGGTTAGGACTTTGTCGCCACATCTCCCATACGGACCTTTCGCGACCAAGGAACCTACAATTCACTTAGCAAGCACTGGCGAAAGAGACAATGATGAAGTGGCGAACTAAAGTCAACGTGGACGGGGCCAAAACGACCCTGCAAGAGTTCCGCAGTTTCGCCCTCAAAGCCAACGCCGTCGATTTGGCCATTGGTGTGGCCATTGGTGCTGCCTTTAACGCAGTGGTTAACTCCATCGTGACCGGGCTCATGACCCCGATCATCGGAGCGGTGTTCGGTGAGAAGGACTTCGCCGGACTCTTTTTCTCGATAAGGGGAAGCCAATTCCACTACGGCTTGTTCATCAACGCCATCATCTCGATGTTCATCGTGGCTCTGGTGCTCTTCTTCTTCGTCGTCAAGCCACTCAACGCCCTGCGGCGTCGCACGGGTCAAGAATCGACGCCCACCACCGCGCCGTGTATCGCCTGCACCACGGAAATTAGTCGATCGGCCACGCGCTGTCCGGCCTGCACCGAAGCGCTCGGTGCTGACTGGAGCGAAGCGAAGGACTAACGGAGTTTGCGTTGACGTGCAGCTTCGAACATCGCTATCGACGACGCCACTCCGGCGTTCAGGGAAGAAATTTTTCCCAGCTGCGGAATCGAGACCACCGCGCCACAACGCTTGCGCGTGAGTGCCGATAGCCCGTCTTGTTCGCCACCGACCACCAGCGCAATGGGCGTGCTGGCGAGGTCGAGGTCGTACAGCGACATCTTGGATTCTCCCGCCAGGCCCACGGTCAAGAATCCGGCCTTGTTCAAACGATCAATGGCGCTCGGCACTCCGCCGACTTCGGCGAAGGTTAAGTACTCAATGGCCCCCACCGCCGTCTTGGTCACGGCGGGAGTAATGCGCGCGGTGCGGTGACGCGGCAACACGATGCCGCTGACCCCCGCGCCGTCGGCGCTGCGCAACATCGCTCCCAGGTTGCGAGGATCGGTCACGCCGTCGCAGACCAGCAAGAAGGGATCGGTTCCCGTCATCACGTCATCGAGAGCCACCGAGGGCAGCTTGTGGGCCAAGGCCATGACGCCCTGGTGGCCTTCGGTGCGCGCTTCCTTGTCCAAACGTGCCCAGGACACGAACTCCACGGGAATGCGACGCCCACGGGCGTAGTTCTCGATTTTGTCCAAAATGTCGGCGGACTCCTGAGCTTCGGCAATAAGAATCTTGCGCGTCGTGCGACGATTGGCGGCCAGAAGCTCCAAGACGGCTTGACGCCCTTCGACCTGGTCGCCACCGAGGCCTTCGGGCGCGGCGCGGTGTTCCGGGCGAGTGCGTGCACCCGCCGGACGAGGAGGACGTGTCGAACGGGCGGCCCCACCGGGGCGACCGGGGCGAGAGGAACCAGACGAACGGGGGGCGGGGGGGCGGGGACTCATTATTTCTCCTTCACGAGAGCTACTGCTACCGCGGCGAGACCCTCGCCGCTGCCGAGCGAACCCAATCCCTCGGCCGTGGTGGCCGAGAGAGAAACGGGCGCGCCGACGAGCGTGCTGAGAGCCGCACTCATCGATTCGAAATACGGAGCCAGCCGTGGCCGTTCGGCCACCACGGTCACGGTGGCGGACTCGGTAACGAATCCGGCGGCGGCCACTAACGACAGGACCCGTGTCAGGAGATCGGCGGAGTTCGCTCCGCGCCACGTCTCATCCGTGTCGGGAAAGTGTTGGCCGATGGTGCCGAGGTTGACGGCACTGAGCAGCGCGTCGCAGAGAGCGTGGGTCACCGCGTCGGCATCCGAGTGTCCGTCGAGTCCTGGTGAGTGAGAAATCTCCACCGTCCCGAGCCGCAGAGTACGGCGGGGGTCATCACTCCAGCGGTGGATGTCGATACCTTGACCAATTCTCACGACCGACTCCCCTCGAACCAGATCGCCCATTCGTAATCGTCACGGGTAGTGATCTTGCGATTGCTGACTTCACCTTCGACGATAGTGACCCGACCACCGGCGCGCTCGACTAACGCGGCGTCATCCGTGGCCTCCGCGTCGTGAGCGTGGGCCGCGACCAAAGTTGCGGTGCGAAAAGCCTGAGGGGTTTGCACGGCCACCAGCTCGTCGCGCTCCACCGTTCCGAGGGAAAATGACGGGAGCGACGAGGCGACGCGCTTGAGAGTGTCCACGACGGCGATGCCCGGAATAGCGGCGTCCGCGCCCGATTCCACGGCGCTCACCACGCGTGAAAAGAGCGCGGGGCTGGCAAAAGGACGTGCGGCGTCGTGGATCACCACGATGTCGGCATCACCAATCTGTGAGAGACCCGAACGCACGGAAGCCGACCGGGTGGCGCCCCCGATACAAATCACGTCCGCACCTTCACCGTCACCGTCGTAGTCCGCGGGGACCACCACGACCACACGGTCAGCCACGCTGCGCGCGCGGGCGACGCTGTGACGGACGACGGTCTCGTTGCCGAGAGTCAAGAATTGTTTGAGCGAACCGAAACGTTCCGCTCGACCAGCGGCCACCACGACCGCGGTCACCGACATGCTTAGGGCAGCGCCGAAGCGAGCTTCTCTTCGGCGGCCTTCTCATCCACGTTCAGAGCGAAGGTGAGCTCTGAGACCAAAATCTGACGGGCGCGCGTCAGCATGCGCTTCTCACCGGCACTGAGTCCTTTGTCCTTGTCACGAATCGACAAGTTCCGCACGACTTCGGCGACTTGGTAGATGTCACCACTACGGAGCTTCTCCGAGTGGTTCTTGAAACGGCGCGACCAGTTGGTCGGCATACGCGCTTCTTTCTTGCGGAGAACGGCGAATACTTCTTCGACTTCCTCGTCGTTAATCACTTCGCGCAGGCCCACTTCTTCAATCTTGGCTACCGGAACCATGAGCACCAGGTCGGTGTAGGCGACCTTGAGCTTCAGGTAGTCCTGCTTGGTGCCGAAAGCTTCTTTTTTCTCAATCTTCTCGACGGTGCAGGCACCGTGGTGGGGGTAGACCAAGCGGTCACCCTTCTTGTATTTGCGGGCAGCGGTCATAAATGCGAGAACTCCTCAAGGGGCCCGTAGGGGCTAGGGGGTCATCTATTGTACCGCACTTTTCCGCGGAACTTTCCATAACCGATATTTGGGGCGCGAAGCGCCCTGATAGCTGACTTAGGCGCTCGGAGCAGAGTCTTCGAGATCCACCGTGGGCGGGAGTCCATCAACAGCCTCGAAGGTCAACACGGTGCCGTCGGGACCATCGGTGGTGTCCACCACAATGGTCTGACCGGTCGTGAATTCCTTGAAGAGCAACTTCTCGCTCAGGGTGTCCTCGATGTATTGCTGGATGGCGCGACGCAGTGGGCGCGCACCCAACTCGGGGTCGTACCCCTTGTCCGCAATAAAGCTCTGCGCCGAGGCGGAGAGCTCGAGGCCCAGGCCCTGCAGCGTCAGTTGGTCGCGTAGACGAGTAATGAACAGGTCGGCGATTTCGATGACTTCGGGCTTGGTGAGCTCGTGGAAGACAATCACGTCGTCGATACGGTTCAAGAACTCCGGACGGAAGTGTGCCTTCAAAGCTGCGTGGACCTTGACCTTCATCTTCTCGTGGGTAGCTGCTTCGCCATCCTTCGCGAAACCAATGGACGCCCGACGAAGGTCGGCGGTTCCCAGGTTCGAGGTCATGATCAAAATGGTGTTCTTGAAGTCGACCACGCGACCCTGGGAGTCAGTCAAACGACCATCTTCCAGAATCTGCAACAAGGTGTTGAACACGTCGGGGTGCGCCTTTTCCACTTCGTCGAAAAGCACCACGGAGAAGGGCTTGCGACGAACGGCTTCGGTGAGCTGACCACCTTCGTCGTAACCGACATATCCCGGGGGTGCACCCACGAGACGACTGACGGTGTGCTTTTCCATGTACTCGGACATGTCGAGCTGAATGAGTGCGTCTTGGTCGTCGAAGAGAAACTCGGCCAAGGTCTTGGCCAGTTCGGTCTTACCGACTCCGGTGGGGCCGAGGAAGATGAACGATCCACCGGGGCGCTTGGGGTCCTTCAGACCGGCACGGGTGCGACGAATCGCGCGTGACAGGGCGGTGACCGCTTCTTCTTGACCCACGATGCGCTTGTGGAGTTCTTCTTCCATCCGCAGCAACTTGGAGGTTTCCTCTTCGCTGATGCGGTAGACCGGAATACCGGTCCAGGCCGCCAGCACTTCGGCGATGGTGTCTTCGTCCACGATGTCGAAAGTCTGGCCGCCGGCCGCCTTAACGCTGGCGTCGACCTCGTCGAGACGTGACTGCGCCTCTCGCTCTTGCTCTTCAAGAGCCTTGGCCTGCTCGAGAGCGCCTTTTTCGAGGGCGGACTCTTTGTCGGCGCGCAGACGAGCGACTTCTTCTTCGATCTTCTTCTGCGCGGGCGGAGCGTCCATGCGACGAATACGCAGACGGCTTCCGGCTTCGTCGATTAAGTCGATGGCCTTGTCCGGCAAGAATCTGTCGGCGATGTAGCGATCGGCCATGTTGGCTGCCGCTACCAAGGCCTGATCGGTGATGGTGACGGCGTGGAACTCTTCGTAGACCTCGCGTAGTCCCTTGAGAATCTCAATGGTCATGGCCACCGACGGCTGGTCCACCTTGACCGGCTGAAAACGACGCTCCAAAGCGGCGTCCTTTTCGATGTATTTGCGGTACTCGTCCGTCGTAGTAGCTCCCACGGTCTGGAGTTCGCCACGAGCCAGCATGGGCTTCAAGATGGAAGCGGCGTCAATGGCACCTTCGGCGGCTCCGGCACCCACCAGGGTGTGGATTTCGTCGATGAACAAGATGATGTCGCCACGGGTGCGAATTTCCTTGAGAACTTTCTTCAAGCGCTCCTCGAAATCACCGCGGTAACGACTACCGGCCACCAAGGCACCGAGGTCGAGGGTGTAGATCTGCTTGTCGGCCAAAGTGGAGGGAACCTGGTGTGCGACGATGCGCTGTGCCAATCCTTCGACGATGGCGGTCTTGCCAACTCCGGGCTCACCGATGAGAACGGGGTTGTTCTTCGAACGACGCGAGAGCACCTGCATGACGCGCTCGATTTCCTTCTCGCGCCCCACCAAGGGGTCGAGTTTTCCGTCTCGAGCGAGTTGGGTGAGGTTACGACCGAACTGGTCGAGCACGGCCGAACCGCTGGAGGACTCACCGTCGCTCTTCGACGAGCTGGGTGCGGCAGACCCCTGATCCTTGCCGGGCTGGCCCGACATCATCTGAATGACCTGCTGGCGCACACGGGCCAAGTCGGCTCCGAGTTGAATCAAAACTTGGGCGGCGACACCGTCACCCTCGCGCACGAGACCGAGCAACATGTGCTCGGTGCCGATGTAGGAGTGACCGAGCTGCAGCGCTTCGCGCAGTGAGAGCTCGAGAACCTTCTTGGCGCGGGGCGTGAAGGGAGGTGATCCCGGGGTGGGGTTTCCGTTGGAGCCAATCGCTTCTTCGACCTTCTCGCGGACGGCCTCGAAGGTGACGCCCAACGAGTCCAGAGCCTTGGCGGCTACGCCTTCGCCCTCGCGAATCAAGCCTAAAAGGATGTGTTCCGTACCAATGAAGGAGTGATTGAGATCACGGGCTTCTTCTTGCGCTAGTACCAATACCCTGCGGGCACGGTCGGTAAAACGTTCGAACATTCCAACCTCCCAGTTAGTGACTACAGACTAACGGAGGTCTGTGACAGCGAAACTCGCGGCCCACGTGAAGAATTTCCCAATCAGCCGTGGCAATTTCGTGCCCGAATGTCGGCCTCGAACGCCCGTAAAGAATGAACTTCTAAGGTGGTGGTTGTGAACCCCCTCCAGCGGCTTACGCTTCCCTTGCTCGAGTCAGATCTCGTCCGATTCGAAGGACTCCTGGCGGATTCGGTCATCATCGGTGACGAGTATCTCGACAGCGTCACCACCCACCTTATTTATGCCGGTGGCAAGCGCATCCGCCCACTCCTCGCCCTCGCCTCCGCCACGGCAGGACAGCGCGAAGCTTCGAAAGAAGATCTACTCGGAGGAATCTGTCTCGAGCTCATGCACTTGGCCTCGCTCTATCACGACGACGTGATGGACGAAGCCGATATTCGTCGCAACGTGGACAGCGTGAACGCTCGCTACGGCAACTTGATCGCCATCGTCGCGGGTGACTACCTCATGGCACGTTCGGCGAGCATCGCCGCTTCTTTGGGTGTCGAAATCGCGGCCCTCTTGGCCGACACGCTCGCCCTGCTGACGCGTGGTCAAGTGTCGGAAGTCAAAACCGCCTATTCGGTGGATCGCAGCGAGGCCGACTATTACGAAGCCATCGACGGGAAGACGGCTTCACTCATGGCCTCGAGTTGCCGCGTGGGTGCACTCACCGCTGGTCGTTCTGCTGCCGATGTCGAAACCCTTACCCGTTACGGACGCCACTTCGGTGTGGTGTACCAACTCCGCGACGACGTCATGGACTTCATCGCCACCGACGGTCAACTCGGCAAGCCCGCCGGGCAAGATCTCCAAGAAGGCATTTACAACATGCCCACCCTGATCGCTCTGCGCCACCCCGACATCGGCGACGAGTTGCGATCTCTCTTGGGTAAGCCGCTCACCGACGAGGAGCGCGAACACGCTCGCCAGTTAGTGGTGGCCAGTGGGGCTATTACCGAGACCCTCACGATCGCTCACCGTTACGCCACCGAAGCCCTCGAAAATCTGCAGTCGCTCGGCGAACCCGACCTGGCCAAGGGCTTTGGCGTGATTATCGCCGACCTGCTCGACGATCTTCCCACGTATTAAATTTTGACGAGCTCGACGACCCCCATCGGACGCCGCGGGCTTTTGATTCGATTACTGATCGAAAGTTAACCACTCACAACTACGGCATTGCTCGTAGTACCCGCGCCCAGAGGTGTAATGGAAGCGACAAACGGACAACACCCGCAGGGGGTTCTGCGGTTTATTTGCCCAGCGGCTTCAGCGTCGGGAAGGCGATGACTTCCTTGATATTCGACGAGTCGGTTAACAACATGACTAAGCGGTCGATGCCAATTCCCAGTCCGGCCGTGGGAGGCAGTCCCCACTCGAGGGCCTTGATGTAATCCTCGTCAATGGCCATGGCCTCATCATCACCGGCCGCAGCGAGTCGTGCCTGGTCTTCGAAGCGGCGACGTTGCTCGACGGGGTCAATGAGTTCGGAGAAGCCATTCGATAGTTCGCGTCCCACGCAGTAGGACTCGAAGCGTTCGGTGACCTCGGGGTCACGCCGTGACTGCCGCGAGAGCGGCGATATCTCGACCGGATGCTCGGTGACGTAGATGGGATCCCAGAGGTTGGCTTCGCAGGTCTCTTCGAAGAGCTCCGACAAGCAGCGCCCGGCACCCCAACTGGCGTGAACTTCCACGCCCCGTTCACGCAGCAGCGATGCGAGGTGCTCGCGGTCCGTGTGCACGGAAACTTCTTCGCCCACGGCCTCACTGGCCAACTCCGCCATGGTGCGGCGGGGCCACGGGGCCTTCAACGAAATTTCGCGACCTTGGTAGGTGATCTCGGTGGTGCCCAGAATCTCTACGGCGATTTTCTCCACCATATTCTCGACCAGAACCATCATGTCCTCGTAATCCCAATAGGCGCTGTAGAGCTCCATCATGGTGAATTCGGGATTGTGTCGCGGACTAATGCCTTCGTTGCGGAACACCCGACCAATTTCGAAGACGCGTTCGAATCCACCGACTACCAAACGCTTCAGCCATAGTTCCGGCGCGATGCGCAAAAAGAACTTCGCGTCGAGCGCGTTGTGGTGCGTGGTGAAGGGGCGAGCAGCGGCCCCGGTGGCGATGGCGTTCAGCATCGGTGTTTCGACTTCTTTGAAGTTCATGTCCCAGAGGTACTGGCGAATCACCCGAATGACGTCACTGCGCTTGGCCAGAGCGTCACGTGAGGCGGGGTTCGCCACCAAGTCCGCTTCGCGGTGACGATAACGAAGGTCAAAGTCCGAAATGCCGGCCCACTTGTCACCGAAATTATTCAGAGCTTCGGCCAAGCGCACGAAACTTTCGACTTTGACGCTCAGTTCGCCACGCTTGGTGCGCACTACTTGTCCGGTGACCCCCACCCAGTCACCGAGGTGCAACTTCGTGAAGTTCTCAAAATCCGCGGCCACCGCGGAGAGGGCGAAGAGTTGAATCTCCCCGGTGGAATCACGCAGGGTGGCGAAGGCCAACTTGCCCTGTTCGCGCATCAACATGATGCGCCCGGCCACGTTGACGACGACGCCCGACTCTTCGCCATCCGTCAGGGCGGCGTACGTGGACTGCAGGTCGCCGGCGTAGGCGTTATGAGCAAAGGAATACGGCGTGGTCACGAAGGGGCTCCCGAGTGGTTTCGCTCATGAACGATACGCAGTCCGTGGAGGGTGAGCCAAGGCTCCACGTGTTCGATGGTCGTGGAATACGGAGCAATGAGCCCGGCCAGTCCGCCGGTGGCTATCACCGGGGCGGGCCCGAGCTCTTGGCGTACTCGTTCGCAGAGGCCGTCCACTTGGGCGGCAAAGCCGAAGAGTACGCCGCTTTGAATCGATTCCGCGGTGGTCTTGCCGATCACCGACCGAGGCGTGACCAGTTCCACTGAACGCAGCGCGGCGGCGTGGGAGTAGAGGGCTTCGAGAGAAATGGCCACGCCCGGGCTGATCGATCCACCCAGGTACTCCCCGTCCTTAGAAATCACTTCGACGGTGGTGGCGGTGCCGAGGTCCACCACGATGCAGGGACCGCCGTAGAGGTCGTAGGCCCCCACCGAGTCGGCAATGCGGTCCGAACCCACGTCGCGAGGGTTGTCCACCAAAATCGACATGCCCGACTTGGTACCGGGCCCCATGACGGTCAGGGGAATGTCGTTAAACCAACGAGCACACATGCGACGCAGTTGGGTATTCACGGCGGGCACGGACGAAGAAATGGCGATGCCGGTCACCGTGCCCCGTAGGGAAAGTCCTTCGAGCTCGAGTAACTGACTCAGGTTCATGGCGTGCTCGTCGGGGGTTCTCTCCGCCGAGGTCGACAATCGCCAGTGATAGGCGAGTCCGTGTTGTCCGTCGGCACGAGCGAAGCCCGCCCCCTCGGCGCTCGAGGGAGGGTCGCCGAAGAGTCCGATGACCGTCTCGGTGTTTCCGACATCAATTGCGAGCAGCACTCGTTCTCCCCTTCATTCCCAACGGTCCATTATCAATCACGCGGACCCCATCCACAGTTCCCGCTATCAATACTCTCCCGAATGGCACGGCAAAATCGGGAACCTCACTCCAGGACTCCTCGTCCACCACACTGACGTAGTGAACCACTACTCCCGCCGAACTCATCACTTCCGCGAGTGCGTGGCGTAATTCACCCACCGTGTCGAAGGTTGTGCTCGCGGCCAGGCGTAGCGCCACGGAGAGCGACAGGGCCTTGCGTCGACCTTCCGCGCTGAGTCGGACATTGCGACTCGACAATGCCAGACCGTCGGACTCGCGCACGATGGGGCATCCCACCAGAGTGACTGGTAGCTCGTGCGCGGCGATTAACTGACGCACGACGGCTAATTGTTGAAAGTCCTTCTCCCCAAAGAAGGCGCAGCAGGGGCCGGTGAGATCAAAGAGCTTGTCCACCACCGTGGCCACCCCGTCGAAATGGCCCGGCCGATCACGCCCTTCAAGCATGCGCGTGAGTTCCCCGTCCAGGGTGAGGGTGGCGTGGCCCACGGGCCACATCTCCTCTCGACGTGGGGTCACCACCACGTCCACTCCCGCGGCCTCACAGAGAGCCAGATCGGCTTCCAAAGTCTGAGGGTAATTCTCGAGGTCACGGGCGTCAGTGAACTGCAGGGGGTTGACGAAAATCGAGACCACGACAACGTCACACTGGGCCCGCGCCGCCGCCATCAAACTGCGATGTCCCGCGTGCAGGGCCCCCATGGTGGGCACCAGCCCGACACAGAGTTCGCGGTGGCGCGCGTCGTCACATCTCTCTCGCCAACCGGCGAGATCACTCACTACTTCCATTTACTTGTGAGTAGATATGCGCTGTTGTTCCGCCAGCGACAAGGCAGCGTTCACCAGGGCCACGTAGGTAGCGCGCTCGGATTCCGGGATCGCCGCCAAGTGCGCATCAATAGTGCTGAGATCCCCACGCGACGCTGGACCCGTGAGCGCGGCCACGGGTCCACGCTCACGCACGTCTTCCAGAGCGCTGAAGGCCAGGGGGAGAAAGTCATCGAGCTTCATCCCGACCTTGTCGGCCAGAGTGCCGACGTGACCCATGAGAGCCACCAAGTGATTCGCGGCCACGCAGGCGGCCGCGTGATAGCCCGCACGGTGGGCGTCATCAATTCTGATGGCCACGCCACCGAGGGATTCGACTACTTCGAACAGTAAAGGGTCGCCCGCCACGCTGTAGGTGGCTCCCTGGAGACGACGAGCGCCAATCTCCGGTGAGGAAAGGGCCACCAAGGGATGTAGCGATCCCACGCGAGGGTGATCGCCCAAGACTTCCAGAGTGCGCGAGCCAGCGATGTGTGCGACGACTGCTTGGTCGTCGGCGGGCAGGTTGCGGGCCGCTTCGGCCACGTGGTCGTCGGGCACGCAGAGGAGAATGAGGTCGCAGGGGGTCACGGTGGACAGGTGGTCGTGGGCGAAGATGCGTACCGAGTGACCCGCAGCCCGGAGGGCGAGTTCAAAAGAGGTGCCGGCGCGACCACGCCCCACGATGCTGATATTCACGATGCCTTCTTTCGGTTCCGGTCCCTGGCGGGTACCGGTCGTACTAGATGCTGCTTAGTTGAGTGTAGTTATCACGCGCACGTCACCGCTCGCCAGTGCGAGAACTTCTTCCGACACCAAGTCAGGACGCAATTCCGCCAGAGGGGCCAGGACAAAACGCCGCTGCCACATACGGGGATGCGGCACGATCAGCTCGGGATCATCGGACTCGTAGTCCCCCAGCAACAAGAGGTCGACGTCGAGGGTCCGCGGACCCCAACGGACATCACGCACCCTCTCAGCGGCAGCTTCGGCGGCGCGGCAGCGCGCCAGAAGTTCCACGGGAGTAGCCGTGGTCTCCACTTCGGCCACCACGTTCCAAAAATCATCTTGGCTCACTCCCCCGACCGGTTCGGTTTCGTACACCGAAGAGACCCGGAGGTTTTCGTGATCAGAAAGAAAAGTCAGTCCGAGTCGCAAGAAGGCTTCGCGGTCACCAAGATTGGAACCGAGGGAAAAGTAGGCGAGAGCCATTACCCGCGAGTGACGCGAGTGCTCACTCCGACGGTGCCCACGTCTTGGGGAACCGGTGGACGCAGCTTGCGCACGCGCACCATCACTTCGGTAATCTCGCCGTCGAGGGCCAGAATCTTCTCCGCCACCCGGCTCACCAGGGTTTCGAGCAGCAGGAACTTGCCCTCCACTGTGAGGCGCGAGGTCAAAGTGATGACCGTGGCGTAGTTGGTGGTGCGACGCACGTCGTCGCTCGTCGCCGCGGCGGCGAAGGGGCGAGTGAAGTCAATATCAAAACTCAGTGGCTGTTCGCGGTCACGTTCTTCGGGCAACAGGCCCACGATGGCGCTGACGCGCAGATCGCGAATCTCGACGACGTCCACTTAGGCCTCACCACCGAGGTCGTTCAGCAGAGCACGGCCGTCGGGACCGATAGAACGCCGAAAGAGTCGCTCCGTCATGGTGATGGCCTGCGTGGTCGAGGTGCACCGTCCCGAGAAAATGAGGTAGCCGGCGATGACGCCGACCAGTCGGTCGCTGACTTCGTCGCCGTGCAACAGCACCACGTCCGTGCCCGTGAGGGCCTTGTGGAGATCTTCGTAACACGCGAGGAGGACTTGGTGCTGCTCGGGGCCTTGACGCAGGGCGTAGTGGCTGGCCTTGAGACCGTGCTCGGTGTAGGAGGAGAGGTTGGCCATCGCAGGGAGAATGGAAATAATGCGGGTAAAGCCCTGGTGCTTCAGCCACAGGAGTTCTTCGTCGCGGCGTACCTTGCGGTGGACCAGCGTGGAGCCGCCGGGACGTTCGGAAACGGCCAGCCGCTCGCGGAACACCCAGGTGAAATTACGTGGCTCGATGCCCGCTGCCCACTTACCCCTCACGCGATGACCTCCTCGGCCGGTCGTTCCAATAATTCACGCAATGCCACGGCAGCCGTCACGTCGTGCACACGAACCATAGTCGCGCCTTCCATCATCGCGAAGGCGTTTGCGGCTAAAGATGCTTCATAACGCTCTTCCACTGGCAGACCACTTCCCGAGAGGTCACTGAGGAAGCGCTTGCGACTGGTGCCGATGAGCAGTCCCGCACCGTGGCGATCGGCCATCTCGCGCAGTTCGCTCGTGGCCGCCAACAGCGACACGTTGTGTTGGGTGGTCTTGCCAAAGCCAATACCCGGATCCAACCAGAGCTTCGTCACTCCCGCCGACCTGGCCCGAAGGGCGAGGTGATCGAGGAAGGCGGAAACCTCCGCCACCACGTCGGTATAGGTGGGGTTTACTTGCATGGTGCGTGCGTCACCTTGGCGGTGCATGCCGACGTAACCAACGCCCAATTCTCCGGCAACTTCCGCCAAAGTAGCCGAGACGTCATTTATCACGGTCGCCCCCACAGCCACTGCGGCACGAGCGACGGCTTCTTTTTGGGTGTCAATGGAAACGGGTCCGAAGGCCGATAGGGCCTGAACGACGGGAACAACTCGGGCGAGTTCTTCTGATTCCGACACGTCATCGGCACCCGGACGAGTGGACTCGCCGCCCACGTCCACGATGTCGACTCCCGCTGCGAACATCGCCATCCCGGTGGTGAGCGCTTCTTCAATGGAAGCGACCCGCGACGCGGGGAAAAATGAATCCGAGGTCACGTTGATGATGCCCATCACCGATGGACCAGCGTTCATGCGCCCCGCCGTTGATGAATAAAGTTGAGAACTTCGGCGCGCGAGGCGGGGTCGGTACGGAATGTACCGCGCACCGCGGAGGTCACCGTGGTGGAACCGGCCTTCTTCACTCCGCGCATGCTCATGCAAAAGTGTTCCGCTTCAATCACCACGATGGAACCGCGCGGCTGGAGCTCGCGCTCCATGGCGTCCACGATTTGGGTGGTCATGCGCTCTTGGACTTGCAAGCGACGGGCGTAGCCCTCGACCAAGCGAGCCATTTTGGAAAGTCCGGTAATGCGACCGCTGTCGCCCGGGAGGTAGGCCACGTGGGCGTGGCCCATGAAGGGCACCAGGTGATGTTCGCAGAGCGAGGTAAAGGGGATGTCGCGCACCAGAATCATTTCGTCGTGACCTTGCTCGAACGTCACTTGCAAGTGCCGACCAGGGTCCTCGTCCATACCCCCGAAGAGTTCTTCGTACATGTCGGCCACGCGACGCGGAGTGTCGAGCAAGCCGTCGCGGTTCACGTCTTCGCCAATAGCGGCCAAGAGTTCGCGGATGGCCGCGGCGGCGCGGGGCTGGTCGATCACGGGGTGCCCGTGAATTCGTAAATGCCGTCCAAGTTACGCAGTCGTTCGTTGACGTCGAGGCCGTAACCCACGACGAAATCCGGTTGAATGCGAAAGCCGGTGTAGCGAATGGTTTGCTCGACGCGTTGCTCGCCTTCTTTAAACAACAACGCGCAAACTTCCAGTGACGCCGGACTGCGAGCTCCGAGATACTGACGCAGATAGTTCAAGGTGAGTCCCGAATCCACGATGTCTTCCACCACGATGACGTGGCGTCCGGCGATCTCGGCGTCAAGGTCCTTGACGATGCGCACCACTCCCGAGGACTTGGTAGCCGCTCCGTAGGAGGACACGGCCATGAAGTCAATATCCACGGGGAGTTCGATGGTCTTCATGAGATCACTCATAAAGACCATCGCGCCTTTGAGCACTCCAATTAAGAGGGGTGGGCGACTGGCGTAGTCACGAGTAATTTCAGCTCCGAGCTGCGCGACGCGGGCGTGAAGTTCCTGTGGCGAAATGATGACCCGGCCCAATTCGTGGGCGGCCCACTGCGGAATTTCGTCATCGCGGTGGTCGGTCATTGGCACCCAGCGTAGTGGGTGGGCTTTAGCCCAGTTTCAGAAATTGCTCGTGTCGAGAGAGTCGTCGACCACCGGAAAGTTCGGTGGCCTGGCACTCGCCCCGGATCACTTCGATGGCCCGTTCCACCTCGGCCGCCGTGGGTGGGTGGGTGCCGTCGCCCATATCGGCGGTGGTCAAATGTGGTCGCAACCACGCCCGCAGCCGCGCCACCGGCCAGGTGGCCAGTTCACGGCAGTTCAACTCGCCGAGACCGAATGCCGCGTCCGGGGACGCCACTTCTTCTAACCACTGACGCTCTCCCGCCATCAGTTCGGCTTGGCGGGCCAGAATCGGCACCACGTCGCGGTCGGCCAGCTCGTTTAAAACGGGAACTAGTTGCGCCCGCACGGCGTTGCGTTTGAGTGCCAGGTCGTCGTTGGACTCATCGTGGGCGAAGGGACGACCACTGGCTTCGACGTAGGCACGAAGCTCCGATCGGCGCACCCGAAGAAGGGGTTTGGTGGAATCTCCCACCATGGGTGACAGACCTGCCAGTCCGGCTCCCCGCATCAAGTTCAAGAGTTGGGTTTCGGCCAGATCATCCATGGTGTGACCGGTCAGGGCGTCGGGGGGCAGGACGCCACGACGAGCGGCGCGGGCCCGGGATTCAAAGTTCCCCTCCCCGTCGAGAACGACATCATGAACGGTGCAGGCCAGAGACAAATCGGCGGCTAAGTGCCGGACCAATTCGGCGTCATGGCCACTGCGGGGCCGCACGTGATGATCCACGTGGTGGAGGTGGGGAATGAGTCCGGCTTCCACGGCCAGCAGGGTCATTCCCACCGAGTCGGGACCGCCCGACACCGCGAGGTTAACCAGACTCCCCGCAGGAGGGAAGAGACACTGAGATAAAAGGTCCGCCACATTGGATACGATACGCCGTGCCACCGACCAGCCCCCTGCGACACCAGAGTCGAGGATCTCTCGGGGTGTACGTCTTTGATGAGCTCACCGTTCCGGGTCTGGACGTGATTGTGACCGAACGCCTCGGCGGGGTCAGCTCCGGCCCCTACGACTCGCTCAATTTGGGTCTTCACGTCGGCGACGACGCGGAGAAAGTTCACGAAAACCGGAGCCGCGTGGCTGCGGCCTTGGGGGCGGAGGAGCTCTGCATCGTCCGACAAGTGCACGGATCGCGGATTCTGCTGGCCGCCGCAACCGATGCCAGTGACCAAGCCGACGCTCTCCTTATTACTAAGGGTGGACCGGCAGCGGCCATCTTGGTGGCCGACTGCGTTCCCCTCATCGTGATTGATCCCGTCGAACAACGAGCAGTCCTGGTGCACGCCGGTTGGAAGGGTTTAGCCGCGGGGATTGTGGAGTCCGCTATTCGAGAACTCGGGAACCCCGAACGACTGTTAGTGGCCGTGGGTCCTTCCATTTCCGGTGAGGCCTACCAAGTCGGACCCGACGTCATTGACGCCCAGGTCCTCTTTCGCGCGTGCGCCACTCCCGATATCGGTGATCGCTGGCGACTGGATCTTCGCCGCGCCACGCTGGCCATCGTGACGGAGGCGGGAGTGCCTGAAGGGCGAGTGACGATGAGCGCCCAGGTCACCGACGGGGGAGAAAGCTTTTTTTCCGACCGGGCACTACGGCCATGTGGTCGCTTCGCTCTCGCGGCACGCTGGACCTAGGCTGAGTACCACTATGGGAGTGGTTCACTAATGCCGAAGCGCGCCGACCTCTTCTCCTACCGCGAACTGGAAATCAGCGCCGACCGCATGATCGGGCACTACGAACTTGACGGGCGGCGATTCCGCGAGGAAATCATTTTTTCCCTTGACGGTTCCCTCGATACCGCAGCTGGCCGGCTGCTGGCCGAACTCTGGTTCCTTCTGGCCGGACTCTCCTATTACAAGGCCGGAGCCGCGTACGTCATTGATTTTGGAGACCACCAGGTCGGCCCCGCGGCGCGGGCCCTCATGGAAGCGGCCGTGGTCGATGGTCTCGGAGAATTCGCCTTTCGCAACCAGCTCGATCTCCGTGATGTTCTCTACACCGGTGGAACCTCCGGCTCACACGCCCACCCCCACCTCGACCCCACCAAAGTCCTCACCCCGTTTGGTGGAGGGATCGACTCCATCGTGACCGTGGAGTCCCTTCCCGCAAATATCGGTCAACGACTCTTCGTGGTGAGCCCCGCCAGTGGGAGCTTCGCTCCCCTCGAGGCGGCTGCGGCCGTGACCGGTCGTGGCGTGGCGCGAGCCACGCGGCAACTCGATCCCGAAATTCTCAAAAAGGACGAAAAAGTTTTCAACGGCCACGTCCCCGTCACCGCCATGGTGACCTTGTTGGCGGTAATTGCCGCGGTCGCGGAGGGTTGTGGTGGAGTGGTGATGAGTAACGAGCACTCAGCCTCTATCCCCAACGTGGTGCACGAGGGTGGGTCGGTGAATCACCAATGGAGCAAGTCGGACGTCGCCGAGCTACTCATTGCCGACGCCGTGGCCGAGAGAATCGGTGCGGAATTCATAGTGGCCAGTGCCCTGCGTGATCGCAGCGAGTTATGGGTCGCCCAGCGCTTCGCCGCGCTCGGGCAGTATCACGAAAGTTTTCGTTCGTGCAACAAGGCCTTCGCGCAGGAAGTTTCGAACCGCGCTTCCCATTGGTGCGGGGTATGTGACAAGTGTCTCTTCATTGCGCTGGTGCTCGCACCCTTTATTGAGCGTTCGTCTCTCCGTGAATTTTTAGGATGTGAGCCCTTGAGCGATCCCCAACTGGTGGGTTCGCTACGCACCCTGGTAGGACTCGGCCACGAGAAGAAGCCTTTCGAATGCGTCGGCGACCCTGACGAATGCGGAGTGGCTCTGCGGGAAGTGGCCACCATGTCGGAATGGTCAGACGTCCCCGCGCTGGCTGAAATTGCCCATCAACTTCCACGCCACCCCACTCTCGATGATGCCTTGACCACCCAAGGAGCCAGCCGTGTCCCGGCCACGTGGATTTTCTGATCTCGCCGGACAGCGAGTCGGCATTTGGGGACTCGGGATAGAAGGCCGCGCCGCCCAGCGAGCCCTGCTCGCGGTCGGTGTCACGCCCGTTCTGGTTGATGACGCTCGCTTAGATGACCCCGACGTCCTCGTGACCACCGAGGGTGGGCTCGAGGCTCTCGCGACCTGTCAGGTGGTACTCAAGAGCCCCGGTATTTCGAAGTATCGAGATGATGTCGAACAGCTGCGTCACGCAGGAGTGAATGTCACCTCGGCCCTCGCGGTGTGGCTCGCCGGAACGGACCGATCACGAGTGATTGCGGTGACGGGGACCAAGGGGAAAAGCACGACCACCTCTCTTATTACCTTCATGCTCGGTACCATCGGTATTCCCGCAGTGAGCGCCGGGAACATCGGCGTGCCCCCGTATGACCCCGACGCTGACCTAGGCGCTCAAATGATCGTTCTCGAAGTCTCGAGTTTTCAGGCCTGCGACATTCGTGACTCGCCCGCCATCGTCGCAATTACTTCACTCGGCGAGGACCACATCGACTGGCACGGTTCACGGGAGAATTACCACCGCGACAAACTGTCGCTGACGCACGCTGAGGGCGAACACACGACCCTCCTTGCCAATTCGGCAGAACTGACGCAACGAGAATCTGAATTCGGCGGCGAGGTAAGGATTTCCGGTTCGGATGAAGCCAAGCTCGCTACATCGCTCGGTCTCCTCGGAGAACACAACGCCCGGAACGTGAGTCTTGCACTTGCCGTGACCTCTCACGTATCGCGCCACAATCTAGAAACTACGCGAGCCGCCGTCGAAGAGAATTGCACTTCCTACTCAGCCCTTCCTGGGAGATTCAGCCTCGTCTGCGAACGTGACGGTGTGAGCTTCATCGACGATGGCCTGGCGACTAGTCCGCTACCAGTGATTGCGGCACTGCAAATCTGCGGGGACTCACCGGTTTCGCTCTTGGTCGGTGGTTTTGATCGTGGTGTTGACTACCAAGGGCTTGTCGATGCGATATCGAATCGTTCGGCGAAAACTCAAATTTTTACGTTCGGGCCAGCGGGAAAAAGAATCGCTGAACTCTGCGAAAGCGGGGACTCATTGAGTTTTGATACCTTCGAAGAAGCCGTGAGAGCCGCATGCGCACGTACCAGTAGTGGTTTCGTTCTCTTTTCACCTGCCGCACCAAGCTTCGACGAGTACAAAAACTGGTTACAGCGTTCACTACATTTTCGAGATGTGGTATGGAGCCCCGGGACGGAATTGAACCGTCGACCTGCTCATTACGAGTGAGCTGCTCTGCCGCTGAGCTACCGGGGCGTAGCGCTACAGGCTAACCGAAAAGGGCTGCTCGCCCCCACATCAGACGTTGGCGAGGTGGACGATGAGATTGGTAAGGAGAAGTTCCTCGTTCACCACCGACAGTCTCTGCGAGGTATCACTAATCAGTTCGATGGCCGTCACTGCGGCCTGGGTTTGACTGGTGGCGCGCGGGTCCTTGTCCCCCATTCCTTCTAAGCCGGCAATGAGGCGTTGGTGATAGACGTCGGCGAGGGAACGTAGTCCGAAGCGCAGGTCGTCAATGCGAAAGCGACGTACTTCTCGCTTGTGACGGGTTTCGATGTCCTTGCGCCCCGTCACCGTGCGCAGGCCCACGGACTTGGCGTTGTCGATCAGGCGCTGGAGTTCTTCCTTTTGAATTTCCTCCAGTGGCTCCACCGCCACGTCGAGAGCTTCGAAGATCTCCTTGACCACTCGCGCACTCGTGGCGTGGGTGCCGTTCAGGGTGTCGGGGAGAGATTGCCACAGGTGGACGCGGTCCGAGAAGGCTCGGTCTCTCACCAAGACCCGAGCACGCCGCAAATCGCCCGCCGCAGCGGCCGCGGCCGCCCGGGCGGCCAGCGTGGCGTAGCCATCGCGCACTAAATAATCCACGATGGCTTCTTCACTCAGCGCCACGAAAGGAACTTCAACGCAACGCGAGACCACCGTGACCAAAGATTCCGGCAAATTCTCGGCGGTCAAAATGAAGATGGCGTTCGTCGGTGGTTCTTCGAGAATCTTGAGAAGTTTTCCGGTTTGACCATCAGAGAGTTGAATGTCTTCGAGAATCACAATCTGGAAACGAGCGAGTGGACGACGCCGTGAAATACGTTCCGCTTCGGCAAATTCGCTCACCGACCAGTTCAGGCCGTGTCGAGTCACCCAGGTGACGTCACTTTCCGAATCGCTGAGTACGCGCCGGCAAGAATCACATTCCCCACAACCCTGATTCGCACACAGGAGTGCGGCGGCGAAAGCCCGTGCACCTTCAGCGGTTCCTGAACCAGTGGGCCCCACAAAGAGATAGGCGTGCACGGGGTGGGCGGCGTGGTGTCGCAGCAGCCCGACGGCGTGTTCTTGGCCTACTACCGCCGAAAAGACGTCGCTCATAGCCCCGGCCATCCCACCTTCCGCAAATAACCATTGACCTGCTCGGTGACTGATTCCAGATCACCGTGAGCGTCCACAATCACCCAGTTGTCGGGGTGGCTGCGCGCTTGTTCCAAGAAACCTTCGCGCACGCGTTCGTGAAAGTCACGGGCACTGGACTCGAAACGATCCGCACTGTCGGGATGGCGACGCGCATACGCCACCTCGACATCAACATCACAAAGAATTGTGATGTCTGGTCGGCACTGACCGATGGCTAATTCAGTGGCGTCGAGAAGTTGCCGTACATCCAAGCCCCGGCCAAAGCCTTGGTAGGCAATGGTGGAGGCGGCGAAACGATCACTCACCACGTGACGTCCACTCACCAGGGCTGGTTCAATAACGCTGCTGACGTGATGTGAACGATCAGCCAACATCAAGAGGGCTTCGGTTTCCGGCGACATGGGAGTACTGGCATCTAGCAGCCAGCGACGAAGCTCTGCCCCCAAGGGAGTATCGCCGGGCTCAAAGGTAAAGAGAGCCTCCGCCAGGGCGGCCACGCGACGAGCTTGGGTGCTCTTGCCGGAGGCGTCGATTCCCTCAAAGGCCACGAAGATACCGCGGGTCACTAGTCCTCCGAGCGAGTGGCTTGAGCGGCCAGGGCGGTGTTTTTGGCGGCACCCTTCTTCACGGCCGCTTTCTTGGTGACTCCAGGTGACTTCTTGGTCGCTGCCTTCTTGGTGACTTTCTTAGTGACTTTCTTGGCTGCCTTCTTCACGCCCTTGCGGGGTCGTGACGACGGATCGGCGTTGCGACGTTCGGCCAGGAGTTCATTAGCGCGGTCCAAGGTGAGGTTTTCTACCGTGTCCGCGTTGCGCAGAGTGGCGTTGACTTCCCCGTCGGTGACGTAGTCCCCGAACTTTCCCGTCTTGACCAGAATGTGCTTCTTGGTCATCTCGTCGATGCCCAAATCCTTCAGAGGGCCCGCGGGGGTGCGGCGTCCGCGTTGCTTGGGTTGGGCCAACAGCGCCAGGGC
This sequence comes from uncultured Actinomycetes bacterium, assembly GCA_903848885.1. Classification (GTDB taxonomy): domain Bacteria; phylum Actinomycetota; class Acidimicrobiia; order Acidimicrobiales; family RAAP-2; genus RAAP-2. The sequence continues at coordinate 27,595 of CAINHL010000039.1, forward strand.
TGCGTCCAAGTCCACCGTGAAGATGGAATCTTCGGATTCCAAGGAACGGGTTTCCTTACCCCAGGTGAGATAGGGGCCGTAGCGGCCGTTTTGGGCGAGTACCGGTTCGGAATCGTCGGGGTGTGGGCCCACGGTTCGTGGCAGGCTCAGAAGTTTCTGGGCTTCTTTGAGGGTCAACGATGCCAGGTCCATGGTGGAGAACAAGGAAGCCGTCTTGGGTTTGTTCTTGGGATCAACCATCTCTCCGAGTTGAACGTAGGGACCAAAACGTCCGGCCTTGGCGAAGATGGTGAGGCCCGTAGCCTCATCGACGCCCAGCGGTCGGTCGTTGCTGGGGGCGGCCAGAAGTTCGAGGGCGCGTTCGACGGTGAGGGCGTCAGGTTCGGTGTCTTCGGGAATGGAGGCTCGTTCTTCTCCGTGCACGAGGTAGGGACCGTAGCGGCCGGAGCGAACGCTGACGGCATCGCCGTCGGGCGCGAGTCCCAGCGGCAGCGAGTTAATGGCCGCGAAGTCCAAGTCCAGTTGCTCGGTGGTGGCCTTGTGCAGCCCCATCTGGCGAAACGTGGTCTCGGCGGCGGCGTCACCGAAATAAAACTTTTGCAACCAGGGTTCAAGTTCCGCCTGGCCTTGGGCGATGAGGTCGAGCTCGTCTTCCATTTGGGCGGTGAACTGATAATCCACCAAGTCGCTGAAGTGCTTCTCCAAAAGGTTCACTACCGCGAAGGCCCGGAAGGCCGGCACCAAGGACTTACCCTTCTTCCAGACGTAACCACGGCGGTCAATGGTCTTCATCACCGAGGCGTAGGTGGAAGGACGACCGATACCAAGGTCTTCTAGTTTTTTGATCAAAGTGGCTTCGGAAAAACGGTCTGGTGGCTTGGTGTCGTGGCTCTTGGCGGCCGTTGAATCCACCGTGGCCGTCGTGCCCTCGGTCAGACTCGGCAGGATGCGTTCTTGATCGGCCAGCTCCGCTTCGGGGTCATCGGAACCCTCGACGTAGGCCCGGCGAAAGCCGGCGAATTCAATCCGCAAACCGGTGGCGTTGAGCTCCACCTCGACGGGGCCGTCGTAGGTAGCAACGGCGGCCAGGGTGGTCGAAAGGCGGACTCGATCCTGGGTCAAACGTGCGTCCACCATCTGCGAGGCGATGGTGCGCTTCCACACCAAGTCGTAGACGGCTAGCTCGTCGGCACTCAAGGCACGGTTCGCTTCGTCCAGAGTCTTAAACACTTCTCCGGCCGGCCGAATGGCTTCGTGGGCTTCTTGGGCGTTCTTGACCTTGCGGTCGTAACGGCGAGGACTGTCGGCCACGTAATCGTCGCCGAACATCTCGGCGGCCTGCGAACGAGCCGCCGAAATAGCTTCGTTCGACAAGGTGGTCGAGTCGGTGCGCATGTAAGTAATCCAGCCTTGTTCGTACAACCGCTGGGCGGCGCGCATCGTACGCTCCGGGTCGAATTTGAGTTTGCGACTGGCCTCGATCTGCAGCGACGAGGTCATAAAAGGCGCTTGGGGACGTTGCACCCGCGGGGTCGAGGTAATGGAATTAATGGACAAAGATGCACCCACGAGGGCGGTGGCCAGGGCTTCGGCGGAGGGCTGCAACAGAATTTCCACCTTGCCGGAACCCTCTAAATGACCCGCGGCGTCGAAGTTCTTGCCCGACGCCAAAGCACCACCATTAATAAGGTCAACGGTGGCTTCAAAATTGCCCCCGGCCGCGTGGGCCTGGGCGACCACGTCATACCAATTGGCACTGGTAAAGGCCATTCGTTCACGCTCACGCTCGGTGACTAAACGCACCGCCACCGACTGCACGCGCCCCGCCGAACGAGCCTTGTCCACGGCGCGCCACAGGACCGGGGAGACTTCGTAGCCCACTAGACGGTCCAGAAAACGACGGCCCTCTTGGGCTTCGACCAAGTGAAGGTCTAAGTCCCGGGTGTCGTTAACGGCCTTTTCGATGGCCGCGGGGGTGATTTCGTGAAAGACCATCCGTTTGACGGGGACCTTGGGTTTGAGGACTTCTTGAAGGTGCCACGCGATGGCCTCTCCCTCGCGGTCTTCATCGGTGGCCAGATAGAGCTCGTCGACTTCTTTGAGGGCCGCTTTGAGCTCCGCCACGATCTTTTTGCGGTCCGTAGAGACCACGTATATAGGAGTGAAACCATTGTTCACGTCAATGCCCAGACGGGCCCACTTTTCCTTTTTCACCGCGGCGGGAATGTCGCTGGCGCTCTCGGGAAGGTCACGAATATGGCCGATGGAGGGCTTGACGATGTAGTCCTTGCCGAGCATGGCTTGAATGCGGGTGGCCTTGGCGACCGACTCCACGATTACTAACGCGCGTGCCATTTCAATGTCCTCCTTTCGTGGTGATTACGGTTCCGTTGATAGCACAACGGCCGAAGGCTTTCCCACCACGCCCGCGTTTCCTTAGGCGCAGACTGAAGAAAGCGGTCTATTCGTCAGTGGCCGGACCGGCCACAATTTCGTAGGTGGGATTCATAATGACCGCTTCGCGGTCGTGAGATTGCACGGTGCCGGTGATGAGCAAGCGGGTACCGCGCTCGATGCCGGGGATCATGCTGCGGCCCTGAAAGACCAGCGAAATAGAACCGGTGGCGTCGGCCACCACGCAGCGCAGCTGCTTGTTACCGTCTCCCGACAGCGTCATGGAACGCACGCGTCCGGCCACGGTCACCACGTCACGAAACTTCAATTCTCCGATGGGTACCGTATCGGCGTTCGAGGCACGCTCCGCTAATTGCTCGTCGGCTTCTAAGTGAGAGTCTTCGCGCAGCGCGCCGCGGGTGACTTCGTCGCTGAGCACCTCGTGATCCGTTGCCAGATCGCTCAGAGCGCGCTGGGCCATACGGTACGGAATGATCGTGGCCGCGGTGCGCGGCACGTGCATGACGGCGTTGGCAATCGAGTCCGCGGTGCGGTCGTGCAGGAGCCGTTGGATGCGGGAGTTAAAGCCCCGGCGCGGCAAGATCACCATGGCGAAGACCTTGGGGTCACGCACCATGTCCGAGACCACGTCGAGAGCGGCACGGTCCACGCGACGGTCTTCACACTCCATGATCTCGAGCGGGATGGACGACGAGGCCGAATCCTTTCGACCCCAACGCTCTTCGAGTTCCTTGGTAACGGCCGGGTCAATGTCAAAGTGAATTGCGCGAAAGGCTGACGAGTTAAGCGTCTTGCAATAGGCCAGCGCGCGTTCGGTGGCCAAGTCGTATTGATCGACGAAGACCACGATGCGGTTGTGCGAGGTGGTGAGAGAACCAGACGTGCTCCCCGACTCGAAAGCATCTTCTTCTCGGCTGTAGAGCTTGTGGAGGTGTAAAAGACCCCAGAACATAAAGGGCGCGATGCAGACCACCATCCACGCACCTTCACCGAACTTCACCACACCGAAGATAAGGGCCACGATGGAACAGGTGGCGCAGGAAAGACCGTTAACCACCACACCCACGCGCCAACGTCCTTCGCGGCGGGTCCAGTGACGCTTCGCCATTCCAGCGCCCGCCATGGTGAAGGCGGTGAAGACTCCAATGGCGTAGAGGGAAATCAAACCGTTCACACTGGCGTTAAAGACGAAGATCAATACCAGTGCCATGGCGCCTAGCCAGATGATGCCGGTAGAAAAGGCCAGTCGGTGCCCCCGCTTGGTGAGCTGGCGGGGCAGGTACTTGTCGGTGGCGACAAAGTTTGCCAAGAAGGGGAAGCCGTTAAAGGCGGTGTTGGCACCGGTGTACAAAATAGCCACCGTGGCCAGCTGCACTAAGAGATAAATGATGTGGCCAAAGCCGTGGGCGCCGAAAACGGCGGAGACTTCTTGTGAGACCACGGTGGGCGAACCGGCTTCGTAGGGCAGGGCGTGCGTCCAGGTGGCCAACAAGGTCGTACCGATGAGCAGAAAGCTCAGGATGCTGGCCATGATGACCATGACCTTGCGCGCGTTTTGTGCCTCGGGCCGTTTGAAGCCCGACACGGAGTCCGAGATGGCCTCGAGTCCGGTCAATGATGAACCACCGTTGGCATACGCGCGCAGCAAGGTGAGAAAGGCCACACCGAACAAGAAGCCGTGGCCTTGCGTACCCAGGTGCCCACCCACCAAGACATTGGCGGCCGGCTGTTGCACGACTTTGAGTGCACCCGAGATGTGCTTGACCAGACCCACGATGATGGTGAGCGACATCATGGCGATGAAGAAATAGGAGGGGAAGGCGAAGTAGGCCCCCGCTTCTTTGAGACCACGGAGGTTTCCGTAAATCAAAAAAGCCACTACCCCCACGGTGATCCACAAGGTGTAGGGGAGAAGAGAAGGAAAGGCGCTGGTCATCGCTGCGGTGCCCGCTGAACTTTGCACCGCCACCGTCACGATGTAGTCAATGAGCAAGGCCACCGCGGTGACCTGGGCGGTCTTGGGACCGAAGTTGTCCCGGGTGACGATGTAACTGCCACCCTTAATTGAATACGCCCCGATGACGTCGAGGTAACTCAGGGTGACCAAAAACAACACGCCCAAGATGACGAACATGATGGGAACCAGCAGCGAGAAGGCCGCGAGACCAATGGCCGGGGTGAGCTGAGTGAGAATCTGCTCGGCGCCGTAGGACGAGGAGGAAATACAGTCCGGAGCCAAGACGCCCAATGCAATGGGGTTGTTGAGTCGTTCGCCGCGCAACTGTTCGGAGACGTAGGGCTTGCCTAAGAAGATCCGCTTGAGTCGGTAGCCCAGAGTTTCGGGGTAGAAATTACGCGTATCCGCGTGTGAGGTGAGGACCGGCGAGACACGTGCAATCTGTTCACCGGAATTATCCACGTTCTACATCCTACGACTCGCTAAGAACTTTCCGAAGAAACTTGCGTTGCTCCTCTAAAGGTGGTCAGATAGGAAGGTGCACGTGGTCATTGTGGGTTGTGGAAGAGTCGGATCTGATTTGGCGACCCAACTCTCCGAAGCCGGACACTCCGTGTCAATCATCGACCAAAAGCGTGACGCCTTTCGCCGTCTCGGTCCGTCTTTTTCTGGAACCACCGTGGTGGGTTCCGGCTTTGACCGCGACACCTTACGCGACGCCGGACTTGCCCAGGCCGACGCTTTTGCCGCGGTAACTAGTGGGGATAACACCAACATTCTGTGTGCCCGCATCGCGCGCGAAAAGTACTCCATCTCCAACGTGGTGGCGCGTATCTACGACCCCCGCCGTGCTTCCATCTACCAAAAGCTCGGCATTCCGACGGTGGCCACGGTGGCTTGGACCACGCAGCAGGTCAAAAGATGGCTCATTCCCGGAGATAACTCGTGGGTCTGGACCGACACCAACAACACCATCTTCTTAGTGCAGCGTGTTCTCCCCGACCACCTTGCGGGCAAGCACCTCCACGTTTTGAACAACGGCCACGACGTGCGCGTCGTCGGTGTCACCCGGGCCGGCAAGGGCCGCCTCGACGTTGCCGAACTCATCGGTCAAGAAGACGACTTGGTCGCGCTCATGGTCACCGATCACGGCCTCAAGGAACTCGAACTCATGCTGCAAGGACCCCGCTCATGAAAATTGTGATTGCCGGAGGCGGTTCCGTAGGCGTGGCCATCGCCCGTGACTTGCTGGAACGTCACCACGACGTCACCCTGCTCGAACAGCGCACGGACGTGGCCGACAAAGTACGTGGACAGATTCCCAACCTCAACGTGGTGACCTGTGATGCCTGCGAGGTGAGTTCCCTCGAACGGGCCGGTATGCGTAGCGCGGACGTGGTGATTGCCGCCACCGGCGATGACGAAGACAACTTGGTGCTCAGTTGGCTCTCCAAGCAGGAATTCGCAGTCCCTCGCGTCATTGCGCGGGTCAATAATTCACGCAATCAATGGCTCTTCGATGAGAGCTGGGGCGTCGACATGCACGTCTCCACCCCCGCACTCATTACCTCGCTGGTCGACGAAGTCGTTGAAGTGGGTTCGGTCATTAACTTGATGGACCTCGGCAGCAGCCATACCAAGTTGGTGGAAGTCACCTTGGCGACTGACTCTCCCGCCGTGGGCGTGACCATTGAGGACTTGCACTTGCCCGACGGTGCGCGGGTCGTGGCCGTAGTCCGCGAAGATCAGCCGCTGAATCCCAATGCATCTTTGAAATTCATGGAGGGCGACCACGTGGTGATTATGGCGCGCCCCGACTCGGTCGAGTCCCTCAACGGCACTTTGATCAAGGAATAAGGGGTCGGCCGCGTAATGAAGGCCGCCTTTTTCGATCTCGACAAAACACTGATAGCAAAGTCGTCGATCATTGCCCTCGGGCCCGAGTTACACGCCCGTGGATTTATTCACCGCTCCACCCTGGTCCGGAGCGTGGGACACCACTTGCTCTTCAATCTCTTTGGTGCTGACCAGCGCAAGATGGAAAAAATACGCACCACCGTGGGCAACCTCTCCGTGGGTTGGGACAGCAACGAAGTGCGTCGCATGGTGGAAGAAACCATCACTTCGGTGATTGAACCTTTGATCTACGCCGAAGCCCTCGAACTCATCGATCAGCACCAAGCCGCGGGTGACGAGGTCTGGGTGGTGAGTGCCTCACCCGAAGACATTGTCATCCCCTTCGTTCACTTGCTCGGTCTCACGGGGGCGATCGCTACTCGTCCCGGAATCGATATGAAGGGTCGCTACACCGGCAAGATTGATTTCTATTGCCAGGGAGACCAGAAGGCCGAAGCTATTCGCGCCCTCGCGGCTGAACGAGGAATTAATCTCGCCGAGTCCAGTGCCTATTCCGATTCGGGAACCGATGTCCCCATGCTCGAGTCGGTGGGGCTCCCA
>CAINHL010000040.1 GCA_903848885.1 uncultured Actinomycetes bacterium
CTCCCATCGATGCCAACGACGTGGCGGGTCTTGGAGCCCTGCCGTGGGCTGCGGCGTGGGCTCCGGGCGCCACCCAATCTGAGAGCCCTGCTGGTTATGGGAACAGCGTTCCTGCCGGATCAGCTTTTGCCCTGCAAATCCACTACAACCTCTTGGCTTCCAAAGCTAAGGACAACTCCTACATGAACATCATCACGACGCCGGCGGCCACCAGTGGCTTGACGCAACTCAATGGTTGGCAGATTGTGGCGCCGCCGGAGCTCCCGTGCCCTGCTGGTAGCACGGGCAAACTCTGCAACAAGGCCGCCTCACTTGCCGACCTCGCCACACGCTTCGGGCAATCAGCCGTTTCTTTTAATAACCTCATCGAATGGGTCTGTCAGGGTTCGGCCAACACCGCCGGTATCGGCAGTAATTGGCACGGTAACACTTGGACCTCCTGTATTTGGAGAATGGGTCCCAGTGTGAGTTCAGGGCCAATTACCTTGCACGCCGTGGGTGCACACATGCACCTCCTCGGGAAAACGCTGTCAGTAGTCCTGTGTCACACTGATCGAACCTGCGCCAACACGAGCCAAACGACGGCTCTCTTTGTCAATAATTACAACTTTGACAATCAACAGAGCTATCCCGTCGCGCCCACCGTGGTGAACCAAGGTGACTACGTCAAGATCACCTGCACCTATGACCCCACCTTGCGCAAGTTCAATCCGCAGACGGCGAAATTAGCTCCTCGCTACATCACCTGGGGTGACGGATCTAGTGACGAGATGTGCTTGTCCACCTTGAGTTACTCCGTCGGGGCTAACACCTGATTCCTGCAGACCGTTCCACGATGTACCGCGAAATAGTTCATTCGCGGGTCGGACCGTGGACCGTGGAAGGCGACGACCACGGCATTGCAAAAATTTATTTACCTCACGAAGCTCCGTCGTCGGGTAGTGCCGCATCCGTGTCCCGTGTACGCGAAGCCAGTCGCCAACTCGCGGAGTATTTTCGCGGCCGCCGAACAGACTTCGATATTGCCTTTCACCAGCGGGGAACCGACTTTCACAAGGATGTCTGGTCCGCCATCGCGAAAATTCCCTTCGGCGAAGTGCGCTCCTACGGTGATCTCGCTATTGAAATTGGGCGGCCTCAGGCGTACCGCGCCGTAGGAAGCGCCTGCAATAGGAACCCGTGGCCGGTAGTCATTCCCTGTCACCGCGTGGTCGCAGCGTCGTCCATGGGCGGTTACGGCGGCGGACTCGCCGTGAAGAGGTTTCTCCTCGAGCTAGAAGGCTTTTCCTGGCCCGAAGAGTAAACCCTGCCCCTACTCAGAGGGGCTCGGACGAGCTACGAGATTGTGCAGCGCGCGAACAGCCATCACGAGCAGGGTAAGACCACCGGGAATTTCAATCAGCACCCCCACCACAATGCTCGTCGTCAGGTCACCGGAGCGTGCCGTCATGACGTCAAACCACGCGTCCGCAAACAACATCGTGGCCGACGCCGTGGCGGTGAGAATAACCAGGGGCCGACGGCGCAAAGCGAGCCACGCCGTGAGGCCCAGGACCATGGCTTGGACGATGTCGAAACCCACCCACACGACGTCCCAATGTTGCGCGAGGTAGTGCGCCGGGAGATGCCAGCCGAGGAAGAGTGTCCAGAGTACGAGAGCGAGGATGCACATCCACAATGCGTGAACCAGATTTGGCCGAACCGGACCGGCCCACTCATCCTTGCGATCAGCGAGACGACTCAATTAATTCCTGAGCAGCTCCGCCATCGCGGTGGTCGCTGCGAGGAGATCGTCACGTTGAGAGTCGCTCAGCACGGCGAAATAGGCCGCCTCGGCTGCGGTCGTCATAACTTCGGCCTGCTCTTTCAGCGAAGCAATGCGCTCCACGTCGTTCGGGGTGTCAGCCTCGTTGTAACCATGCATTGCGAAGATTCCTTCCACGCCGACGAAGCACGCCTCTGCGCCAGTAAGGCCCAGTTCCTTCACCGCTTCGGTGTGGACGCCGCCACGTAATTCGCGCAGCAAAATCGTGCCGAGGTACGACGAGTGGCGAAGCGTGTCCGCGGGGAAGAAGGCGCGGTAGCCGTCAAAAATGGGATAGAGGCCCTTCGGTACGCCCGCAATGACTGCGCCGACGGCGTCAACGAAGGCCTGGTGAACTGACTCGTCGATGCTGGCGAACTTCGCGTCTCCGTAGGCGTAGGCCGCCTCGAGGTGGGCGGCCGCGGCCACGGTGGGCTCGCACACCGACAATCCCGAACCGTAGAGGAAGTCGATGGAACGACGATGGAAGAAGTAAAAGACGTCAGTCACCGTCGCGGCGTCTACGTTGCCCAGCACGCCACCACGGCCCAGGCCGTAGAACTGGAATTGGTTAAGGCCCAAAGGGGTAGCACGCTCGCCAGTACCCGCATCGAAGTAATACTGCATGCCAATGTCTTGGATGGGGGCGGCGAGGGCTTCGGAAATTTCTACTGAGTTCATATCCTTAGAGTAGACCTTGCGACCCCCGATGACCACACAATCCTCTCCGTTGTTACTAGCGTGGTAATTCCAAGGGAGAAAATGTGCGGAATTTAGAATCATGGCGTCAAGCCCTCGACGTCGCTGGGATTGCCCTTCGACGCGACCTCTCCCAAACCGCCCGCGCCACCGCCCGCGCTCTGACGGGAGGAACGTCGCCTGAAGCCACCGTGGTGTGGAAGGTCGTGAACTCCGATATCGAAGGGCGAAATTTTCGCTATCGCTATACCGAGTACCCCGCCGACACCCCCGCGACACCCGAAAGAATATGGGCCATCAATCTTCACGGCTACTTCGCAGGCGGCACCATGTACGCACGCGAATCCGAGCGTCTGGCCACACGCCTGGGCTGGCGAGTGGTCAACCCCTCCTTCCCAGGATTTGGGGGCTCTGATCCTCTCGAGTGGGGTGAACTATCCATCTCCGCGCTGTCGCGCTTCTTGGATACGGTTCGCAGCGATCTCGGTATTACGAAATTTGTACTCTTAGGCCACTCCATGGGTGGTGCCATCGCCATCGATTACGCCGCACGCAACCCCGACGACGTGTTGGGTCTGATTTATCGTGACGGCGTGGCCACTCCCCAGTGGCAGGATCGCAACGGGGTCACCGCCCGCGTCTTGCGCCCAGCCATGCCCGACGTCGCCCCCTACGCCGATCTCATGTCCGCCATCGCCCTCGATATACCGGACTTACTCATGGGTCACCTCTTCACCACCCTGCGCGCCCTCTGGCCCGATCTGCGATCGAACGTCAAGACGGTCACGCACTCCATTCCGGTGGGGTCCATGCTGATGTCACTTGATCTGACCGAAAGTGTTCGCCGCGTGAACGTCGCACGCGTACCGATGTTGTCGGTGTGGGGATGCTTCGATCACGTCGTCACCACCAGCACGGCCGACGCCTTTGCCGACATCACGGGCTCCCCTACGCAATGGGTTATCGGCGGACACAGCTGGATGCTGGCTCGACCCAGCGCGCAATCAGACGTCCTCGAACACACCCCAGCGGGGCGCGCATTTCACGACGCTGTGCGACGTCGTGCGGAAACCACGCACGCAGCGCTCACGGCTTAAGCGGTTACTTCCAATTCACCGGCGGCGTTTTGCGTCACCGTTAAGGCCGTCAAGCCCGTAGGTGACGGCCCACCAATGAGGTCGCCATTGCTCGGTTGGAACTGTGAACCGTGACAGGGACAGGCGATGATCTGACTCGAGGCCAAGTACGAGACCGGACAACCCGCGTGCGGGCAAATCGCGTTGTAGGCCACGAAGGTACCGTCAGGATTGTGAATCACAATTCCGGGTTCATCCGATGAAGGAATGTTGAAAGTAGCTGACGCACCGACCGCGAGATTGCTTGCGAGACCCAAAGAAAAAGTTTTTCCCGACGATCCACCCGAGTTGATGGTCACTGGTGTGGTCGTCGAGGACTTTCCGGCCAGTGCACCACCAATGGTCGCAGTCGCTCCTGCGGCCACGGCGCTCACTCCGGCGACGCCCAACGCCACCGCTCCGCCCACGATGACATTGCGACGATCCACGTGATCAACTTTTCGACGGACATCCAAAGGACGGCGCGAACCCATCAGTACGGGACACGCTCCTGACGAGCAGGCGCCGTTATCGAGGGCCGAACATTTACCTTGCGAGAAATTTCCACAGAGTCGTTGCACGTCGGCGAAAGGAATACTCACCAACGTGGGAGGATCAGACACTTCCCGTTGGGCTGCTCGCTCGCCAACCCACGCGTCGACCGAGAGCGCGGTACCGCTACCCGCGATAATCAGGGGAAGCCACGCGAAGAAATACGCCAAGTCCGCCCCGGTGAAGAAGGGGCTGGCGTGCCAGGACACCGTCAAAAACAAGCCGAAGGAGAGCGCCGCACCCCCGACAGCAGCCACCCGACCCCACAAACCAATCAAGGTTCCGATTCCAATCGCTAACTCACCGATGGCGATAGTCCAACCCAAGAGGGGAGCTGCACCCATCGCGTGACCAAGTAGGGGCGCGAGAGGCGTGTGGGTACGAATCGAACCGAGCAACTGCTGCTGGATGGAGTTTGGGCTCGCGAAATTTGTGAAGTCGGGGTTCGCCAACTTGTTCAAAGCGGCATAGGTAAACGTCACTCCTAGCGTGAGGCGCAGGGGCAAAAGAGCCCATTCGCTCAGAGCCCACGCTCGCGGCGGACGAGTCCAACGAGTGGAGAGGGAAAATTTTGATGTTATAGCCATGACCAGCATCTTACGGAGAAAATTTAAGATAATTGGTGCTCGTTACTTAAGAAAACCCCAAAAACGCATTACGGACCAAACGTCGGATAACAATGGGGGAATGGTATTAGCTTCCATCACGTCGTCGTTCTTGCACTACGCCAAGACGCTCCCCAGCCTCGAGGTCTACCTTGTCGTGGCGCTCATGGTCTTTACCGAAGCACCGCTTTTTCTCGGTTTCATCCTGCCGGGCGAAACCGCAGTTCTGGTCGCGGGTGTCGTGGCGTCTCAAGGAAAAGTACAAATCAGCGTGCTCGTCCCCTTGGTCGTTTTGTGCGCAATTACCGGTGACAATCTGGGCTACCTCGTCGGCAATCGCTTCGGGCCCCGACTCTTGGCTTTCCCGGTGTTACAGAAACGCCACTCCGCCGTCGACACGGCGCTGGATCACCTCGCTCGGCGAGGTGCGGTCTACGTCTTTTCCGGACGCTTCACCGCCTTCCTCCGTGCCGTCATGCCAGCCTTGGCCGGTCTTAGTTCCATTCCCTACCGCCGCTTCGCCCTCGCTAACGCGCTGGCGTGCATTGCGTGGGGCGTGGGCTTTACCCTCTTGGGCTATTACGCCGGTGGGCAGTTGCCACGCATCGAGAAGAGTGCTTCCTGGGTGGGTTACGCCATTCTCAGCCTGATCATCGCTCTCATTGCTCGACACATCGTTCGTGCGCGACGCGAGCGACAGGCCTAAGAAATTTCTTTCACGGAATAATTGTCCGGTGCACGTCGGATAAGTATTCCCTCGTGCATTTCCGAAAGTCCGTCTCCCGTAGCGACTGGCCCCGATCCTCGCACCAAACCCCGTACAACGACTTCGTCAGCTTCGGCGTGTTGGACGACCGACCATAGCGCGGATGGTGAGAGTTGCGAGCTCACTTCGACGCTGCGCGCGCGCAGTTCTGAAGGAATAATTGCGCGTGCGCGCTCATCCATCGCCGCGATCTGCGTCAGGGCATCGTTGCAATCTTCCCGAGAACCTTTTCGAAATGGGGGAATCTCGCCCGTGAGAAAACCGCGACGCACCAGACCATCGCGGTCGGAAAAGATATGAAAGGAATCGAGGAGATCGCCAAAATTTTCGAGAGCCTCTTCAACGTGTCGTTGAAATTCCACCGGCACCCAGGGCAGCAGCCAGGCTTCCGGCCCGAGCCACGACGGCCAGACGCGGTCCACGACGACCAGCGAGCTGCGTAGCCCGCGCTCGCGCAGACCTTTCAAAACGTCGCGATAGTTCGCTATCGCCTCGGCGTCTCTTTGGTGGGGTTGTGGCTCACAGCGAGCCCACTCGGCCACAATGCGTACGCCATCAAAACCCCACGCCTGCGCCAGATCAGCGGCGTCACGATAATGCTCCCAGGTCCAACCACCCGATTCCACCGCGGGCACCTGACCCAAGGCAATCGCCGCCGTGTAACAGGTCGGTGCTTGGTGGGGGCCGTCGAAGCCGCCTTCGATGCTGTAGCCATCGAGTGCGGCCATCACGAAGGGTGGAGGAGTCACTTTCCTAGTTTCCCACGTCCACGGAGGGCGGCCGTTCCACTATGTTTTTAGCAGGCACGCGGGGCGTGCCATCACAAAGGGGTGGCCATGGCCGACGAAATTCTTGTAGAGCAGCGCGGACACGTCACGCTGATTACCATCAACCGACCAGAAGCACGTAACGCCATGAACCGCGCCGCCGCCATTGGTCTGAGCGACGCTCTGGACGCTGCCGAAGCCGACGACAATGTCTGGGTCGTTGTCCTCACCGGTGCGGGCGACAAGGCCTTTTCCGCGGGTATGGACTTAAAGGCTTTCGCCACTGGCGAATTCCCCATCACCGACAAGGGCTTTGGGGGCATCACCAAGCGCGACTTCTCCAAGCCACTCATCGCAGCCGTCAACGGCTCAGCACTCGCCGGTGGTTTTGAAATGATGATTTCTTGCGACATGGTGGTCGCGGCCGACCACGCGAAGTTCGGAATCCCCGAAGCCGCTCGTGGTTTGGTGGCCGGAGCGGGTGGCCTTATTCGCCTCGCCAAGCTCATCCCTCTCGCACTCGCCTACGAAATGGCGCTTACTGCGGAACCTATCGACGCCGCCCGCGCCTTCCAACTGGGTCTCGTCAATCAGGTGGTTCCTGGCGAGGAGGTCATCGACGCCGCCCTGCACTTGGCCGAACGAATTGCCAAAAACGCTCCCCTGGCGGTACGTACCTCCAAGAGCGTGATGAAGCAGTCGCGCGAACTCACTGAGGACGCCTCCTGGGCCATCAACGACGCCGCTTTCGGCATGATTGGGCAATCCTCCGACGCCATGGAAGGCGCCATCGCCTTCGCCGAGAAGCGCGCACCGAACTGGCAGGGTAAATAAGGATGTTGGCCACGGCCCACCTGGCCAGCGGCCTCGCGATAGTGCGGATCAGTCTGCACGTGCTCGCCGCCACCATATGGGTAGGTGGCCAGTTTGTCCTCGCAGGTTTGCTGCCCACGGTTCGCTCCTTGGGAGGCGACGCGCCGACGCGCGTGGCCCGTGCCTTCGCCCGTCTGAGCTGGCCCGCCTTCGCCGTCTTGCTGGCGACCGGAATCTGGAACAATCTGGCCGCCACGAACGCTGAGCATCAGGATGGACCGTGGATGGCCGTTTTGATGGCCAAGATGTCACTAGTGGTCGTCGCGGGGTTCGGCGCCTGGATTCACAGTCGACCAGTTCCCCCTCGCACCAAGGGTATTTCCGCCGGAGTGGGCCTGGTGGCCTCGGTGGGAGCCCTCGTGTTGGGCGTAGCCCTCGCCGGCTAGGTGCCCTGACGGGGGTGCCAAGCGACTGCTAACTTTGCCGTAGGCAACTAGGAGGACTCATGTTCGTAAACAACTTGGCCAGTGGTGACACGCTGATTGTGATTGTCGTAGCTGTAGCCCTTCTGTTCGGCGGCTCCGCCATCCCCAAGCTGGCGCGCAATTTGGGATCAGCGAAGAACGAATTCGAAAAGGGACTCGAAGCTTCCAAGGCGAAGAAGTCAGCCGCCGCTGCACCCGAGGCCACTCCTGACGCTGACGACGAACAGGCCTAGGCCCTCCGTCGTAATTTCGCCCGCTCGTAACGAGTAGCACCCATATTTCTTGCCGTGAGCTTTGTCGCGTCGCGTCGCCGAGCGGCTAGTTTTAATACGTGGATTCGACGCCCCAGCCCCCCCAGGGTTCGCCGTCTCGCTCCCGACGGCCACGCCGTCTGGCAGCGCTGATTGCGCTACCTCTCACCGCCCTCTTATTGTCGGGATGCACCGTCCCGTCCTTCGGGGCCAAGAAGTCCGACACCGTCACTGGACGATCCACCTATCAGCTCTGGCAGGGTTTCTCCATCGCCGCCGCGGTCATTGGTGGCTTCGTGATTTTGCTCATCGTGATTGCCGTTATCCGTTTTCGTGCGAAGGGCGCCACCATTCCGCGCCAGAGCCAGTATCACCTCCCGCTAGAAATTGCCTACACCATCATTCCCATCGTCATGGTGTTCGTCCTCTTCGGATACACCGTGGTGGTTGAAAACAAAGTGGTGGCCGAGCCCGCCACTCCCTATCAGGTCAGCATCAATGCCTTCCAGTGGGGTTGGAAGTTTTCCTACCCCGGCACCAACGCCCTCATTGTGGGACACACCACCCAAAACCCGATGATGCTCATCCCCGTCGGCGTCCCGGTGCACTACACGCTGACTTCGACGGATGCCAACCACGGTTTCTACGTGCGCGACTTCAACTTCTCCCGTTTGGCCATTCCTGGTATCAAGAATGAATTCAGTTTCCAGGCCATCGACACGGGGACCTTCAATGGACAGTGCACGGAACTCTGCGGTTTGTACCACTCGCTGATGTACTTCCGCGTGAAAGTCGTGACCTTGCCCGAATTCCTGGCCTGGGAGAAGAAGTTTGATACGCCTGCCGGCGCCGCCGCCGCGCAAGCCGCGAACTTGGTTGTCGAGCAGGAAACCTCCAGCATCATCCCCACCAAGCCCACCGGTACGACAGGAACGAAGATATGAGCGAGCACGTCGACACCCTGACCCACGACGATCACGCCAGCCACGAGCACCACGGGGCGACGGGAATTCTGAATTGGCTCACCACCACTGACCACAAGATTATTGGTATGAGTTACACCATCACTTCGGTGATCATGATGCTGATTGGCGGGGCGCTCGCCGAAGTCATTCGCATCCAACTCACCACCCCCACCGGAAGTCTCGTGACGTTCTCGCAGTACAACCAGCTCTTCACCATGCATGGATCAGTAATGATCTACCTCTTTGCCGGGCCCTTCGCCTTCGGCGCCTTGGCCAACATCATCGTGCCCTTGCAAATTGGTGCCCCCGACATGGCCTTTCCTCGGCTGAACGCGCTGAGTTACTGGCTCTACCTCACCGGAAGCCTTACCATGCTGGCGGGCTTCTTTACCACTGGTGGCGCCGCCAACTTCGGTTGGGTCGGATACGCCCCGATGACCGACTCCGTCAACGCCCCCGGCGTGGGAACCGACTTGTGGATTGGTGCTTTACTGCTGACCGGATTCTCGGCCATCTTTACTGGTGTGAACTTGGTCGCCACTATTTACTACCTACGTGCGCCCGGCATGACTTTGTTCCGCATGCCAATTTTCACCTGGAACCTCTTGGTCACGGCCATCTTGATTCTCCTCGCCTTCCCCGTGTTGACGGCTGGTCTCATCATGTTGTTCTGTGACCGTCACTTCGGCACCCACATCTATACCGTGGTGGGCGGTGGATCTCCCGTGCTCTGGCAGAACATCTTCTGGTTCTGGGGCCACCCGGAGGTCTATATCTTGGCCTTGCCCTTCTTTGGCATGGTGACCGAGATCATCCCGGTGTTCTCTCGCAAGCCCGTCTTTGGCTACAAGGGAATGATTTTTGCGACCTTATCCATCGCGGCGTTGAGCCTCGGTGTGTGGGCGCACCACATGTTCACCACCGGTGTCGTGCTGCTGCCATTCTTCTCCATCATGAGTCTGTTGATTGCGGTGCCCACCGGCATCAAAATCTTCAACTGGATCGGCACCATGTGGGGTGGACAGATTTGGTTCTCGACGGCCATGTTGATGTCCATCGGCTTCGTGATCACTTTCCTTATTGGTGGCCTTACGGGTATCTATCTCGCTAGCCCGCCACTCGACTTCTTCACTCACGACACCTACTTCGTGGTGGCGCACTTCCACTCGGTGGTCATGGCCTTGGTGCTGGGCGCCATGGCGGGCTTGTATTACTGGGCTCCCAAGATGACCGGCTACCTGCTCGATGAGCGTCTGGGGAAAATTCAGTTTTGGCTGCTCTTCATCGGTACGCAGGTCTTCACCTTCCCGCAGTACATCGTGGGACTCAACGGCATGCCCCGACGCATGGCCTTGTATCCCAATAACCCCGAATGGCAAACTCTCAACGTGTGGTCATCCATCGGGGCGCTCATGATTGGTATTTCTACCTTGGTCTTCGCCATCAACTGCTTCTACAGCTGGAAGCGCACGCCGGCCGGTGACAACCCCTGGGACGCGCACACCCTCGAGTGGTTCACTACCTCGCCACCGCCGCATCACAACTATTACCGCCTGCCCAAGATTCGCTCCGAGCGTCCTACCTGGGACTACAACCACCCGGACAAGCCCGCGCTGGTCCACGGTCACAACCACGATGGAGAATCGTCATGAAGAATGAAGGACGCATCCTGCTCGGCCTCGGCCTGTTCTTTCTCATCATGTTCGGGTTCTACTGGCCCCTGAGTCACGAGCAGTCTGGTTCCACCATGATGTTCTTCGCCGTCTTGCTCGGTTTCCTCCCCGGTGGGTACTACTACTGGTGGAGCCGTCGCATGAAGCCCCGCCCCGAAGACAGCGACGACGCCGACATGGCCGAGAGCGCTGGATTCATCGATTCCTTCCCCGGTTCGTCCATCTTCCCCTTTACCTTGGGGATGGGTGCCTGGATGAGCGTCATGGCCATGATCTTTGGTATCTGGTTGGCCATCCCCGCACTGTCATTGATTGTCTGGGCCTTGCTCGGCGCCACCGCCGAAGCACGCCGCGGCGGTCACCGCTGAGCGCTTAACGCACCACGATGGTCGTCGACCATCGACCCCGAGTTCCGGTGCACATGAGAGCCTCGCCGCAGCTCGTCCGTGACGCGCTCAGCACCACGCGACCGACGCGCTGGGCTCGATAGCTGATGGAAATCGTTCCGCAGCCCATTCCGGGGAAACACGACCCTGGGCCGGTGCGCGGCGCTGGGTGATACACCGCGGGCCCCGAGGGTCGGAGATTGGCATTCGAAGGGGCGAGAAAACCCCAATAGGTGCTGTGCAGGACCACGGTCACCGTACGTCCCACCACCGTATTTTCACTCTGGTGATTAGCAGCTTCGCTCAGTGAGAGATTTCCGGTAGTAGCTGCGCCCACGGGAGCGACCGAGAGTATGAGGGTCGCGAACACGCTGCTGAGAAGTCCGAGTCGTTTCATCTCATCAAACTATCCCGCACTACGTCACGACCGGCGGCGCTGCCCAGATTCTTAGGAACCCGCTCGCGAGATCTCAATCACTGTGAGGTCGTCTCCGAGGTGAACCTCACCGGGGAATTCGCTCGCCAAGGCACGCCACTCGTCGTACTGCCCCAAGGGCGGGGCGGGAACGTAGTGGGTGAGAATCAGGTGACGCACGCCACCACGACCGGCCGTCGCCACCGCGTCGGGAACCGTCGAGTGATAGTCCAAAATGTCTTGGAATCGCTGACGCGGCACCAGCTTGACCAAGTCCTCGCGGATCACCGTTTGCACGTAGGCGTCGGCACCGGCCACGAGGGCGTCGAGGCCCACGCAAGGAACTCCGTCACCACCCATGACAACGTCAACGCCGTGGGCGCTGATGCGATAACCCACCGTGGGCTCCACGGGGGCGTGATTCGTCGCCCCCACCAGAACGGTGGCTGAGCCCACCAAGAAGGATTCCCCCGGGACTACTTCCACCACTCGGACGTCGGGACCGGAATCGAGATCGGCGTGGTGGGCAATGCGGTAGCTGATGTCGGGGGCCAGCATGTCCAGAAGTCCGTCAATCACTTGTTGCGTCCCCGGAGGTCCGTAGACGGTCAGCGGCGTGGTGACGGGGCTCATGACCCAATGGGTGGTGATGACGTCGTTGAGATCACAGATGTGGTCACTGTGCAGATGCGTGAGCAAAATGGCGTTGATGAAGGGTGGAATAACCCCCGCGCCCGCGAGACGCATCACAACCCCACGACCGGCATCGACCAAGATAATCAGACCTTCGGCGCGCACCAAGCTGGACGGTCCCGCGCGGTTCGGGTCCGGGAGGGGGCTACCCGTGCCGAGCAATACGACGTCGAGGTCGCCCATTACTTAACGACCGTGTAGGAGTTTTCGAATTCGTCCTGCAGCACGGTGGCAACTTCACCACTGGTGTCGCAGATGAGTTCCTCCTCCAACACCCGCGTCCGGTAGGACCAGCCATCGGGCATGTTGAGTCGCTCGCCCAGTGTGGCCAGCGTGTCGAGGTTGATGTTCGGGTCCACGCCCTGGCAGAGAGCCTGCATGACGTAGACCACACCGTCGGGGTTCACGAGTTCGAAGACCGGCTTGCCGGCGTCCCAAAAGAACACCGCGCCGCGGTTCACGTAGCGCTCGATGTAACTACCTACGAGGGCTTCCTTGCCGAGGTCCACGGTGGCGATGCGACGCATCAAGATGCCGTTGAATTCGCGCATCACGGGATCCACCACGGCCACTTTGGTGCCCATGCCGTCAAGGACCCATTCCCGCGGGCCATTGAGCTTCACGAGGACCGCTTCCATCTCCTTGGCGATGTCCTCGGCCACGAGTCCGTCCCAGAGTTCCTGCGGGCAGTCATTAAGAAGTTGGGTGCCGTAGACGTGGGCCTGAAGTCCCGTCTCGTTGAGGAATATGGCCAATACTTCGCCGTAGCGCTGGCCGCGCTGATTATCTACGAGTCGTTGCTGGGACATGGAGCGCCTCTTTCGGGTGTGAAAACCTACGCCCTAACTTTTAGCACAGTTTCTGCCACAACTTTGCCCTCGAGGGGCAATTGGCGCTTTAGCGCTCGACGGTGCGTACACCCGTGTCCGACGTATCTCCGGCAGGAGCCTCGGTAATAAAGGTCGGTAGCGCAATGGCAGTGTGGTGCGTCAGCGCGTCATCCGGGTGAATAGGGGCAGAAACGGCGTCGTAGCCACCTTCGGCATTACGCGTCACCAGATTCGCGGTCTTACGTTGGCTCGATCCTTCGAGGGCGCGCAATTCCTTGGCAATACGCAGAGTCAAGGGGTAGGCAATCAGCGGGACCGCGATCGTCAAGATACGCATTGCCCAGAGAACGGTCGCCAAGTCGAGGCGGAAGAAGTTCGCGATGACGTCCGTGGAAGAGGCAATAAAAAGAATGGCAATCAGCGAGAAGAAGGCCACTCCGAATGCCGTGCGCTGTGGGTTGTCCTTCGGACGCTCGAGAAGGTGGTGGATGGAGCGGTCACCCGTGATCTTGGCCTCAATCGCCGGCCAGGCCATGATGATGTTGAAAATCACACCGGGCAAAATGACGGAGGGAATGAACACTTCAAACGGAATGGTGTGGCCGAAGCTGTGGAAGGTCCACGAGGGCCAAATTCGCAGAGCCCCGTCCAAGAAGCCCATGTAGAAGTCGGGCTGCACGGCGTAGGAGATGCGGGCGGCTTCGTAAGGTCCAAACTGCCAGATGGGGTTGATCTGCGCGGTGGCCCCCAAGAGGCCGATGACACCGGCGACCAGCAGGAGGAAGCCCGTGGTCTTGGCCATGAAGATGGGGAACATGGGCGAACCCACGACGTTGTTTTCGGTGCGGCCCGGACCGGGAAACTGAGTGTGCTTTTGACGCACCAGCAAGAACAGGTGTGCGCCGACCAAGCCCACGATGATGGCGGGCAGGAGGAGGACGTGCAGCACGAAGAAGCGAGGAATCACCGCGGTGCCGGGGTAGTTACTTCCGAAGAGGAAGAAGGACAGGTACGAGCCCACGAGCGGAATGGATTCGGTGATGGAGAAGGCGATGCGAATACCAGTACCCGAGACCAAGTCGTCGGGAAGCGAGTAGCCCAGGAAGCCGTTTCCGATGCCCAAAATCAACAAGATCACGCCGATGAGCCAGTTAGTCTCGCGCGGCTTGCGGAAGGCGCCGGTAAAGAACACGCGGCCCATGTGCATCACGATGGCACCCACAAAAATGTCGCAGGCCCAGTGGTGCATCTGACGCATCAACAGTCCGCCACGTACGGCGAACGAAAGGTCCACCGAGGATGCGAAGGCTTGGGTGACGTGCTGCCCATAGAGCGGTGCGTAGGAGCCGCGGTAGGTCACGAGAGCCGTGGAGGGTACGTAATACAGGGTCAAGAAGACGCCGGTCGCCAGTAAAACGACGAAGGAGTACAGCGCAATTTCACCCAACATGAAGGACCAGTGGTCGGGAAAAATCTTGTCCATGAAGGTGCGCCCACCCTTGGCCACACCGAGGCGCTCGTCGAGCTCGTTAACCGCCTGACCCAATTTTCCGTAGGGCCCAAGGGCCTGCTTCTTAGCCCGCTTCGTGGTGAGAGATGAATCGCTCATGAACGCTCCCAGAATCCAGGGCCCACGGCCTCGTGAAAGTCACTTTGGGCGCGAATGAAACCTTTGGCGTCCACGTAGATCGGCAGCTGCGGTAACGGTCGCGGGGCGGGACCAAAATTAGGAATAGCGCCGTTGGTCACGTCGAACATCGACTGGTGGCAAGGGCAGACCAAGAGTTGCAACTTCTGCTCGTAGAGGCCTACGGGGCAACCGAGGTGGGTGCAGAGCTTGGAGTAGGCCACGTATCCCGACGGGCCCCAGGTTTCACGACCTTTTTGCGTGGTGAAATTACTGTTCGAAATACGAATGAGCACGGTTTGATCCACTGCTTGACCGTTATCGGTCTCTTCTTTGCCTTCGGGGAAAATTGTCACGATGGATCCCACGGCGAGGTCGTCAACGTGCACGCGACGTCCGGTGACGTCCACCGCGAAAGTGCCCTTCTTCCAGTCAGTGTGTTGCAAGGTAGTACCGGGAAGTGGTCCGAGACTGCGAATGAGTGGGAAGAGCGCGGTGATGCTGAACACGCCCAAGCCGCCACCCAAAAGACCGGCGAGAAGCTTGCGGCGCTTGATCACGCCGCCGCCACGGTCCACGATGGCCGCGGTAAAGGCGTCGCGATCGGCGGCGGAATTCGCCAGCACGTGACGTTCCTCCACGAAAGGTCCTTGTGGCATGAGGTACTTACCCCAAGCAATCAAACCAATGCCGAGGAAGGTCAAGCCCATTCCGAAAGTGAAGCCCAGAATCCAAGGTTGGGCGTTGATCCAATAGGCCCAGCCGAAGCAAGCCTCAAGCACCATGCCGGCGACGAAGAGGACAGCGATGCGACGCTCAACGTCCTGGGGGTTCTTCGCTAAGGGCTGAAGACGCGGGTCGTTTTCGCTCACGCTCGAGAGCGTTACGGGAGTGTGGTGTTCGGTCACAGTCGGTCTCCTACCCAGAATCCGGCAAGGGCCAACAGCCCCACACCGAGCGATAAGGCCACGAACCCTTCACCCACGGGACCCAAACCACCGAGACCAAAACCACCAGGGTTCTGAGGGTGTTGGATGGAGGTGCCGACGAAAGCCACGATGTCACGAACTTGTGCGTCAGAAAGGTTTCCCGTGAAGCGGGGCATGTTACCGGGACCGGTACGAATGGCTTCGGCGATCTGATTGGCCGGAATGTGGCGAAGGCTCGGTGCGTAGGTACCCGACGCCAAAGCGTCACCGGCACCTTCAATGGTGTGGCACGCCGCACAGTTCAATGCGAACAACGCGGCGCCGTCGGACAAGTTGGCTCCCTTGGTGTTGACCGAGGGGATCAGGGTAAGCCCTGGCCACTTCGAGTTCACCCAGGCGGCGATGGCCAGCGCTTGGGTGTGCGTCAGCCTGGGAGCCTTTCGAATTGCTTGCACATTTCCTGGCTGAACGGCGGGCATACGACCCGACTCAATCCAAAAATCAATGGCAGCCGGACCTACGCCTTGAAGGCTGGGGTATTGCTCCGTGCTGCCATCGGTGGGATGACCGTTGGCCTCGCTACCGTGGCAACTCGCACAACTCTGCATGAACAATGCCTCGCCAAAGGCTTCGAGTGAAGATGGCGGCAGATTGTAGGTAATGGCGGAGTTTCCGTAGGAGGTGATGGTGCCATTGGCATCGCGAACGACGACCGAGGAGTTGGGTGTCCCGGCATTCGCTCGCGAGGTGGCGTACGGAGC
>CAINHL010000041.1 GCA_903848885.1 uncultured Actinomycetes bacterium
GCTTCGAGGTGCGCGAGGGCCCGTTCGCATTCCTGCGCTTCGGTGGTGGCGTAGAACTGGCTGCGATATAAAAAAGGTCCGAAGAAGTGCACCACGCCCGCGGTGCCGGTGTCGCTGGCCCAGCGACGGTGATCGCCCGTGAGATTGATGGACGTAGCGGTGGCCCCGTGGTAACTGCGATACGCCGACATGATTTTCGGACGTCCGGTGTGTAGCCGCGCCATGCGCACGGCGTGTTCGACGGCTTCGGTTCCCCCGTTGGTAAAGAAGACTTTGGCGGCCCCGTCAAAACTGCGGTCAAGAATTAATTCGGCGGCGCGGTAGCGAGAGACGTAGCCGTGCTGGGGGGCGATCGTCGCCACGAGGCCCGCCTGCTCTTGAATGGCCGCCACCACGCGCGGGTGTTGGTGACCGATATTGGTGTTGACCAATTGGGAGGAAAAATCGAGAAAAGTCCGACCATCCTCGAGGGTGACGAACACACCCTCCGACGAGGCAACCATGAGCGGGTCCACGGTGGCTTGGGCGCTCCACGAGTGAAAAACGCTGGCCCGCTCGCGGTCGTAGCTAGAAAGGTGCTCGCGGTCGTTATCCATGAACATAAAACTAGTGGGTGACTTAGAAATACCGGTATGTCGCCCATCCTTCGACACGCAACCGGGTTGGTGGGGCTAGTAAGAATCGAACTTACGACCTCGTCATTATCAGTGACGCGCTCTAACCGACTGAGCTATAGCCCCGCAAGGGGAAAAGTCTACACGAGGCTCTTAGGAGCCTCGGAGAGCCGACGGATCCCAACGCTTTAAGGAGATGGATTGACTCGCGGTGCCGAGTAAAACGCCGTCTTCACTCCACAAGAAGGCGGTGCCGTGGGCGAATCCGTGGTGTACGGCGTGCATGCGCATATCGATCAAGACCCACTCGGTAGGAACGAGTTTCGCCATGCGCAAAGTGTTGTCCAAGCTGCGACCCATGACCGGAAATCCCAAAGGCTCCGTCGCACCTCCGGCGAGGTGATCCCCGAAGATGGCGAGCGTGGCGGCGGAGAAATCCGGATGATCGGCAAGGCGGGACCACACGGCGCTGCGGGGCGAACCGGGCTGTCCGTCAAGTTCTTGGAAGCTGCGACCGAGAGCCACGCGAGTGTCGAGGTGGGAAAATATCGTTTCACCAAAGAAATGCAGACTCTGACGCGGAGCGCATTCGTCGGGCGGGGCCACGTCGGGCATGACGTCCCACGGAACCGTGGCCTCCAGGTCACCCGTGCCGAGTGAGGCCACCACGGTCATAATTTCGTCGTCGCCCACTGACGCGACGGCCCGTGCCTGCGTGACGCGTCCACCCACGGCGGGAAATTCCGTGGTGATGATGACGTCTGATCCGGTGGGGGCGTGCGAGAGATAGTGCGCGGCCGCCCAGACGGTAGGTCGTCCACCATCGTGTTCGAGTGCCACCAGGCCGGCGGCGAGCCCACAGCCGCCAAAAAGAAAATTCCCCGGAGTAATCAGACGCTCCGTCACGCGAAGACGCCAACGATTGTCGTCGAGCTGTTCTATCCCGAGAAATGCCCGTGCGTCCATAAAGGGTGAGGCTAGTAGTCCCCGCCTTTAGAAAAATCTACCGGCGAGCTGCCAGAGCTCTTCGGGAACTCGGTGGACTTCAGAAATGGCGTCGCTGATCGGCATATCCGTCACCCCCGCGCAGCGCACGCTGGGCATTCGGCCAAACTTTCCGGCGAGAACGAGGTCCGCGGCGGCAATACCGACGCGCGTGGCCCAGATGCGGTCGATCGCGGTGGGAGATCCCCCTCGTTGAAGGTGGCCAAGTACGGAAAAGCGTGTTTCGATTCCCGTGGTGTCGGATAAGTGGTCAGCCAGTGTCGCCCCCACACTGCGTCGTGCCATTTGCACGCGACCAATGCCGTCGGTGTGTACGTTGGCACGCTCGTGGTCGCCGATGGAAGTGAGTTGAACTCCCTCGGCAATGACCACGATGGATGAGGCACTGCCACGCTCGTGGCGCTTTCGAACATGCGCCGTGATGTCGTCGAGGGTGACGGGCACTTCGGGAATAGCGATGAAGTCGGCGCCGCCGGCTAGACCGCCCATTGTGGCAACCCAGCCCGTGGAACGACCCATGGTCTCGACCACCATGATGCGGTGGTGTGAGGCGGCGGTGGTGTGCAGGCGGTCGAGAGCTTCAGCCACGATCGATACCGCTGAGTCAAAACCAATGCAGTATTCCGTATGCGAGAGGTCGTTGTCGAGAGTTTTTCCTACTCCGACAATGGGAGCCCCACGCTCGGCTAACCACTGCGCCACCTGGAGGGTGCCGTCACCACCGATGGCTATGACGGCATCGAGTTCGCGAGTGATGGTGTCCAGTACCGCCTGTCGACCGCCTTCTGGTTCATCCAAGTTGTAACGAATAGAGCCGAGTCGAGTGCCACCCTCGCGAAGAATGTTGGCGAGGTCGGGTCGTTGAAGGGAGCTTCCCTTGAGGCCACCGACGAGACCCGCCCAGCCGTCGTGGATCCCAATGAGCTCGTGGCCCTCGGCGAGTACACTGCGGCCAATTGCACGCAATGCTGCGTTTAAACCTGGCGCGTCACCGCCCGCGGTGAGGACGCCGATTTTCATCTCTCTATTGTTTCATAAATGTGACACGGCACGACGGGTGCGGGGGTAGGGGTCGTGTTGCGGTCAGAATGGACGAGTGATTCCCGCTCAATTCGTCCTCGTGGCCGCCGCCATCTCTCTCGTGGGCTGCCTCTCCTACGCGCGCGACACCCTGCGTGGCGAGACGAACCCGAACTTAGTGACTTGGTCGCTGTTTGCCCTGGAAGGCCTACTGTCGTTTGCCATTGAGCGCCAGCAACACATCGGCTGGGCCTCCATCATGACCCTCATGCTCGGCGTCTGCCCGCTGATTGTGTGTGCGGCTTCTTTCAAGAACCCCCAGGCTGTCTGGAAACTGGGGCGCTTTGATCTTCTATGCGGTGGAATATCCCTGTTGGGACTAGTGACGTGGCCCTTGATGTCGGGAACCGTCGCCCTCGTGGCCTTCGTGGCTGCGGACACCATGGCGGCGCTGCCCACCCTGCGCAAGTCATGGATTGAACCAATGACCGAATCCCCGGGTGCCTTCTTTGCCGGCGCGGTTAATGGCTTCATTACTCTTTTGACGCTGAAGAGCTTCACCACGGCGGGGGCTCTTTTCCCTTTAGCCATCACCATCATGGACTTCGTGATCGCCATGGTGGCGTACACGCACGTGGGTCTACAGTGGCGTCAAGGGGAGACCGCTCGGCGCGCTGAGTAGAATAAAACGTGTCGGGGGTATGGCGCAGTTGGTAGCGCACCTGCTTTGCAAGCAGGGGGTCGTGGGTTCGAATCCCACTACCTCCACCAGACGAATCCGGTGTAAGTCCGATTCACTTCAAGAACCGGGGCACGACAATGACGCGTGCTCCGGACGGCTAGTCGAGCATCGACATCGTGATGATGTCGAATGGGAGTCGTGCAGCTTCCGGGTAGAGGACGGCGGCGATGACTAAGCCGTCAGCGAGTGCAATTCCTGTGGTGATGTGGTCGGGGGCCGCGTCACGCTCAGCCCCACCTAATTCGGCGAGGTGGTCCACCATAAAAAGTGACAACGCTGCCCTAATTCGGGCCGCCAGCCGTGGTTCGTTGAGGGCGACGAAATCCTTTTCTAAATAAAAACAACAGGCCGGCCGACGGCGTGGAGCGAAATGCCCCCGCCACATGACGGCTTCGGCGAGCCGTGCACCAACGCGCCCCCCTAGTTCCTCACGAAACTTCCAATATTCAGTCCTCGCTTCGCGAAGCCGTCGTTCGACGATGTCGATGAGAATATCCAACTTGGTCTGATAGCGAGAGAAGATCTCGTCGTCGGTGACATTGGCGAGGGTGCGAATCTCCTTCATGGTAGCGACGCGATAACCCTTGTCGGCAATGAGATGCATGGCCGCATTCAAAATGGCGCTGGTGGTGACGTCCTTGCTCACGATGTCTTGTAATTCCATGAAGTCGGCTTCGTCGGGAGGCAGGGTTGTTGGAGGACTGGGGTGAGTGACGGCGTACTGGAATTCCGCGAGCGGCCCGGTGCGTACGGGCAAAGTAGAAACATCCACAGTGGTCGTGACGCAACCCATCGCCATCACCAGGGCCACCAATCTCTGCGTGACGATCACCTCATCGTCGTGCGTGACGAAGGCGAGGATTTCGGCACGGACAAGGCGATGTAGCTCCTCGTCCGATGCGCACATCAAGAGAAGTTGTCGGAGGCAGAAGTGATCGGTGTTTTCTTGACCCAATTGGAGAAGAAGTTCTTGTAAGCGAGTGAAGTCCTCATTCAATATCGAGAGGGCCACCCCTTCCACTAATTTTTTAAAAGCGTGGCGACCCGTGAACTCCCAGAGGCCGAGCACGTAGTCGCGGGTGTGAGGGAAGCGTTCCCGTACGGTGGTCTCCGATGCCCCCGCAACCACCGCGACGGACTGGGTATTGACGGCGTTAAAACCGTTGGCGGCTGTCACTTCGGCCAAGGCCCACAGAATTCGGTCGGATCTGCTGGGGTTAAGGTGATCGGGCACTAGGTTATTTTAGGAAAAATGTGTGACTTCTGTAGTTACGTCCATTGACCGAATATTGCAACCTAAAAATTGAAAACAGCGATGGGGCGGAACCTAATAATCCACCCGAATCGCTGTGAGAGGAGCTGAGTATGGACATCATGGTAGACCCAGCGGCAATCGTGGCTCCGCGTCGCGTCAAGCTGCAGCCCTTTCGAGTGATGGTCGGTCCCGTGACCCATTTAGCGCAGGAGCGCGAGCGTCTCGCGAATCTTCGCTACGAGGGCTTTGAAGTCGTCCAGTTGGGGGCCACCATTGGTGGCGTCGTATCGGGGGTGGACTTAACCAGAGACATTCCGGATGGGGTTATTGCGGAACTTCGGCGATGCCTTTTGGACTTCAAGGTAATTTTCTTTCGCAATCAACCAATGACTCCCGAGCAGCACATCATCTTCGCTCGTAGGTTTGGTGATTTAGAAATTCACCCTTTTATCCCGTCCAACACCAGTCAGCCCGAGCTGGTACGTTTCGAAAAAGAGGCCCAGGTGGGCGGTTTCGAAAACGTGTGGCATTCCGATGTTCCGTGGCGAGCGGTTCCGTCAGCCGCGGCAGTTTTGCACGCCCTCGAGATCCCACCGGTGGGAGGGGACACCGCGTTCTGCGACATGTATGCCACCTATGAAGGTTTAGATAGCAAGACGAAAGTGCGGATCGAAAATTTGACTGCCATCAATGACTTCGCGAAAGCTTTTGGACACACTCTGGATGAGGTGGGACTCGCGGAAATGCACCGGAAGTTTCCCCCGACCGAACACCGGGTGGTGCGCACGCACGGAGAAACCGGTCGTCGACTGATCTACGTGAACCGGGCCTTCACTTCCCGCATCGTGGGGCTCAGTCCGAGCGAGAGTGATGACCTCATTGATTACCTGAGCTCGCAAACCAACACTCTTGAGTATCAGTGCCGCTTTCAATGGGAGCCCCACTCGGTGGCTTTCTGGGACAATCGAGCGGTACAGCACTTTGCCCTGAGCGACTACTGGCCGCAGCGGCGCGTCATGGAGCGGGCAAGCATTATTGGTGAAGTTCCACGTTGATGTGGTAATCGACGAATAAGAGCGTGATCCCAAGGGCACCCTGTCTGAAATTACGAGCCGACTGACCTTGGCACATGTTCCTCAGTCCCGTTCTCCTTGGCCAAGTCGATTTGATCCCAGAGAATATTGAACCACAACAGAGCATTTCTTCCGCCATCTGGCAGAGTTCGAATCCACGAGATGCAGAGTGAGCGAAATTGCTCCAGGTAGGTCTGCACTGCGTCCCTGTCATTTTCGGTCAGGTGCAGAATTGCTCCCGGCATCAACTTGTTGTATTCCGTGACGAAGTCCGAAACACCCTTCAAAAAGATAGTTTCGTCTTTGGAATCAAGGTTATCGGTACGGTACATCTGAAACCGCACCAAGGAGGAAGTAACAACTTGATTTGAACACTTGTTAGCGATAAAACGAAGAAATTCTTGTCGTGAACCGTGTTGGTAGTAAATAGTCGAAACGGACATCCCTAATTCGTTCGCCAAGTCCTTCACGTTGATCGAAGAAA
>CAINHL010000042.1 GCA_903848885.1 uncultured Actinomycetes bacterium
ATGTAGGATAAACCACGCTTTTCCTGGAGGTCCTTCATGAGGTTCAGAATTTGAGCCTGAATTGATACGTCCAAGGCCGAGACGGGTTCGTCGGCAATAACTAAGCGAGGTTCCACCGCGAGGGCACGCGCTAAACCAATGCGCTGCCGTTGTCCACCAGAAAACTCGTGCGGGTAGCGCTCGATGGATTCGGGAGGTAGGCCGACCTCGTCCAGGAGTTCGAGAACTCGCGCCCGACGACTTTCCGAAGTTCCGGTGCGCTGGATTTCGAGGGGTTCGGCCAAAATACTACCGACGCGCTTGCGTGGGTCGAGAGACGAGTACGGGTCTTGAAACATCATCTGGCGTTCTCGGGCAAGCAAGCGACGCTTGGCGCCTCGGCGGAGACCCTGATCTTGGAGGGTGCTGAAGGTGATGGATCCACCGGTTGGTTCTTCGAGCCCCACGAGGAGTCGACCAATGGTCGTCTTGCCACAGCCAGATTCTCCGACCAGTCCGAGAACTTCACCACGCTTCAGAGTGAAGCTCACGTCGGACACTGCACTAATCGATGCCTGTGAGCGTGAGAAGAGCTTGCTGCCCCGCAAGGGGAAACTCTTCTCCAATGAGCGTACGACCAAGAAGTCTTCATTGGAAGCGTGGTCCTCGTTGGCGCGGCGTGAGAGGGTGACACTGCTCTTCGCAGGACCTTGGACGGGGTGGAAGCAGGAGAACGCATGCGTGGCCGATGCTGACTGGAGGACGGGTTCGGCTTGGAGGCAGTTATCTTGCACCATGGAGCAACGTGGGGCGAAGCGGCAGCCCACGATGGGCTTGGAGAGGTCTGGCGGTAGTCCAGGGATGGAGGAAAGTCGGCCGCTTTGGATCTCATCAAGTTTGGGGACTGCGGCTAAAAGTGACTGCGTGTACGGGTGACGCATCGAGCTAAAAAGTTCAGCAGTCGGGGCAATCTCGACTACTTTCCCCGCGTATAAGACTCCTACGCGGTCGGTTCGACTCGCGATCACTCCCATGTCGTGGGTAATGAGGAGAATAGACATATTGAGCTTCTCGCGTAAATCATCAAGAATGTCAAGAATTTGTGCCTGGATCGTGACGTCGAGGGCTGTTGTGGGCTCGTCGGCAATCAGTAGTTTTGGGCTGCACACCAACGCCATGGCAATCATCACTCGTTGGCGGAGACCACCCGAAAGCTCATGAGGATATTGATCGAGTCGCTGTTCGGCGTTGGGCATCTCTACGAGTTTTAAGACTTCGAGAGCGCGAGCGCGAGCCTCTTCGGGGGAGGCATTCCGGTGAATACGATAGCCCTCACCAATCTGCTTGCCGATGCGTTGGGTGGGGTTCAGCGAGGTCATGGGGTCCTGAGGGATCAGGGCAATTTCGTTTCCCCGAATCTTTTGGATTTCCGACTCCGAAAAGGTTGCTAAATCGCGGCCATCGAAGGTGACTGAACCCTTCGTAATGCCACCGTTTCCAGCGAGCAACTTAATAATTGCCATGCCGAGAGTGCTTTTCCCACAGCCCGATTCGCCCACTAGACCGAAGCATTCACCGGGCTCAATATTTAGGTCGACGCCGTCAACCGCCGCGACGGACGAGTCTCGCAGTGCGTATTCAATACGTAGGTCGGAAATGGTTAGAAGGCTCACTCCGCCATCTTACCGCCGAAACTGGCCCAGATTGAACTGCAGAATAAGGCTTCCCCGTTGAAATTCCAGCGGATTTAGCGTCGATCCTTTGCTGGCTCCACGACGAGTAGCACTATTGCTATTTGATGGCGTGAATCATTGACGCACACTGAGAAGTCAACGCTGAGAGCGGTCCCGCCAGGCGAGTTTGTTGGGTAACAATGTCGCTAAGGGCCTGCGATTCAGTCATAAACAGATAAATCTTCTGTAGCGAGACTAAGTACCCCTCCACCATGGTCAATTGACTGATGAGTTTCTCGGGATAGATGCTCTGGTCGATGTTATTGGCGACTCCGCCTTCGGTGTAAAGAGCCTTGTCGGCGGCCGTAATTCCGCAGGCCAGGGTGGAGCACTTCGCCAATTCCGTGGTAAACGTGTGGTAGTTCTTGGTTGAGACACTCGAAAAGGCGGCCAGTTGAAGTTTGGCGGCCGCGCCCGGGATAGTGGTGGGTGGCGAACTGGATCTAGTGGCGGCGCTGACGACAATTATCACCATGAAGGCGAGCAAAATGAGCGCTACCACTGGGGTGCGGCGATTGGAAGATCGAGAGAGGTACCAGGGTTCGTTGGGCTTCATGAGAAAATCGTACCTCGTCCTCACGGCGACGAGGGCTCACTTCGGGCTGTGGGCGAATTCCGGTACACGCACGAAGAAAGTGGGCGAGGAGATAACCTCGTTGCGAATTCGATTTGATACCAAGGGGGAACGATGGTGCGGACTTTACGGTCGGAAATTGCGACGAGTTTTATTGAACTCTCCGGCCACGGTGCCGAATCCATCGAGGTATATGTCGCCACCGTGGCGCATCCGTCACCACGGGGCGGAGTCGTTGTCATTCACCATCTGCCTGGTTTTGATGAGGGAATCCGTGAAATTGTCCGCAAATTTGCGGTGATGGGTTACAACGCCGCCTGCGTCAATCTCTACTACCGAGAAGCGCCCGGGGCCAGCAGTGACGACGCCGCGGCCATTGCTCGGGCCCAGGGCGGTGTCCCCGACGAGCGCTTGGTGGGCGATGTGGCAGCGGCGCTGGCATATTTGCGGGACCTCGACAACTCCAATGGCCGGGTCGGGGTTATTGGATATTGCTCCGGCGGTCGCCAGACCGTATTGGCGGCGTGCCATTTGGACTTCGACGCCGCGGTGGATTGCTACGGAGCTTTTGTGGTGGTGGGTACTCCGGAAGGATCACCCTTCAACTTTCCTGCTCTGACGCCCATCCTCGCCGATCTCCACTGCCCGATGCTGGGCTTGTTCGGTGCCGATGATCAGTA
This sequence comes from uncultured Actinomycetes bacterium, assembly GCA_903848885.1. Taxonomy (GTDB): domain Bacteria; phylum Actinomycetota; class Acidimicrobiia; order Acidimicrobiales; family RAAP-2; genus RAAP-2. The sequence goes on from CAINHL010000042.1 coordinate 2,967, forward strand.
CCCGTCGCCGGAACAGACCTCGGAGCTCGAAGCTCTCTTGGCTCACGCGGGCAAGAACTTCACGGCCCACACCTACGAAGGAGCCGGTCACGCCTTTTTCGCGGTGGACCGACCGAGTTATCGCCCCGAAGTCGCCAAGGAAGCCTGGAGCGAAGTGGCGGACTTCTTTGATATCCACCTGAGCGCCTGAGGAAGATCATGTGTACCTACTCAACCGAATTAGTAGAAGTCCGTGCCAGCGCTAAGGGTGCTGCGGGATGGTTCCCCGCCACCTCGGCCAGTGTGTATGTCGACCACCCGGTAGATTTTCCCGCCGGACACGCCGTCATGATTGACGTGTTGAATGTGGCGCGTGGCGCCCACGATCGCGTCGGACTCGAAATGGATGCCCGTTCGGCCCGCCTACTGGCCGAAGCCATTTTGCGCACCTTAGATTCCGTACCGGCGGGACTGCTCGAGGAATAATTCTTCTGACGCTGCGGAAACTTTCTTCGTCGGAGAGAGAAAATCCCCTACGCGGTCACTACTAGTTGTGGGAGAACCAGGTTGATACTGGACTCACGGTAGAGATCGTGGGCCAAGGTTCCTTGGGGAGCCACTACGGTCACCAAGCAGCCGGCGTCACGATGCGCCCGTGCCAGTTCGGCGAAATAGTGGTCGCCACTAACGATATTCAGACGTGCGACGCTCCCGACGGGGAAATAATCGTTCATGTACTTTTCGATGGCTCGTTCGGCACCGTCGCGGCCGTCTTTGTACACGTAGCGAGCGGCTCCGCCCATCTGCGCTTTGACGTGCATCAGCGCCGGACCGTGGGAGGTGGCCACAACCAGGTGGCCGGTATCGCCCAAGAGATTTTTGAGGACGTCAGCGAGACGACCGACAGGGGAGTGGGCCGTAATGGCGCCACCGAGGGCGTTCTCGGTGTCGATGAGGGTAAGTGTGTTGTTCATGTGAGACCTTTCGTTGGTAGGGACAACAATTTTCGCAAGAGGGTGTGACATTGGCCTAAATCCGCATCGTTCCCGTTAGGGTGCCAACATGACTTCACACGAGGCCACCGTCGTAAAACGGGGACGCTGGGCCACGATTCGCGGGTCGCTGACGGAGAAGGAAATACGTCGCAGCCAGTGGATGATCGGCGCCACCATTTTCCTCCACGTGCTCGGCTTCGGTATCTTCCTGGGTTTTGTCCTCCCCGGCCACTACAAGGGGCTGGGCATAGGAATCGCGGGTCTGGCCTACAGCCTGGGCCTGCGGCACGCCTTTGACGCCGACCACATCTCGGCCATTGACAACGTCACCCGCAAGCTCATTAATGATCGACGCGACGAGCCAGAACCCCGCCGACCACTCTCGGTGGGTTTTTGGTTTTCCCTGGGGCACTCCTCCATCGTGGTGGCTATCGGGGCGGGTCTGGTTATCGCGGAGAAGTCGGTGTACGGAGCCGTATCGCACCAGGGCTCCGGCTTGCAGCAGTTCGGTGGAGTGGTCGGAACTTCCATTTCCGCAGGGTTTCTGTTTCTTATTGCCCTCTTGAACGTTGTCATTCTCCTCGGCATCATCCGCGTGTTTCGTAGCATGCGCGATGGTGTCTACGACGAAGCGGAGTTAGAGCGTCAGCTCAACAATCGAGGATTTTTTTACCGAATTTTTGGACGTTTGATGAAGTCGATCACTGCGGAATGGCAAATGTACCCCATCGGCGTGCTCTTCGGGTTGGGTTTTGATACGGCCACCGAGGTGGCGCTCCTCGCCACCACTGCGCTCTTCGCCACGAAGTCCTTGCCGTGGTATTCCATCATGTGTTTGCCCATCTTGTTCACGGCCGGCATGGCTCTGATGGACACTATTGATGGACTCTTTATGAACGTGGCCTATTCCTACGCCATGTTTAATCCCGTGCGTCGTATTTTCTACAATCTCACCATTACCGGACTGTCGGTGATGATTTGTTTCTTCATCGGAGCGGTCGAAGTGCTGAGTTTGTTGCCGCAGGAGTTCCACTTGACGGGGGGCTTTTGGAATGCCATGGCTAATTTCAATATCAATGCTGCCGGCTACGTCATCGTGGGGATGTTCATTTTCGCCTGGGCGGGTGCGGCGATCTGGTGGCGTGTGGGGAATCTCGAAGAAAAGTGGGGAGCACGACTCCACGCCGAAACCAAGGCCATCGTGCATATTGCCGAACATCACCTCGAGGGAACCGACCCGCTGCACGGGTCCTGAGACCCTTCGCCGTCGGCTAGGACCGGTACAGTGGTGACAACGGCATAGCGGGGGCAACATGAGCGAATTCCTGATGACTATTGGCGGAACGACCGTGTCGTCGCCCACAACTTTCGGGGTTATCAACCCCGCCACCGGCACGGTCTTCGAACACGCCCCCGAGTGCACACCCGAGCAGCTCGATCAGGCCTTTGCCGCGGCTCAGGGCGCCTACGGTGGTTGGAAGCGTGACGAAACTGCGCGCCGCGCCGCCATGCTGCGCGCCGCCGACTTGCTGATGGCCAACGTGGACGCCATCGCCCCGACTCTGACGAGCGAACAAGGCAAGCCCTTGCTGGACGCCCAGATTGAGGTGTACGCCTCGGCCATGTGGCTGCAGCACTACGCCAACCTGGAAATTCCCCGTGTGGTGCTCCAAGACGACGAGACCGCCCTGGTCGAGGTCGTACGTCGCCCCATCGGCGTGGTGGCCGGTATCACCCCGTGGAACTTTCCGCTGGTGCTGGCTTTCTGGAAGATTGCCCCGGCGCTCCTCGCCGGCAACACCATGGTTCTCAAGCCCTCTCCGTATACGCCACTGGCTACTTTGAAGACTTTCGAGATTCTCCAGGAAGCGTTTCCCGCCGGAGTCTTGAACGCGGTCAGCGGCGGCGATGGTTTGGGTTCTCTCATGACCAGTCACCCGGTGCCGCGCAAGATAAGTTTCACCGGCTCTACCGCTACGGGCAAGAAAGTCGCGGCGTCGGCCGCTCCTGATTTAAAGCGCGTCACCTTAGAGCTGGGCGGCAACGACCCGGCCATCGTTCTCGACGACGCCGATCCGGTGGCCGTGGGCAACGCCATTTTTGATTCGGCATTTAATAACTGTGGCCAGGTGTGCTCGGCTATCAAGCGGGTGTACGTTCCCGAAGCCCTCTACGGTGAGGTGGTGGACGTGCTCGCCCAACGAGCTGCGGCCATCGTGGTGGGTAATGGCGCCGAGGCGGGAACACAACTCGGCCCCATTAATAACGCGATGCAGTACGAGCGAGTGAAGATGCTGGTGGCCGACGCCATGAGCGCCGGTGCCACTGCGGTGACGGGTGGGGCGGACATGGGCCAGCCCGGCTACTTCTTCCAACCGACGATTTTGACCGGAGTGCAAGAAGGCGTGCGCATTGTTGACGAAGAACAATTTGGTCCCGCTCTTCCGGTGATGAGTTACACCTCCGTGGACGAAGCCATTCAGCGAGCGAATCACTCCAACTTTGGTCTCTCGGGTTCGGTGTGGGGTGCGGACAGCGAACGTGCCGCCGCGGTGGCTGCCGACTTGGAATGTGGGACGGCGTGGGTGAACACCCACCTGGCATTGGCACCCAATCAGCCATTCGGTGGCCATAAGTGGAGTGGTATTGGTACCGAAAATGGCGTGTGGGGTCTCGAGGCCTTTACGGAAGTGCAAGCCATTCACCACTCGCGCGCCGCGCTTTGAGCCGCTACGTGACGCAGGCGCTGAGAGCATTTTTAGGTATCACGAAATAGCAAAGTGTTCCACATGAATCGACTCCATTTCTCGCGTGCGCAGTGGCTACGAATCGGTATTTTGCTGACGGTCATAGTGGCGTCGCTGATTCAACGAGCGCATGGCTTTACTTCTACGGATCTGTTTTTTGATGACGCGTGGGCGGCCATGCCGGCGCGCGTGTCAATGAATACGGCCTGGCACATGACGGTCAGCACTCCCCTGTGGACCATGCTCCTGCGCCAATGGATCATCTGGGCACCTCACGCCACGTGGTGGGCACAGATGCCCGCGTATCTGGGTGGAGCGGTTCTCTCGCTGGTTATCTATCCCTTTTTTCGGTATTTTCGCGTCTCCGCGTGGACGGCCACGGTACTCAGCGCGTTGCTGATAGTGAACCCCATCATCACCATTGAGTCCACCCGCGTAAAGCCGTACACCTGGGAGGCAGTGTGGGGGATTGCCGTACTCGTCCTCGCTGAAGCATTGCGACGTGCGCCCAGCCACCGACGGTGGCTGGCGTTCACGCTCGTCAGTACCTTTGCCGCCGTCATGTCGTTCGCGATGGTCTTCGTGGTGGCGGGGGCGTGGCTGAGCACGGGACTGTGGGCTATACGTCAGCGCGAGAATCGACGGAGCTGGATACTGGGCGGGGTGGTAGCGACCGTGACCACCGGGCTGGTGGCGTGGTCGACGCTCAAGGGCCAGTCGCCAAGCCTCGGTGATAATTGGAAACGCCGCGGATACCTCGCGGATTGGTCGAGCGTGCACGCGTGGCTGCACAACTCGGTGTTGATGGCACGGGGAATTTTTCGCTCCCTCTTTAGTTTTGGAGTCATCCAGCACTTCGTGAATTCACTCACGACGCGGCCCGAAAATATTTTTGCTGCTTTGATTCTTCTCATGGTGCTCGCCGTTGCCTGGAGGTGGCGTCGGCTGGAAACCGAATTCCGGCGCTCGCTGCGCGCGGTGCTGTTGAGTCTGGCGGCCGTATTACTGGCATCCCAGTGCGACCTCTTCCCCTTCGGAGATGGCCGAACGGACGTGGTGTTCTATCCGAGCATGCTGTTGCTACTCGGAGTGGCAATTGATAGCGCCCTGCCCACCCTGCGCTCGAGAGGACCACTGAGTCGCTACCTCGCGGCGGGCGTATTCGCCGTCGTCGGTAGTGCTGGTATCGGCGCGACGCTCTACAGCACGCCCGCTCTCTATCCGACTTTGGATCTGCGAGGTCTCTGGAGTCAGTTGCGAAACCAGATTCAACCGACGGACATCGTCGTCGTTCCCACCTATCTCTCTTTTAGTTGGGCCTACGCCGGCATCACCTCGTCGCAGGTAGTCCTCCATCCACCGGGATGGCCGCAGGGCTTCCGTCTGGAGTCGACGGATACACGAGTGATGCTGCCCGAGGGTTACAAATACGCCGACGCCGCGCTGGCGACGCTGCACCCCAGGTATTTACGCGTTTGGTATGTGGGCTACGAATTGGGCGTGTGGGATCCCTACGCCGCTGGTTCGGCACTACCGTCCTACGTTCCGGCTCTCAACCGCACCTATGGCGGGCTCGTCGGGAATCATTGGCAGGAGTGGGGTCTGCAGATGCAGGCGAATAACTGCTTCGTCTGGCCGATGGTCTGGACGCTGACGCCCTTAACGATTTAATCGTCGTTCGCTGAGTGACTCGTCATCAAGGTGGCGATCATGTTCACCACGGTGGGGTCGGTCAACGTGGTCACGTCGCCGAGCGAACGATGTTCCGCCACGTCCAGCAAAAGGCGTCGCATGATTTTCCCCGATCGGGTTTTTGGCAACTCGGGGGTGAGAATAATTTGCCGGGGCTTGGCGATAGGACTAATGGTGGTGGCGACATGCCGCCGGAGCGATTCAATCAACTCCGTCTGATCGTCGCCGTCGACGAGGGCCGACTGCTTCAGGGTGACGAAGGCGACAATGGCTTGTCCGGTGAGCTCGTCCGACGCGCCCACGACGGCGGCCTCGGCCACCGCGGGATGACCGACGAGAGAATGTTCGACTTCGGTGGTCGAGAGGCGGTGGCCGGAGATGTTCATCACGTCATCGATTCGACCTAAGAGCCAAATGTCCCCATTTTCATCACGCTTGGCGCCGTCACCCGCGAAATAGCGGCCAGGGAATCGCGACCAGTAGGTCGACCGGAAACGTTCGGGGTCGCCGTAGATTCCACGGGCCATCGAGGGCCAGGGAGCGGTCAAGACTAAATATCCCGCTTCGCCGTTACCCACGGAATTTCCGTCATTATCCACAATGTCCACACCGATACCGGGTAGGGCGCGCATGGCGGCACCGGGCTTGGTGGCGGTGATGCCGGGGAGGGGAGCAATCATCATGGTGCCCGTTTCGGTTTGCCACCAGGTATCGACGATCGGACAACGATTGCCACCAACGTGTTCGCGATACCACATCCAAGCTTCGGGGTTGATGGGCTCACCTACCGTACCGAGAAGTCGCAATGAACCGAGGTCGTGCGCGCGAGGAATATCCTCGCCCCACTTCATGAGCATGCGAATGGTGGTGGGGGCGGTGTAGAGAACCGTGACGCCGTACTTCTCAATGATTCGCCACCAACGGTCTTGACCACCCGAGTCGGGGAGTCCTTCGTACAACACCTGAGTCATGCCGTTGATCAGCGGACCGTAGACGATGTAACTGTGTCCGGTGATCCAGCCAATGTCGGCGGCGGTCCAGCTCACGTCGCTCTCTGGCTTGGCGTCGAGGACGTTGAAGTAGGTCGTGGCCGCCCCGACGAGGTAGCCAGCAGTGGTGTGATAAATCCCCTTGGGCGTGCCGGTAGTTCCAGAGGTATACATGAGAAAGAGGAGATGTTCGGCCTCAAAAAACTCGGGAAGGTGCGTGGTGCTCTGGCGCTCTACCACGTCGTGCCACCAGTGATCACGGCCGTCGACCCAGCCCACTTCGGCGCCGGTGCGTCGCACCACGAGAACTGACTTCACACCGGGGCAGCTCGCGAGAGCCTCATCAACGGCCGGCTTGAGCGGGCTGATGGATCCGCGACGAAATGCTCCGTCGGCCGTTACAACAAAACGACAATCCGAGTCATTGATACGGCTGGCGAGGGCATCGGCGGAGAAGCCACCAAAGACCACCGAGTGGGCGGCTCCTACACGAACAATGGCCAGCATGGCGACGACGGCCTCGGGGATCATGGGCATGTAGACCGCGACGCGGTCACCCTTTTGCACGCCGAGTTCGGTGAGCGCATGGGCGGTTTGCGACACCATGGAGAGCAGATCGCGATAGGTAATGGTTCGCTCGTCGCCCTCGGCATCAGCTACCCAGTGAAATGCCACCTTGTCGCCACGTCCGGCAGCCACGTGCCGGTCAACGCAATTTACCGAAGCGTTCAAAGTCCCATCACCAAACCAACGTGCGTTGGGTGAGTCCCATTCCAAAGTCTGGGTGGGCGGTTGGTCCCACACCAGGCGATACGCCTGCGTACGCCACCAGGCTGCGGGATCCGAGATGGCGGCTTCGTAGATGCCCGGCTGGGCGTTGGCATCGGCGGCAAACGCGGGGGAGGGTGCGAACTGACGAGTTTCTTCGAGCCAGGCCTCTAACTTGACTTCTGGCATTAGACCTCGTCTTTCGGTAGCCGGTGACACTTAAGTGACCGCGAGGGTAGCGGCGATCACGTCACGAGATTACCGTGTGGTGTGAAATATGGCTGTCCGCAGACCGAATGGACAACACACGTACCAAATAGTTGGAAACTCTCAGTTTCTTGGGACGAGTCGGAACCGCATCATCTGTATTTCGAGGTTCCCCACTGAAATCCGAAGCCCTCGTAATTCTGGTGGTGCGAACTAAATTTCACAATCTTCTTCTTATCGAGAGTGGGGTTAACCATAAAGGGGATTTGTACAGTCTTTATGGTGGCTGTCTCGCTTCAATTTGTGAAGGTACTGAAGCGTCTACCGACAATGGGAGCTGAAGCGTGAGTCGAATCCTCGTACTGACTCCGTTCCCTCCTCCGTCTGATGGAATCGGTTCGCATTCACGGAATCTTGTCGAAGCGTGGGTCCGCCAGGGGCACAACGTTCTGGTCATGTGCCAAGGTCCTGGAGGAAAAACCGAACGTCATGAGGGCTATGACGTGGCGCGCTTGTTGGGAGTATTCGGATTTCGTCGAGCGCGATCACTAGCAAACACTTTCTGTCCAGATTTTGTCTTTTGCCAGTTTGCAATTTCGGCACTCACAACCTCAACCCCGACGGTTTTGAAACTCTGCAGATCCATGCGCCGAGAAGGTATTTTTGTTGCGATGGCGTTCCATGAGCCGGGCAGGGAAATCGCAATTCTCGGTCCGTTAGGCAACTGGGTATATCGTCGCGCTGTGCGATCGTGCAACGTCCCCATCACCTTCTCCGGCGTGGCCACTGCAGCCTTGGACCACATGATCGAATCGCCGAATGTTTTCTCAGGAAGCCCTGGCTTTCCCGAATACGAGCCATCCACACATGCCGATATCGAGCGCGTTCGCCAGGTCTACGGCTTCCCGAAACCATTTGTTTTTTACTTCGGATTCATTCATCCCGATAAGGGCGTAGACACGTTGATGTCCGCTATTCCCTACGTCACGCAACGATACGAGGGAGACCTCGACGTTGTCATAGCGGGTCGGCCACGTCCACGTTCCTCGGCTTTTAAATTTTTCGGCCTAAGAGACCACTATCATTACCGGCAAATTCGAAGCCTGGCTGTTGACTCTCCGCCACAAACCCGCATCATTTTTTCTGATTACGTTCCCTACGAAGATCTCGGCCACCTGCTCGCAGCCGCGGCGGTAGTGGTTCTGCCGTATCGGCGTACTGCTCAGAGTGGAGTCGCAACCCATGTCCTCGCTGCCGGCTCCCCTGCAGTGGTAACGGACATACCGGGGCTTCGGGAAATATTCAAAGACGCTGCAATCTATGCCCAAGTTGAGAATCCCGCCGACCTCGCTCGGGCCATTACCGACGTGCTGAAGGACCCTCAACTGCAAAGTGATCTGAAACTTCGTGCCAGAACTCGAGCGGCGAGTGAAGGGTACGACAAAGTTGCACGCGATATTTTCGAAATCATGCTTCGTTAGGATTTTCTGCTACGCGAGAATGTGCGGTGAACCGTACGAAGTGGCGGTCTCGCGCATTCGGGTCGTACTGAAAATTAGAGAAGTTGTTCCTTCCGAACACCTAGACACAAGAGCGTGAAAACCAACGCAGTCTTTTCTGCGGGTCGACCTTCCATCGCGTGAGCTGAATTGGAATTTTTTTTTCAATTCGTGGATTTGAGGTGATGAAGGAGTGTTGAAGTGCAAAATTTAAGAGCGAATTTACTAGAATTCTCTTGACGCATTAAATCTTTGTCTCACCCCATCTGACTGCTGTTCCTGAAAGGGCAATCATGAAGCGTGGTCTCGCGTTCCTGATGTTGCTTTTTCTTGCCGCAGGAGTTTTGTTGTCCGGCGTGGCAATGCGCAACCTTGTTCATGCAGCGGGGGGGACTCTTGATCAGCACCCCTACTCGGCAATCGGCGTGGCCAATCCCGCAGATGCCTCGCGTGGATTTCCTTGGAACGAGCCATTAAAAGTTGACATTGTCAATCAATTAGGCCATCGACACCGCTATCACTGGGTTGAGACACAAGGTCGAAAAACTCTCGGCAAGGGAGATGTTGAGGTTGAATCAAACCACACCGTGATGATGGTCGTGTCGCTACTGGAAGCGCATGCTGGGATGGTATCTATCACCTTAGATTCTGGTGATATTTTCATTCGCGTTCGAGTGAAGACCCCGATCATCAACACGAAGATTCTTCCAAGTACCGAAGTACAGCCGTGACGTCAAAAATTCGGTTGGCCATCGTGAGCGATGCTGTTCTTCCGTGGCACGTAGGCGGGAAAGAGTCTCAATATCAGCAGATCATTTCGCGGGCGCGTGAATTTGATATCGAAGTAACCGTTTACACGATGCACTGGTGGAAATCTGAGGATAGACGGCGAACAATCATCCGAGACGGCATCCGTTACGTCGCGATATTGCCAGTCATTTCCATGTATCGCGGGGAGAAACGAAGTATCACCCAAGCACTGCTCTTCGCCCTGTCCTGCGTTCAGCTCATCTTTTCTCGAGTGGACGTCATAGAGGCTGACCAAATCCCGCATCTTCAGCTGTTTGTTCTCGGTGCTATTTCCCGTGTGCGGAGACTGCCGTTGGTGGCATCGTGGCACGAATGCTGGGGTCGAGACTATTGGGTTTCGTATTTAGGAGCCAAGGGCAACATCGCAGCAGTTATTGAATGGCTAACCTCGCGCATACCGAACTTGATGTTTGCAGACAGCTCGGAAACTCACGATCGTCTCATTCGCTCCGGCGTTCCGAATTCTCGCGTCGTCCTTCGTCCGAATACCATCGATGTGGACGGAATACTCTCGACTCCGAGATTTACCAGCAACGTTGATGTGCTCACCGTGGGTCGTCTTATTCAACATAAGCGTATTGATCTGGTGATTCGCGCCATGGCGGTCACGCCGGAACTGTCGCAGGCAACTTTGACGATTATTGGCGAAGGGCCCGAGCGCGAGAATCTTGAAAAACAAGGGGCAGAACTAGGGGTTGCGTCACGCCTGAGATTCACGGGAGAGATAATTGACCAAATTGATGTCTGGGCCTACATGAAAGCAGCGCGAGTAATCTGCGCCCCGTCAGAGCGAGAGGGTTTCGGGCTCGCCGTTGCCGAGTCCCTAGCTGCGGGGACACCGGTGATCACGGTTTCAGCACCCCACAACGCTTCGCAAGAACTGATCAACCACGAGGTCAACGGATCAATTATCCCACCTAACGATGCTGAAGCTCTTGGCTGCGAAATTGTGAGGTGGCTCCAGTCACCCAAGCCGCACTACATTTCTGAGAATTTTCTAGCTACTCAGAGCGGGGTCGGGTGGCACGTTTTTGCCCAAGCATATTTTGAGCGACTGAAGGTCTTGGTCGCCTCATGAGCAATCTAGAAGAAAGTCATGTCACGCCTGAACGGGAAGCCCAGTGGGGTGGATTGACGTGGCTCCTCGTTCTTGCGGTCGTCATTTCAAGTGGGCTGCTGCGCCATCATGGGAATCCGGGCTTGACGGCCTTCGTGACGTTGTCGGTAATTCTGTTGCCCGGCATTAGTGCCATGTCTATTTTTGAGATTAGACCTTCCGCAATCTGGTCTCGCCTCACCGCCGCCGC
>CAINHL010000043.1 GCA_903848885.1 uncultured Actinomycetes bacterium
CCCTGCAGACCGCCTACATGCTGAACGTGCCGCTCTTTCACGCCACTGGTTGCTTGGCCGTGATGATTGTCCAGACCACCTCGGGCGGCAAGTTAGTGATGTGCCACCACTTCGACGCGACCCAGGCCTTGGAATTGATTCAATCCGAAAAGATCACCATCTTTGGAGGCGTTCCCACCATCGCCATGCAGATTCTCGACCACCCGCGTTTCCACGAATACGACACGTCCACCGTGCGCAGCGTCTCCTACGGTGGCGCGCCCTCGCCGCCCGAATTGGTGCGACGCATTCGTGCAAATTTCCCCGGCGGTTCGGCCGGCAACGGCTACGGACTCACCGAGACCTCGGCGGCCGTGGCCCTGAATGGCGGCGTGGATTATGACGAGCGCCCTTCCAGCTGTGGCCCCGCCCTGCCGGTGTGTGACGTGGCCATCGTGCCCGAAGACTACGAAGGCGAAGTACCCGGTCCGGAATTGCCGAAGGGACCCGACGTGGTTGGCGAACTCTGGATCAAAGGCCCCAACGTGGTCCGCGGCTATTGGAATAAGCCCGAGGCCACGGAGAAGGCCTTCACTCGTGGCTGGTTGCGCAGCGGTGACGTGGCACGCATTGACGACGACGGTTTTATCTACATCGTCGACCGCGCTAAGGACATGATCATCCGTGGGGGCGAAAACGTCTATTCCGTAGAAGTGGAAGCTGCCCTCTTTGAACACCCCGACGTGGCGGACTGCGCCGTGATTGGCGTACCCCACCCCGTTTTGGGCGAAGAAGTGGGTGCCGTCATCGTGCTGCGCCCCGAGCGCGCGGTGGAAGCCGAAGATCTGATGCGGCACGTGGCCGCGCGACTCGCGAAGTTCTCGGTGCCGACGCACATCTACTTCCGCAGTGAGCCTCTGCCACGCAACCCCGCGGGCAAAATCCTCAAGCGCCAATTGCGCGACGAAGTGACGAAGAAGGACTAAGCCAGCGCCGTGAGGGCGGCGTAGGTTTCGGCGCTGAGGACCACGTCCGCCGCCGAGCAGTTCTCTTCGAGGTGGGCGACCTTCGAGGTGCCCGGGATGGGCATCATTACCGGCGAGCGCTGCAGCAACCACGCCAGGGACAACTGGGCCACGCTGTGGCCGGTCTGGGTGGCAAGGTCGTCCAAAGGGCCACCGGATCGCGCGAGTTCCCCCGAGGCCACGGGATACCAGGGAATGAATCCAATCGTGTTCGCTTCGCAATAGTTGAGAACGTCTTCGCTCTGGCGGTTGGTGAGGTTGTAGAGATTCTGGACGGTGGAAATCGGCACCACGGCTCGTGCCGCTTCGATCTGCGCGACCGTGACCTCGGAGAGACCCACGGCTTGCACCTTGCCTTCGGCGAGAACTTCGGCCAAGAGGCCGAACTGCTCCTCCGCCGGCACGGTGGGATCTACTCGGTGGAGTTGAAAGAGGTCCAGTGATTCCTGACCTAATCGGCGCAGGGACATCTCTACTTGCTGGCGTAGATAGGCGGGGCGTCCGCAGGGAACCCACCCGGGACCGGCCTTGGTGCGCAATAAACCGGCCTTGGTGGCGATTTTGACCTCGCCGTAGGGGTGCAAGGTAGAGGCGATGAGTTCCTCGGAGACGAAGGGTCCGTAGGAGTCGGCGGTGTCAATAAAGGTCACGCCGAGTTCCACGGCACGACGCAACACGGCGCGGCATTCTTCGACGTCCGCGGGGTAACCCCAGACGCCGTCGCCGGTGATGCGCATGGCGCCGAAGCCCAAGCGACGAACGTTCTGATGGGCGTAGGTGAAAGATCCTGAGTTCTGTACGGTCATCCGCTCACCCTAGGACGAAAATCCCAGCGGACAGCACACGAGGGGCCGACCTAGCGGTCGACCCCTCGTGGGAAAAGATAATTACTTGTTGGGCTGCGGGGTAATGCGCAGGTAATTCTTCAGCTTGGTGAAGCCCTTGGGGAACTTCGCCGTGGCGTCCTCGTCCGAGAGGGCCGGGGCCACGATCACGTCGCCGCCGTCCACCCAGTTCACGGGGGTCGCCACCGAGTAGTTCGCCGTCAGCTGCAGCGAGTCCACGACGCGAACAATTTCGTCCACGTTGCGGCCCGTCGACGCGGGGTAGGTCAAGGTCAGCTTGACTTTCTTGTCCGGGCCAATGATGAAGACTGAGCGAACAGTCAAGGTCTCGAGTGCGTTGGGGTGAATCATGTCGTAGAGGTCCGCAACGGTGCGGTTCTCGTCGGCAATCAAGGGGAAGTTCAAGGCAGTGCCCTGGGTCTCTTCGATGTCGCCCTTCCACTGGTGGTGGCTGTCGAGAGTGTCGACGCTCAAACCAATGATCTTGGTGTTGCGCTTGTCGAAGTCACCCTTGCGCGCGGCGAATCCACCGAGCTCCGTGGTGCAGACTGGCGTGAAGTCCTTGGGGTGAGAAAAAAGAATGCCCCAGCTGTCGCCCAGCCATTCGTGAAAGTTGATTGTGCCTTCGGTGGTCTCCGCAGTGAAATCGGGGGCCACGTCACCAAGACGAACGGTCATGTTTCTCCTTATGTAGATGAGGCGGCCGCACTGGCTTCCTCGGGGAACACTCTAGCGGGTAATGAGCAATTCTCGCAAAATACTATTGGATTAGTAGTAATTAACTCGATCATGCCCGGAGCCCTGCGAGAATAGGACCATGGCACACGACAGCTCCCCCGTTGTGGCGGCCTTCGACCTCGACGGCACCTTGACCGAAGGCGGGAGCGTCGTCAGCTGGTTACGCCACGTGGGCGGAACGCCACGAGTGCTGCGCAGTGTTCTCGCGCGCCTCCTTCCCCTGGCCGTTGGCGCAGTGGCTAGCGGCACGCGTGCCGACACGGCCAAGGAGAGTCTCTTTCGCGCCGTTCTCGCCGGTCGTCCCGTGGACGTCGTGGCCGCGCAATCTCTGGACTACGCACACGATCACGTGGAGCGTTATCCTCGCCCGCACGTCATTGCGCGACTGCGCTGGCATTTGGAGCAGGGCCATCGGGTAGTAATCGTTTCCGCATCGCCCGAAATCTACGTCCAGCGGGTGGCCGAGATTCTCGGTGCGCATCACGCCATCGGGACACGCCTCGCGGTGAACGAGAAGGGCCAGCTCGGTGGTGGTTACGACGGAGCAAATTGTCGCGGTGCCGAAAAATTTCGTCGACTCCACGCGTGGCTGAAGGAAAACGATTCCGTTGACGGGAAGGTCGAGCTCTACGCCTACGGCAACTCGCGCGGTGACCGTCGATTGCTGGCGGCGGCTAATCACGCCTACGACTGCGGGAAATTAGGTCGCTTCGGTGCTTTGCGGAAGTTCGAACGCTGGCGCTAAAGAATTTTGGCGTCGAAGTCCAATTCGAACACGCCGTCCGAAGAACTTTCACCAGTTATTTCAATGATGGCCGCTTGCTCTACGTGCGCCACCGAATCGCCGCTGTCCGCGTCGCGCAGACTGATCGACAAGGTATAGGTGCCCGGCAAAAAAGGTAGACGGGCGATTTGCAGTGACAGGTCTTGGACCCCGGGGCGAAGACTGACGAGACCTTGCGAGATCGGAGTTGCGCTCAGGAGTTCGTTGCGAGGAGATCGGATGGCGGCCACCACACGAACGTCGCCGGCAAATTCGCTGTGCACGCGAGCAATCCCCCGCCACGCGCCCCCCATCACCACGTCAAAACGACCCGACTCCGTCGTTACTGCTTCCACCCGCGCGCGGGGGCTCGCAGAATCCACTTCTCGGGTATCCGCGTGCAACACACTGCGAAAAGCGTCAATCGACGTCCCCACCGCTCCGTCAGCGATCACCGATCCGTGATCGAGCACCACGGCCCGCGAGCACAGAGTTTGCACCTGCGCCGCGCTGTGCGACACCAGCAGAATCGAACGACCATCATTTTGCAGGCGGGAAATCCGTGCCATGCACTTAGCTTGGAACTTTTCGTCCCCCACGGCCAAGACTTCGTCCACCACCAAGATGTCAGGGTCGACGTTCACCGCCACGGCAAAGCCGAGACGCACGTACATACCCGAGGAGTAGAACTTCACGGGGGTGTCAATGAAGTCTCCGAGTTCACTGAATTCCACAATTTCGTCAAAGAGTCCACGTATCGTCCGCTTCGACAGCCCCAGCATGGATCCCGAGAGGTAAATATTGTCCCGACCGGATAGCTCCGGCTGAAAACCCGCTCCGAGCTCGAGGAGCGCCGCCAGCGTTCCCCGGAGCCGCACTTCGCCACTCGAGGGCTGCAGGACACCACAAATAGTTTTGAGGATGGTCGACTTGCCCGAACCGTTGCGTCCCAGGATGCCCACGGTCTCGGCCGGTCCCACGTTGAATGACACGGCACGTAGCGCCTCAAAGTCGCTGTGGCTCCCGCCACCAGGACGCAGCAAACGCTCCTTCAGCGACGAGTGCCGTTCGTGATGAATGCGAAAGGTCTTGGAGACTTCGTCGACTTCAATGGCATTCAGCATTAGAGCTCCTGGGCAAAGTTGCCCTGCAGTCGGCCAAAGATTTTCATGGTGACGGCGAATATCACCAGACCCACGCCGATGACCGCGAGGTTCATTTCTAGATAGTGCATGGTGGACCAGTGCGGGATGACCTGCAGCACGGCGTGTCCGGGGGTGGTCGCCTGGACGTATTCATGAACGTAGAAAATTCGCTGAAAGGTGAGTACCGCAGGGGCGACGGGGTTGAGAAAATATAGCCACGAGAGTCCGTGATGTACGAGACTTGGTTCCACTTGGCGCGAATACGAATAGACGATCGGCGTCAGATAGAACCACAGCTGCATGAATACTTCCACCAGATGTTTGATGTCGCGGAGAAAGACGTTGAGCGCCGACAGCAGCAGCCCAATAGATCCAATGATGATGACCAGCCCGAGGAGCGCCACGGGCACCAGCCAGAGCAGCGACCATTGTGGCGCCGTACGAAAGATCGCCATGAATATCGCGAACACCACTAGTTGCATTACGAAGTAGACGAGCCCTGCTCCCACGGTGGAGAGCGCCAGAATTTCACGCGGAAAGGCGACTTTTTTGACGATGGCTTGGCGATCAACTACCACCGACGTGGAAGGAATCACTACGTTCGTAACGAAATTCCACACGATGAGTCCGGAAAAGAGGAATATCACGAAATGGGGAATGCCGTTTTTGAGCAAGGCACCAAAGACCAGGTAATAAATAACCAAGGTCAATGCGGGGGCCACCATCGACCACACAATGCCGAGTGCGGATTCCTTGTACTTGACCTTGACGTCCGAGACGACCATGTAATTCAACAATTCGCGGGAACGCCAAATACTGCGAATTTGCTGGAGGAAACTTAGTCGCGCCGACACCACACGAACGGGGCGATCTTCGATCGGACGCCTCGAACTGGGCGTCACCTCGCTCACGGCTAGTTACTCCCGGTGCGCAATGCCGATCGGTCGATGACTTCGTCGATAAAGCCGTAGTCCTTAGCTTCCGCGGCACTAAACCAACGGTCACGGTCGGAGTCTTCTTGAATTTGTTCCAGGGTCTTGCCGGTGTGAAAAGCGATGCGTTCGGCCAGTTGACGCTTGGAATAGACAATTTGTTCCGCTTGGATTTTGATATCCGAGGCCTGCCCCTGCATGGTGCCGGCCCAGGGTTGGTGCATCAAAATCCGAGCACTCGGCAGGGCAAAACGCTTGCCGGCCGCTCCGGCGCACAGAAGGAATTGCCCCATGGAGGCGGCCATACCGAGGCAAATCGTGCGCACGTCCGGGGCGATGTACTGCATGGTGTCGTAAATGGCCAGACCGTCCGTCACGGAACCACCCGGAGAGTTGATGTACAGGCTGATGTCCTTGGTGGAGTCTTCCGCTTCGAGGAGGAGCAATTCGGAGCAAATCCGGTTGGCCGTTGCTTGGTCGACGGCCGAGCCCAGAAAGATAATTCGCTCACGCAGCAATCGCTGGTTGAGGTCGGTCAGAGGAATTCCGTCGGCAGAGGACATGATGGTCATACGTCCAATCTACTGCCTTCCTCTGACATTTCTTCGCTCGGCCTAGGATGTGGCCTACGCGGGCGTGGCGAAATGGCAGACGCGCCAGGTTTAGGTCCTGGTTCTCTTTGAGAGTGGAGGTTCAAGTCCTCTCGCCCGCACCAATTTGTTGGAGCTTATGAGGCCGGTGCCGTGGGCGGGGACATTCTTTCCAAGGTTTCGCCCATCTGACGATGCACCAAATTGATGGCCTGCAAAGGGCGAATCATGACGCGAAACTCGCTGATCTCATCGTTTTCGTTACACGTGATCATGTCGATGCCGTTGACGTACTTTCCGTCAATTGAGGTTTCAAATTCCAAAATAGCGTGCGGGTGATCGAGAATCGTCTTGGTGTAGCGAAACTTTTTTTCTTTATCGGCTGAAATCTCCGTGGCTTCTCCCGGCAGAGCCACTCCCGCGGCGAGGAGATACAACTTGGTGATTTCCTTGCCGCGCTGCGGGGTAAAAACGATGGGGGAAAAGAACACCACGTCGTCGGCCAGGAGGGCGTCGAGCCCTCCCTCGAGTTGTCCGCGCATGTGGAGATGCCACTTCGTAATCACGTCATCAATCATTAGTTACCGTCCCATCGTTTCATTTCTTCTTCGAAGGCATCCAAACCCATCGGCCCCAGGGCCAGCGCATGTGCGTGGAAGCGCTTCAGAGAAAAACTGTCTCCCCATCGCTCGTGCGCTTCTTGACGTGCGCGCACCCACACCCGCTCGCCGACTTTGTAGGAAATGGCCTGACCAGGATTGCCCAGGTAGCGGTCAACTTCGCTGCGGGCCATCACGTCATCCACGATCGCCCATTCACGTAGCAGCGCCACGGCCATGTCCGCGTCCCAGACGCGACCGCCGCACTCTCCGAGTTCGCCCAAGACTCCGATGGAATCGGGAGCCGTGAGTTCCAAGTGCATGCCGATATCAACCACGATGCGCGCCGCGCGCAGGGCTTGATCAGAGAGGTGACCCATTTCGTCACCCGGATCAGAGAAATAACCCAATTCGTTCATGAGCCGCTCGGCGTAAAGAGCCCAACCTTCGCCGTAGCCCGACATCCAACCTTCCAGACGTTGGAAGCGACTCTGACGATCGCGCTCGATGATGGCGGTGGCCGATTGCAGGTGGTGGCCCGGCACGCCCTCGTGGTACCAGGTAGAGACTGATCGCCACCAGGGGAAGCTTGTCTTGCCCATGGTGGGAAACCAGGTGGTCCCCGGCCGCGACAAATCTTCGCTGGGCCCGATGTAGTACGCCGCGGCTCCCGAACCTTCGGGGGCGAGGCGGGCGTCGCAGGTGCGAATGCGAGGATCAATGTCGAAATGCACTCCGTCGAGATCGTTGATGGCTTGTTGCGTGAAACTCACCAGGCGTTCCAAGAGGGCGTCGGTGCCCACGATCAGACGACTCTCGTCGTTATCGAGAAAATCGGCGACCTCCATCAAGCTCTGCGCCGCGGGCGTAATTTCCCCAGCTATTTCCCACATGCGCTTATTGATCCGTTGAAGATCCGCGTAACCCCACTGATAAAGCTCCCCCAAATCGAGCGTGGCGCCCGTATACGAACGCGCCCACTTTTGGTAGCGCTCGGCTCCGCAGGCGTCCTGCACTCCGGCGCGGGGCGCGATGTCTCGGACTAACCACTCCGAGAGCTCTCTGCAGGCCGCTTCGGCCGCCTGCGCGGAGGGTCGCTGCGCGGTGACGTCGAATCCGGTCTCGAGATGAATCCGATCGAGAACCGCATTGAAACCACCCTCAGCAAAAGTGGCAGCCTGTTCGCCGACGCCGACCACGTGACGTCGGGGTGGTAGCTGGTCGCGGTCGACGAGTTCTTGGATGGTGATGCGCCAACCGTCAAGAGCCGGAGCCACCGCGGACAAGCGTTGCCCCACGGTCACCACATCCTGAGCGCTGGCGACCGACATGAGTTCACAACCCTGGCGAATCTCCGTGAGTGGCGACCACAACACGCTGAAGATGCGTGCGCTCTCGCCCGATTCGGCGAGTTCCAGTCGCGAGTTCAGCCGTTCGCGAAGTATTTCCTGCGCTACGCGGTCAATGTCGTCGCGGGGGGTGAGTTCCTCGACTCGGTCCAGTTCGTCGCGGAGTGCCGTCACGGTGGCTCGTGAGCCCGCGGGGGAATAATCGGGTAGGAGATGATCGGAGCCCGGAATTCCCGCTCCGGTGGCGAAGAGTGGGTCACGCTGCGCATCGCGCTCCACGATGTCGTGGGCGAGTTGAAATATTGGTGAACGATGTAGATCCGTCACGTCAACCACCTTTCTTCTCGACTGCCAGCGTACTCATCAAGGGTGAGAATCCGTAGACCGGACTTAGGTTTTCTCGTTGAACTTTTTGGTGCGAATAAAAAATAAAAATTTCTATTGCTTTTTGTGACGGAGCTCCAGTAGAGTATTCCTTGCTGTGTCGGGCGCATATCGCGCTAGAGACCGATTCGACGTGACTGTACGAGTTGGGCTCATTTACTCAACTCGTATTGGAGATCAGTCATGTCCCTATCCTTTTTAGACCTCGGCGTCCCTGAAGCCCTCGTTCACCGTTTGGTGGCTCGTGGCATTTTGGAGCCCTTCCCCATCCAAGAAGCCGCAATCCCTGACGCCATGGCTCGCCGTGACATCGTCGGCAAGGCTGCCACGGGTTCCGGCAAGACGCTGGCCTTCGGCCTGCCCTTGGTGGCCCACGTTGGCAAGGCTGCCCCACGCCGTCCCCAGGGACTCGTCTTGGTGCCGACCCGCGAACTGGCCGCCCAGGTCCAGAAGGAAATTGGTCAGCTGACCGCTGATCGCGGCAAGCGCGTGCTCTGCATTTACGGTGGCACCTCCTACAACATCGCCCGCAAGGCCTTGGCTATGGGTGTCGACATCGTCGTCGCCTGCCCCGGCCGTCTCGAAGACATGCTCGAACAGCGCGCCTTGGACCTCTCCGACGTGACCACCGTGGTTGTCGACGAAGCCGACCGTATGGCCGACATGGGCTTCTTGCCCGCCGTGCGTCGCATTGTTGCTCACACCCCCGAGGGTCGTCACGTGATGTTGTTCTCCGCCACCATGGGACCCGACGTGAAGTCGCTGGTTCGTGAATTCACCAATGACGCCGCCATCCACGACGTCGTGGGTGAAGAAGCCCCGAGCGACGTGGACCACTTCTTTTGGAAGGTTCCTCGCGAGCAGCGTTCCAGCTACACCGCCGACATCATCGAGAAGTACGAGCGCGCCATCGTGTTCACCCGTACCAAGCACGGTGCCGACCGTTTGGCCCGCCAGCTCGAAGACCGCGGCATCTCTGCCGTGCCCATTCACGGTGACCGCACCCAGGCTCAGCGTGAGCGCGCCCTGAAGAGCGTCAAGGCCGGTCAGATCCAGGTTCTGGTGGCCACCGACGTGGCGGCTCGTGGAATTCACATCGAAGCCCTCCCCTGCGTCGTGCACTTCGACCCACCGGCCCAGGCCACCGACTACCTTCACCGTTCCGGCCGTACCGGTCGTGCCGGCGCTACCGGTGTGGTCATCTCCCTCGTGGGCGAAGACACCGTCGGTCAGGTTCGTCGTCTCCAGAAGGCTTTGAACATCCCCAACGTGATTGACAGTCCCGAGGATGCCGTGGCCGTTCGTTTGGGTTCGGTGGACGACACCGCCGCCGCCGAGCGTCTCGATGATCGTCCCATGAAGTCCGGTGGTGACCGTCGTCCTTCACGCGAAGGTGACCGCCCACGCTTCGACCGTCGCGATGGTGATCGTCCTCGTTTCGAGCGCAGTGACCGCCCGGAGCGTCCGCGCTTCGATCGTGGCGACCGTCCGGCACGCACCGAGCGTCCGAGTTTCGAGCGTGGCGAGCGTCCGGCCCGCACCGACCGTCCGAGTTTCGAGCGTGGCGAGCGTCCGGCTCGTACCGACCGTCCGAGTTTCGAGCGCGGTGAGCGTCCGGCCCGTACCGAGCGTCCGAGTTTCGAGCGTGGCGAGCGTCCTGCCCGCACCGAGCGCACCGAGCGTCCCCGTTTCGAACGTGGTGATCGTCCCGAGCGCAGCGAACGTCCGGCTCCGGCCCGCGGCGGAAACAGCAGCGAAGCCGTGGTCAGCTTCTTCAACGATTCCAAGGGTTACGGCTTTGCCACTGACTCCAAGGGCCAGGACCTCTTCATTCACTTCTCCAACATCGAAATGACGGGTTTCAAGACCCTCGAAGCGGGACAGCGCGTGGAGTTCGAAATGGCGCAGGGACCCAAGGGGCTCGAAGCCCGCAACGTGCGCCCGGTCGGCGGTGGCCGACGCCGGTCGTAAAGTAGTTGCCATGAGTAACGAAAAGCCCTTTGTTGAACCTCACCTCGGTGAGACCCCTGCAGATCTGATCATTGAGGACCTCGTCGTCGGCACCGGCGACGAGGCTCTCTCTGGCCAATTGGTCGAAGTCCACTACGTTGGCGTTGCCGCGTCGACGGGTGACGAATTTGACGCCTCGTGGAACCGCGGCGAAACCTTCTCCTTCCCTCTGGGAGGGGGCATGGTGATTGCCGGATGGGACCGCGGAGTGGCCGGTATGCGTATCGGTGGACGTCGTCGCCTGGTCATCCCCGCCCACTTGGGCTACGGCGACCGTGGCGCCGGTGGCGTCATCGCTCCGGGCGAGACGCTGATCTTCGTCGTCGACCTACTCGGCCTCTCCTAAGTCTCCCCACGACATCGGCGCCTGCGAGAGCAGACGTTGCAAATCTCCGTAACGCTCGCAGCAAATTTCCGCGAGCTGACGTAGGCGTTCGTCGCATTCGTCTTCACGCAGGAGCTTGAGCTGATCCAAGGTCGCCATGGGCGTCATGGAACACAATTGCCACGAACGCACGCACATCGCCTCAGACATTTCCGAGTCCATGGCCACGCTGTAGTCCGGGTCCATCTCCGAGTGCAGCACGCGCAAGGAGCGCACGGCCTGTTCGGCGGAACTCAGTAATTGAGTATCGGTTGGCACGTCGCGACCCGGGTGTAGATGAACGCGCGCGCGGGGATAAGGATTGTCGTCGAGCCACTCATCGATCACGATGCGCTCTACCCCGGTAGCGACCACGATGAACGTTCCGTCCGCCAAAGGGGTCACGTTGTCGAGTACGACCAGAGTTCCCACGTTGTGGCGCTCGTCCCCCCCACCCACTTCGCTACCGCGCGCAATGAGACAGATGCCAAAGCGGCCTTCGCCTTCACCCACGTCGTGGAGGAGTTGCACGTAGCGTGGTTCAAAGACGTGCAGAGGAATTCGCTGGTGCGGAAAAACCACCGACGATAGCGGAAACATTGGTAGTTGTAGTCCCCCCGGCACGAAACCAGCCTAAGGACTGGCGCCGTCGACGTGACTAGCGCGCCGCGAGGGCCTCGGCGAGCTCGCGAAAGGCGTTTCCGCGGTGACTGAGCGCGTGCTTTTCTGCCGCGGTGAGTTCGGCCAAGGTGCGACCCTTCAAACCGGTGGGAGCAAAGATGGGGTCGTACCCGAAACCGTTCTCACCCCGTGCGTCGTCGGTGATCACACCCTCGAGTTCGCCATCGACCACGAACCAGGACTCGTCCGGATAGGCCACCGCCGCCACGGTGCGGAAACGAGCGGTGCGCTGCGCCGCTGGGACGCCGGCAAGTTCGCCGAGCATCTTGGCCACGTTGTCCGCGTAGGTGGCGTTCTCCCCCGCGTAGCGCGCCGACCAGACGCCGGGTCGACCACCCAGGGCATCCACAAAGAGTCCCGTGTCATCGGCAATCGCTGCGTGCCCGGTGGCGCTCACCAGCGCGCGGGCTTTGAGAAGGGCGTTCTCCTCCAAGGTGTCGCCATCTTCCACCACCTCGGGAACGTGTTCGGGCCGCGGGAGCAACACCACACCGTCCAAGAGGGCGCGAATTTCCTCCGCCTTGTGAGGATTCGCGGTGGCGAGTACGAAGGAAGTCATCGAGGTGTGGGAGCGACTGCGAGCACCTGCGCTTGCGCGGCGTGAATGCGTGCGATTCCCTCGCCCGCCAAATCCAGCAGGGCGTCGAGTTCGGCACGGGTGAAGGCCACCTGCTCAGCAGTTCCTTGTACTTCGACAAAGTGTCCGGCCCCCGTCATCACCACGTTCATGTCGGTGTCGGCGCGTGAGTCTTCTTCGTAGGGAAGGTCCAACATGGGTACGCCGTCAATGACACCCACCGACACCGCCGCCACCAAATCGGTCAAGGCGTGTTCGGGGATGGTGCCGCGTTGCACCAAGCGCGTAATCGCATCGTGCAGGGCGATGAAGCCTCCGCAAATCGACGCCGTGCGTGTGCCCCCATCGGCTTGGAGGACGTCACAGTCCACGGTGATCGAGACATCGGGAAGCTTGGTGAGGTCCGTCACTGTACGCAGTGAGCGGCCGATGAGTCGTTGGATTTCCTGCGTGCGGCCCGACTGCTTGCCCTTGGCGGCTTCGCGCGAGGCGCGGTCGGGGGTAGATCCCGGCAACATGGAGTACTCGGCGGTGACCCAGCCCTTGCCGGTGCCGCGCAACCAGCGAGGTACGTCTTCGTCCACCGAGGCGGTGCACAGGACGCGAGTATTGCCAAAACTCACCAGCACGCTCCCGAGGGCCATGATGGTGAAGTCACGCTCGAAGGACAAGGGACGCGCCTCGTTGAGTTGGCGGCCATCGCTGCGAATAATGGGGGAATCGGACATGGTTCTCCTTGAGTGGCGAAGGTCGCCGAGTACAACTCTAGAAGTAGATGATCTTCTTCGCGCGTTCTACGACGGTCTCAATATCGTCCGTCCACGCGCCGGTGGAAAGATACTTCCAGCCGTCGTCACAGGCAATGGTCACGATGGTGGCTTCGACGTCATCGGGAATTTGGGCCGCGCAGCGCACCGCCCCGCACATAATGGCTCCCGACGAGATGCCCACGAAGAGTCCGAGTTCGACCATGCGGCGAGTCCATTCAATGGACTCCTGTGGACGGACGATAACTTTGCGATCGAGCATGTCCGATCCGTGGTTGTCGGTGAAAATGGGCGGTACGTAACCGTCGTCGAGATTGCGTAGTCCGTCGACCATTTCCCCACTGGGTGGTTCGATGGCCCAGATCTGGGTGCCGGGCTTGTGTTCCTTGAGATAACGACCGACACCCATTAAGGTGCCCGACGTGCCCAGACCGGCGACGAAGTGCGTGATCTCGGGAACGTCGTTCAAAATTTCTGGACCAGTGGTGCGGTAGTGCGCGAGTGGGTTGGCCGCGTTGGCGTATTGATATAAAAACACCCAGTCCGGGTTTTCCGCGGCCAACTTCTGGCAGAGACGCACCGCACCGTTGGAACCTTCCGACCCGGGTGAGTCGATGATCTCCGCGCCCCAGACCTCGAGCAACTGACGACGTTCCGGTGAGACATTGGCGGGCAGCACCACTTTGAGGTGATATCCGCGCAGTTGGCAGACCATGGCCAAGGCAATACCGGTGTTGCCGCTCGAGGGCTCAATGAGAGTTTGACCAGGACGACCAGGAACTAAGAGCCCTTCGCGCTCGGCTTCTTCCACCAAGGAGATGGCCACGCGGTCCTTAACCGAACCGGCGGGGTTACGGCCTTCGAGCTTGGCCCAAATTTTGACGTTGGGCTTCGGTGAGAGCGCCGAGACATTGACGATCGGCGTATTGCCGATCAGTTCGAGGACGGATTCGTGACGCGTCACGCCGTGGCGCCACCAGCGACGGCCGGCAGGAGTGTGACTTCGTCACCGTCAGCCACCGCGGCGGTGACCCCCCCGAGGTAACGCACGTCGTCATCGTTGATGTACACGTTGAGAAAGCGGTGCAAGCTGCCGTCGGTATTGAACAGTTGCTCTTGTACGTTGGGGTACTCGGACGAAATCGCGGCCAGTACTTCACCCACGGTGGTGGCGGTGACGTCCATGGTCGCACGACCGCCCGTGGCGGAACGTAGAACGGTCGGAATTCGTACTTTTACGGCCATCGTGTACCTCCGTCAGGGGACGTCGCCAATTGTTGACCCGTTAGGTCACATATTAGGCGCTGACCACGATGGCCGTACGGTTGACTACTGGGTTTTGCCGGGACGGTAGGCAGCGGCCATTTGCAGGGCGGCACCACCGAGACCGAGCACCACGACCACCAAGAAGCGGTGTCCCGCAGTGTTGAGGTAGTGGAAAGGGATCACCTTGTAGTCCACGGAGTACTTACCCGCTCCCAGAACACCCAGAGCGAGCGAGGTCACCAGAATCATGGCGCAGTATTCAATACCCTGACCAGGGTTGGACAGGAAGAAACCGTTCTTGCGGTGCACGGTGACAATCGCCACGGTCATCAAGGCGATCATGCCGGCGCAGGCCAAGGGAGTCAAGAAGCCCACGATCAGCAAGGCGCCAACGATGATTTCGGTGTAGGAGGCCATGAGGGCGTTGATCTTGCCCGGGCGCATGCCGATGGACTCGAACCAACCCGCGGTGCCGGCAATTTTGCCGCCACGGAAGATTTTGTAGTGACCGTGCGCCAGAATCATGCCACCCACGAAAACGCGAAGCAACAGCAGGACGATGTCTAAATACTTCGACTTCACGGCGAACATTGGGGCGTAATGAACTTGATGGTGCTGGACTGCCAAAATCAGTGCCGACATAACTGTCTCCTTCATACATTGGGGAACTTCTAGGAGAATTCTACAACTGATACCCGTCAAAAAATGGGATTAGACCGTAACGCTGACTACTTCTTCGGTCACTTCGCCGGTCCTGATGCGGAAACTACGCACCACCGTGGGGAGGTCTCGTAATGACACCAGAACGTAATGCCATTCGGGGTCGGGAGCCTGGGCGATGTCGGTAGGACTGGGATAGGCCTCCGAGTGCGTGTGGGAGTGAAATACTCCGAGAACGTTCTCGCCGGCGTCGTCCGCCTCACGGAAGGTCCGCAGAAGCACCTTGGGGTCAATTTCGTAAATCTTGGCGGAGTCGGCCACGTTGTGGCTGGGCACGATACGTGACACCTTTCCCTCGGCGTCGCCCACTAGGAGTCCGCAGCCTTCATTCGGCAAGGCCCGAATGGCGGTCGCCACCATGGCGTCGTAGTGCTCGGGGCGCAGCGTTAACACGACACGACCTTACCCACCCCTCGTAGGTGAAACGGCACCTCACTAACCTTGGGGCGTGGCTCGGGCAAAACAGATGCAGGAGCGGCGCGCCAAAGCACGGGCGGACGCCGATTCACGCGACAAGGTGGTCGCCACTAATCGTCGCGCCCGCCACGATTACGAGATCATCGACACCCTCGAATGCGGACTCATACTCACCGGTTCCGAGGTGAAGTCTCTGCGCGAGGGCAAGGCCCAAATCGCCGACGGCTACGCCCGCGTTACCGACGGGGAGCTCTGGCTCTTCGCCATGCACATCCCGCCGTGGACCTACGCCGTGGGCTTTGGCTCCCATGATCCCGACCGTCCACGCAAACTCTTAGCCCACCGTCGTGAAATTGCCGAGTTCCTTGAAGAGACAAAAACTCAACCCTTGACCATGATTCCCATCAAGCTGTACTTCAAAGAGGGTCGCGTCAAAGTCGAGATCGCCCTGGCCAAGGGTCGCAAGCAACACGACCGTCGCCAAGAGATTAAAAAACGCGACGCCGAGCGTGAAATGCAACGCGCCACACGCCACCACGAGAAGTTCGGTCGATAGCGCGCCCTTGTCATTGTCAGTGGGGGGCACTACGCTGGGCTTTCACCATTTGGTGATGAACATGGGGGTGATCGGTTTCGACATTTGTCGTCAAGGTAGGAGAAGCGAGTCGTGGTCTCAGGAACCACGTTAAAGAGCCTGAAACAAAAAATAAACGCCAAGCCTCAGCTTGCGCTCGCTGCCTAGTGCAGCGACGTTCATGTAGTCCCAGCCCTGCGGATTACGAATTGAACGCCATACAGTAGGGCTTACCTCGCGGGGGTGTTAGTAGTTCGCGAGGGAAATTTTACTAACTACGGATCGTTACCGGGGCTACACACAGTGACGATCCCGACAATTTCTGTGTAGCTGCACTCGGAGAAGTACTACTAAGAAGCGAATGGACGCGGGTTCGATTCCCGCCACCTCCACCAAAATGTCCTCATTCGAACCCCGGTCCGGTAATGGACCGGGGATAGTTTTAGTTCCATCCACGATTCCCTATGGGGAAGCGTAGGATCGATACTGCGACTTTGGCTCGCAACGCATTCGAAGTTACGGGTCGGAGGGAAACAGTGGCGCAGTCAGA
>CAINHL010000044.1 GCA_903848885.1 uncultured Actinomycetes bacterium
AGCTTCAACAACAAGTACTACCCCACCTGGTATCCGCGGCACTTGGTCTATCCGGGAGTGGAGTCCTTCGTGCCGGTGGTGGCCGCTATTTTGCGCGCGGAGTCCCTCACCGAAATTCCCCTGGTCGGACGATTCTTCGCTAACGACCCGGCTAATCGACCCGGCACGGTGGTGCCCCCCGAAATTGTGGCGGCCGCTAACGCGGCGAGTAGTCACTCGCGCGACGACTGATTGCCCTGACCAAAGTGGTGGTGGCTTCCGGCGCCGCCCACAAGAAGAGTGAGGGCTCTACGAGTTCCACTTCCATGACCGACCACGTACCGTCACTATCCACCAGGTCCACGCGCGCGTAGAGCAGTTCACCGAACGCACAGTCGGAAAGTACGCGCTGGGCTACGTCGATGGCCGACGCGGGAGCGTCCACCCGTCGCATTTGTTCACGTCGATAGAGGGCGTTGCGATCTAATTCGGTGACCGTCAACATGGCACCCTTGTTCATGGCGTGAGAGAACTCTCCCCCAATGAAGATGATGGCGGTTTCGCCCTCGTGGTCAATAGAGGTGACGTAGGGCTGGATGAGAACGTCACGTCCGCGCTGGTGGAGCGACGCCACGTGGGCACGGGCCGCAACGACATCTCCCGCGGGGTACCGTTCGGCATCCATAGATCCTGCACCCACCGCGGGCTTCACCACGAAGTCGCCGGCGGGAAATTGTGGCTCGTCGCCCCGGTCACAAAAACTCGTGGGGACGATGGCGTGGCCGCGGTCACGCAGATCGGAGAGATAGTGCTTGTCCGAGGACCAGCGCACGGCGGCCAGGGGATTCCACAGGCGCTCCACCGAGGCCGCCCAGTCGAGAAATTCCTCTCGACGTGGCGCGTAGTCCCAGGTGGATCGAATGACCGTCAGGTCATAGTCGTTCCACGCAACATTCGGGTCATCCCAGATGACCAGGTCGGCGTCCAGACCGGCCGCGGCGCAGCCACGTAGCAGGAGCGGGGAGTCGGGATCGACATCTTCACCACGACACGTGGCGATCGCCACGCGAACGCTCACGAGAAGAAGAGGAGAGAGGCGCGGTGTGCGAGGTCCACGAGTGGCCCCACCCAAATACCGCCGACCACGCTGGCACCAGCCACCACGCCGATAACGGCACCGGTCGAACGGGGCACGTCAATGCGCACCGCATCGTGGACGTCGTCGGCGAATATCGAGAGGATGACGCGCAGGTAGTAAAACGCAACTACCGCTGCGGACACCATCGCCACCGCGGCCACGACGGCACCACCGGAGCCAATAGCTGCTTCGAGCACCGAGAACTTGGCGAAGAAACCAGTGGTGAAGGGGGCGCCCGATTGGGCCAGCAGCAGCACCGTCAGCGCCCCACCCAGCCAGGGTTGACGTCGCGCGAGACCGCGATAGGCGTCGAGGGAGTGTTGGGTGTCGCCGCGTCCGCCGACCAGGGTCGCCACGGCGAAGGTGGCCAAGGTCAGGGGGGCGTAGATGGCGACGTAGTACAAAGTGGCCGACACACCGCGCGGGGTACCGCTCCACAGACCGAGCAACATGAATCCCGCGGTATTGATGGAGGAATACGCCAAGAGACGCTTGATGTTGCGTTGGGCGAGTCCGGCAACAGCACCCACCAGACACGACAGGACCACCAACACGAGAACGATGGGTCGCCACGAGGACTGCGAGGTGCCGACGGCCTCGAGCATCACGCGCAAGAAGGCCGCGAAGGCGCCGACCTTAACGATGCCCGCCATCAAACCCGTGACCGGCGTCGGCGCACCGTCGTAGACGTCCGGTGACCACTGGTGGAAGGGCACCGCAGCGATCTTGAAAGCAAAGCCCACGGCCAACAGGCCAACCCCGGCCAGCAAGATGCCGCTCTTGACCAAGTACGTCGTGGACAGCACATTGGCGATGACCGTCAGATTGGTGCTACCAGTGGCCCCATAGGTCAACGCGGCACCGTAGGCGAAAATTGCGCTGGCGAATCCGCCCAGCAAGAAATATTTCAAAGCGGCCTCGGCCGAGACACTGCGGTGACGGTCAAATCCCACCAGAACGTAGAGTCCAATCGACAAAATCTCGAGACCCAAGAAAATCACGATGAGGTCATTGGCTTGGGCCATGATCATCGCACCCGACGACGCGGCGAGAGCCAGGATGTGGAATTCGGTTCCGCGCAAGCCTTCACGCGTTAACCAGTCGTGCGCCACGAAGGCTGTTCCGACCACGCAGAGAGCGACCACCCCCGAAGCCAACACCGAGAAGCCGTCAAAAGCCACCGCGCTGGCGGCGGTCACGCTGGCACCGTGCACGCTCACGCTGTGCCACTGGAAGAAGGTACTCACCAAGGCCGCGAGTCCCGCCACCGCGCTCACACTCGTGACCTGCGCCCGCGTCAGGCGCTGGCGCATGAGCGCGGCTGCGAAGAGCAGGAGCAGCGATCCGGTAATCAGGCTGAGTTCGGGCGCCAGGGCCAGGTAGTCAATGGACGGGATGGTGAGTTTCATTGGTTCACTCCCTTGGCATCAGTGTGAGCGATCACGCTGTGCACCGAAGGTTCAATGCGAGCGGTAGCCATCGTGGGATAC
>CAINHL010000045.1 GCA_903848885.1 uncultured Actinomycetes bacterium
GACGACGCAGTGCTGGCGCGCGAACTCACGAATAGTTATGAGGTCCTCCGCGCTGAAGTAACCCCCGTGCGACATCCCATCATCAACTTTGAACATTTCGTGACCCACCGGTGAAGAACGTCGTTGGCTCGCCACGTCGGTTAAGAGCGGCCAGCCGGGGATCTCGACGCGCCAACCTTGGTCGTCGTTGAGGTGCAGGTGAATCCTGTTGAGGCGGTGGTCGGCGGCGAGCTCAATAAATCGGCATACCGTCGCGACGTCAAAAAAGTGGCGCGCGACGTCGAGATGTACTCCGCGCCAGGCATAGTCGGGGTGATCATCAACGCTGACGCGAGGGAGCGTCAAGGATTCATAATTCTCGAGAGGCTCCTCACTCCACCAGCTGTTACCCGCGAGTTGGCGCAGTGCGCCGAGAGCGTAGAAGGCGCCACTGGGGCCACCGGCCCGGATGTCGATGTCGTCATTGATGTCGAAAGAGAACTGCTCACGCCCGAAGGACTCGTCGAGATGGAGGCGAATGGTGGCGTCACCATCGAGAGAGAAAAGGAGCGGTGTATGGCCCGTCACCCTGAGAGCACACGACTGAAAGGGGGCGATGACGGGATGCCACGCCGCGGGCGCGGTGATCCGTAGTTGACCGTGGGCCACGAAGAGACCGTCGCGGGCCTCGAGGCGCCGAGGGGCGGGTATCAGCGAGTGAACCACGGGATGACGGCTGACACGCGCTGTTGATACTCCGCGTAGTGGGGATAACGTCCCCGCGTGATGCTTTCAGTGAAACGAGTGGAGCCGGCGAAGAGCACGGTGAGCAAGGTGGGACCCGCGATGGTCCATATCCACGGAGTCCCGGCAGCGACCGCGGCGTACATGAAAATAAACCACCACTGCATGATTTCGAAGAAGTAGTTGGGGTGCCGTGAATTCTTGAAGAGGCCAGTGGTGACGAATTGCTCGACGGGCTCTTGGCCAGCCGCCCGTCGCGCCCGTTTGTCTTCTTGAAAATTCCATTGCTGTTGGTCGGCGATGGTTTCGCCCACGGTGCACAACAGGAAGGCCACCGTGGCCACTACGTCGAGAATGCCGAATTTTCCGGGGTGCTGCAGCACTGTTTCGGCGGGTAAGGCGATGAGCAAGAGCAGCAAGTTTTGATAGAGAACGATGAAAAAGACATTGAAGATCTGGAATTGCGCAGGAGTCATCTTTTGACGGAGTACCTCCCAGCGGTAGTCCTCCATGCCGGTGTAGCCCCCCCGCCGGGCAAAGTTGAAAGTCAGGCGAACACCCCAGATGGTACTGACGACAGCCATCACGTTCAGGGTCAGATGGTGAAAGTTGGTGTCGGCCGCGTAGACCCAGAGGTAGACCGCGGGCACGATGGACCAACTGCGATCCACCCAGGAGTAGTCCTTGGTGACGATCGAGGCCAACCATTGGGCGCCACAAACACTCGCGACGATGATCACACAGAGATGGAGGGGATTCACGCTCGTATTCTAGATTGCGCACCTCTGGAGAGTGAGCCGGTGTGCGGAGGCGCAGCTCATCCGTTTCCGTCTTTTCGACCTGTGAGACGATGGAGCCATGATCGACAAATATGTCCACCGCCCACACCCTCGCATCGAACAACGCAAGACGGAAGGACCAGCCAAGGTCGACGATCAGCGCGGTGCGCGGGGCAGAAATTTCTTCGTACGCGTGAATGCAAAATTGGGTCTCAAGGTCACTATGGCCGTGGGTACCATGTGGGCTGCCTACCTCTTCACGTTTCTGGCCCTCTTCGCCCTCCCGTCGGCAATCCACCAAGGAACGTATTTCGTCGTGGTGTGGCTCTCCAGCTCTTTTCTACAACTGGTATTGCTGCCGGTCATCATCGTGGGCCAAAACATTCAAGCCGCCGCCGCCGACAAGCGAGCGGAAGATACGTTTAAAGACGCGGACGCGGTCCTGCACGAAGCCATAGAAATTCAAAAGCACCTCTCGGCGCAGGATGAGGAAATAAACCGTCTCGTCGTCCTTCTAGAAGCGGCCACGAAATCCCGCGATTAGCGACAATTGCCGTTGGGGAAGAGGTTGAGTCCCCATCCCGTAGTTGTCGAATACGTATCGGATACCACTAACCCGTTCGGTGGTTTGGTCGCACTCATGGCACTGAGGGCCGTGGCCTCGTCAGTACCGGCCACGAATCGGTAACAGCCGGGAAGAAATTGATAACTATTGGTGGCCGTAGACCAACTTCCAAAATTCACCACGGGGGCTGCCGCGGTCACCGTGCAGGACTGACTGCAGGTATAGGGAACCACGGTGGCAACTTGTATGTGGACGGGACTGCCGCTTGCGGGGGTAGGACTGACGTAGACGGGAACCGAGCCCGTGGAGTGAGTGGAGTTGTTCACCGCAAGGTTCAGCGAGAGGCAGAGGGCGCGGGCACTCGTCGTGCAACTAGCGCTGTCCCCACTTAGTCGCGTCAAGGTGGCCGTGGGGAAGGTGGCATTCGGATAGGTCAGGCCGTAGCCGAAGGGGAAGAGAACCCCCCAGCCCGCGGCGTGATACCAGGAATATCCCACGACGGCGCCATTGTCGGGGGGCAAAGTTAAATTCACGCCACTGCTTGTGCCGGGCCAGAAAGTGGCCGTAGAGGATGTCGTGACCTTGCCCTGCCACATCGGGCTGGCGTCGGCGCTGGTGGGGAAAGTGAGGGGAAGACGACCCGACGGCGCGATACTTCCATTGAGGAGAGCGGTGATGGCGGGCACAAAAGAAGCAGCGCTGACGTCGAGGCTTCGGTTGCCGGCCTGATTCCACAGCTCCATAACGCTATTGAGCGAGGTGGCGTTGATCCAGGGCATGACCACCGGGCCCGTCGTCATGAGCAAGACACTGGTCGGTGTGACCGCGCTGATCTTGGTGATCACGGCATCTTGGCCCCATGGGAGATTCAAACTGCTGCGATCCACCCCTTCAATGTTGTTGTCTTGGGCGAGAACGATGGCGGCAGTACTAGCTGTGGCGCGAATGGCCGCCGCGCCGACTTGACCGACGAGACTTTGCAGGGTGAAGGTCGGCTGCGGCTGTGCGGCTCCGTAGTAGACGCGAAAGACGTATTGGGTATTCGCGGTGGCGGACAGGGTAGAGGTCTGCGCGATTGTTCCCACCCCCACGGGGAGAATTGTTTGGCTACCAGGTAAGACCTCGAGCGAATTGCCGTGAAGAGTGGTGACGGTGAGCGCAGTCTTACCGGTGGTGCCGAGGCTAATGAGATACGGACCCGTGGTCGGTGCCGTCCACACGTATTGGTACTGCACGGCGGGCCCCGTGGTGGCCGGTGAGTTTGCCACCGTGCCGACGTGAGTCCAATTGGCGAGGGCGGGAACGAGGTTGCGATTGGGAGCGGCGTCATAGACGTCGCAACTTGCTGATCGTTGTGATGAACTCAACGACGTGGCCAGGGCGCGACAGGTAGTCGCCAGCTCTTGATTCGCGAAAATGGTGATGTTGGAGGATGATGCGCGCAGCGGTAGTTGGGCGGCCCCGGGGCGGTTCACCAGAAGCACCGCCCCACGGCTTTCCAAAGAATTGGCGGTAGCGAGATCGTTGGCTTCTTGGGCGTCGCTGAGCGGCTTTACGTTGCTGAAGTCCGAACGGGCAAGGTCGTACATGGGGTTTCCGGGATTTCCCACCAGGCCGGCTTGGAACATCATGGTGAGAACCGCCAGAGCGGCGCGGTGCACGTTAGCGAGTGTTTGCGCCGTGGGCGAGTTCCGAGTGAAGGTGGCCAATAGGCCGTCGACGTCCTCGGGCTTCACCACACTGTCAAAGCCATTGAGCAGAGTGGGCGTCGACGCGACGACGTCGAGGTCGGTGCGAACGACCCCGTTGAAGTTGAACGCAGCCAGGGCCGAACCGATTTGTGGCGAGACGCATTGGCGCTTCCCGTTGAGATCGCCGTAGGCGCACATGACGCTCACCGCGTGGCCTGCGGGTATGGGCGTGGCGAGGGCGATGGCGAAGGGTCGCAGATAGTCGTTGTACAGGGCGGTGGTGGAAACACTTTGGCTCAAAGTGTGCCGCGTGGTTTCTTGGCCATAGACCCCGAAGTGTTTCAAGGTCACCATGGGCAGTTGCGACAAAATCCCTGATTCATCAGCGGCGCCCAGTAGCCCCGTCAAGGTGGGGTCTTCACCGAAGGTCTCGGCCGAACGCCCCCAATTGGGAATGCGGTCAATATTCAGGTCGGGAGCCTGTGCGGCGTTGTAGCCGCCGGTGGCCAGTTCCGAACCCAGCGTCGTACCGAAGCTGTTGGCGACGCGTGGATCCATGGAGGCCGCGAGGGCGAGTTCACTCGGAAGACGGAGCGGATTATTCGCGTAGGCCGCAGCCGGTAGTCGGTAGGTGTCGCCGTTGGGCCCGTCCTGCAAGCTGAAAGGGGGTATGCCGAGACGGAAGAAACCGTTGGCCATTATGGCGGCCGTTGAGTGCCCCGGGCCCGCAGTGCTCGTCATCATGTTGATGTTTTCAAATCGTGGCGTGAGATAATCGAGGGTGATGAGTGCGAGCTCACTGCGCAAGAAGGCGGGATAGTTTTTTGCGACGCCGTTGGTGAGCGCGGGGCTAGCTTCTAAAGTCTCCTCACAGGCAAGGACCATGGTGGCGAGTTGCGCCGCGCTGTATTTTGCCGACCACGTGGTGTTAGTCCAGTTACTGGCGGTGGTGGAGGGCGCCCAGGCGGTGGGGGGCATCGCCGAAGGACAGGCAGCGGGCGTGATGGGAGCGGGAGGTGCGCTCGCGGAATGAAGTGCGGGACCAATGAGCAGACCGGCCATAATCACGAGCCCGGCCATGGGCCGGCGCGCACGGAGAAGTTCCACAGCGCGAGACTACAAGGTGACTATTCGCTCTCTCTAGACTCAGCGCGTGACGGAAATCTCGGCGATTGGCCACAAGGAATTAGAGGTCTTTGCCCACGGGCAGGTGATTCGCTA
>CAINHL010000046.1 GCA_903848885.1 uncultured Actinomycetes bacterium
ACGAACGGAATCGCCCGCACCCTACAGGGGGTTGGCCTGTTCCCTAGCCTCAGCGTGTTGGAAAACGTGATGTCGGGTGGCGCCAGTCGACCCGGATCCGGATTCTGGACATCCCTCTTGTCACTCCCCGCCGGACGAACCAGCCAAGCACAACTACGTGGTGAAGCACTCGCCCTATTGGAGCGCTTCGGGCTAGAAAACTATGCCGATGCGTCGGCTGCCGCTATTCCGTACGGCATCAGCAAGAAAGTTTCCGTCGCCCGCGCCCTGATGTCGCGACCATCGCTTCTCCTCCTGGACGAACCCGCGTCAGGTCTCGACGAATCGGAACTCGAAGACTTTTCCGCGCTGATTCGCGACCTGCGATCGACCACCAGCGTCTTGCTCGTGGAGCACAACATGGACTTCGTCATGCCCTTGGTCGACCGACTAGTGGTATTGAACTTCGGTACCGTCATCGCTACCGGCACGGCCCACGAAGTCGTCGAAAATCCTGAAGTCATCGCCGCATACTTGGGAGCCAACGAATGATTCGCGTCGCCCACCTCACCGTGAAGTACGGAGCAATCGCTGCGCTCACCGATGTCAGCTTCGAAGTACGGCCCGGATCCATTACCGCAGTTCTGGGAGCTAACGGTGCCGGTAAGACCACTCTCTTGCGGACTATTTCCTCACTGATGACCCCGTCACAGGGTGAGATATTTTTGGGTGACACCGCATTGGTCGGCCAGAAGACCGAAGATATTGCCCGACTCGGCGTGGCCCACGTACCTGAGGGGCGAGGGGTGGTTGCGGAATTTACGGTGGAAGAGAATTTGCGTCTCGGGGCACTCTCGTCACCCGAAAATTCTGCGCACGCCGTTGCGGCACAATTCGAACGTTTCCCAGTCCTTGCGCAGCGTCGCAAGCAATACGCGGCCACTCTTTCGGGCGGCGAGCGTCAGATGTTGGCCTTGGCCCGCGCGCTCGTAGCCAGGCCCACCGTGCTGCTTCTTGACGAGCCCTCATTGGGACTTTCGCCCATGGTGACGGCCGACATCATGACCACAATTTCTACGTTGTCGCGCGAGGAAAAGCTCACTGTCGTATTGGTCGAACAGAACGCGAAGAGTGCCCTTCGCATCGCCGACCATGCCGTCGTTCTCCACGTCGGTACGGTGGTGGCTGACGCGCCTGCGGGAGACGTCGCCAACAACGACGATCTCAAACGCTTCTACTTAGGACTAGTGAAGTAATGGGTGGGTTTCTCGCGTCTCGATTTATGAGCGATGTCTTTAATGGCGTAGCCAACGGAATTATTTTTTCGCTGATCGCCCTGAGCTTGGTGGTGGTATGGCAGTCCACCAACGTTCTCAACTTTGCCCAAGGAGCAATGGCCACCTTCGCCACCTACATCGGTATGACCCAGGTGGAACACGGGATCAATATCTGGTTATGCATGGTCATATCAGTGGTGGTCGGCTTTATATTCGGTGGCCTCACCGAGCGCGTACTCATTCGACCCCTCTACGGAAAGCCCGATATCAACCCCATCGTGGTGATGGTTGGTTTTCTCGGATTCTTGCAATTCCTCGCCGCCGCAATTTGGGGGAATATTCCGCGAATACTGCCGAGTCCCTTCTCTCAAGTTTTTTATACATCTAAGGGTCACACCATCTTCTTGTCGCCCTTCGTCGTTTTTCAAATTCTCACTGCCGTCACCGTGATGATGATCGTCGCCCTGGTCTTTCGCTTCACCACTCTGGGCTTGAAGTTGCGAGCAGCCGCTCTCGCTCCCGAGGTAGCTCGACTACTCGGCGTGCGTGTGGACCGACTACTCACCTTCGGGTGGATGATTTCCAGCGCCGTGGGATCCTTCACCGCAATTTTGGTTGCGATGCAAAACGGATCGGCCCTCTCGCCCTCGGTGATGGGCTCGGTCTTTATCTTCGGGTTCATTGCTGCCGCGGTTGGCGGATTGGACTCACCTATCGGCGCAGTGGTGGGTGGTCTCCTCATTGGGCTTGTGGAGCAATTCACGCTGGATTATTGGCAGGCCAACATGGCCCCGGTGATGGCCTTAGTGGTGCTGATCGTCGTGCTCATGATTCGTCCGCGCGGGCTCTTCACCAAAAACACTCAAAGGAGGGTCTGAGATGTTGCGCCCTAACTTCCATCGTTTGCCGACGACTTCCCGCTGGATCGTCATTCTTGGTGTCACCGCCACGGCCCTCGGCTTCACCTTCACCTTCAACGCCGGCCTGAACGCGCAAATTGCCAGTGGTGCCGCAATTTCTATCGTGGTGTTGGGACTCACGTGGCTAACCGGCTGGAGCGGCCAGATCTCTTTGGGTAACTCGGGATTTATGGCCTGTGGCGGATACTTCGTCGGGGTGTGGGCGAACCACCATGCCGCAACCCCGCTCGTCATTTCGCTGCTTTTCGCTACGGCGGCGGGAGCACTCGGTGGGCTGATTCTGGCGGTCCCCGCAACACGTTTACGTGGCCCATATCTCGCCGGAGCGACCTTGGCCTTCGCTACCGTAACCTCGTCGCTGGTCTACGTATTTGGCAACTGGACCGGTGGGCCCACCAGCCAACTTTTCCTCAATTCACTGACAACCCCTAGTTGGTTTGCCCGCATGTTT
Organism: uncultured Actinomycetes bacterium; assembly: GCA_903848885.1. Classification (GTDB taxonomy): domain Bacteria; phylum Actinomycetota; class Acidimicrobiia; order Acidimicrobiales; family RAAP-2; genus RAAP-2. The sequence goes on from CAINHL010000046.1 coordinate 2,628, forward strand.
AGCGGTATTCAGGCTTCCTTAAACTCCAGTGCGCAGTATGGTGCCGACCTCGCTATCTGCGTGGCCGCTATCGCCTTTCTCTTCATGTCGAATCTCTTTCACAGTCGACTCGGGCGCGCCATGACCTTGGTCCGCGACAACGACGTGAGCGCGGAGCTGATGGGCATCAACCTTCGTCGCACCCGCACGATCGCCTTCGTTATTGCCGCCGCCCTCGGTGGCCTGGGTGGTGGCCTCCAAACCCTTCTCAACGGTTCGGTAACCCCCGGAAGTTTCCCCCTGACAATTTCAATTACCTTGCTGACCCTCATGGTTCTGGGTGGTATTGGAACTTTGACCGGTGCCGTACTCGGTGGACTTATTTTTGCCGTGAGCAGCAACGTCATCAATTGGCTCTGTTCAACGGCGGGAATTAGCAGTACTTCGAACCTCGGTACCAATATGCAGGGGATTGTTTTCTCAGTTCTCCTGATGACAACCATGCTGATTGCTCCGCAGGGGATCAGCGGAAATATCGTGCGGGGTTACCGTCATCTAATGCAACGTTTCACAAGCAAAATCGACAATTCACCGGCATAATTTTTTCATCGCCCACTAACCTTGGAGGTACCTACCCCCAAGGAGATGAATATGAAAAGTAAGTCACTTCGTCGCAGCGTCGCGATTCTCGCGACCATGGCGATGCCGATTTCAGCGCTCAGCGCTGGCGTTCTCGGCAGTGCCGCCAACGCGGCCAGCGTGCCCGGCGTCACCAGTAAAACGATCACCATCGGCGCAACCGTTCCCTTGTCCGGCATCGCCAACAGTTACGGTGAAGTTTCTGCTGCCGCTGCAGCGGTTTTTAAGTATGTGAACGCGACTCACGGTGGAGTTAACGGACGAAAGATCAACTTTCTCCGAGTCGATGACTGCTACAACCTGTATGGTCTTGACCCCACCTGCACCGCCGGCAAGACCACGATGCAGGCAACGACCAGTCTCTTGGGCACTAGCGGCGGCCTCTTCGCCACCGTTGGGTCTCTCGGGACTTCTGCGCAAACGGGAGTTCAGTCGTACCTGAAGGCCCAGAACGTTCCGCAACTGTTCGTGAACTCGGGTGACAACGCCTTCAACAAGCCCACTTCCCAGCCCAACACCTTCGGATTCCAAACGAGTTACACCTCGGAAGCAAAGATTTTTGGTGCCTACATCAAGAAGACGTGGCCCACCGCCAAAGTGGCTTTCTTGGGTCAGGGCGACTTTGGACCTCAGGGTCTTGCCGGACTCCAACAAGCGGGGATCAAAGTAACGAACAACACCAACATCTATACGGGAGACTGCTATTACAACCCGCTAGACGCCTTCAGTCAATCGACCGCCGATATCCAAGCGGATATCCGGGCTGACAAAGCTGCAGGGGCGACCGTTGTTGTATTGGACACCATCCCCGCGTTCACCTCGGCAGTCCTTCAGTTTGCCCACTCTTTGGGCTACTCGCCGCACTGGGTGATTAGCTCCGTGGGCGCAGACCCCATCTCGGTGGCGAACGTTGCCGAAGTGGGAGCCGTCACTCTCGACGAGTTCCCGTCCACC
>CAINHL010000047.1 GCA_903848885.1 uncultured Actinomycetes bacterium
AAACGCCGACAGGTCGCCAACACGCCGTCTTCGGGGTCCCGAGTCCACAATGAATACTCGGACTGAATTGCGGTGACCGGGTGCACCTGGTGGGCGCGCTCCAAGGTGGCGGCCGAGGCCTCGGAGATACCCAGGTGGCGAACCTTGCCGGCGTCGACGAGTTCCTTCATGGCGCCCCAGGTCTCCTCCACGGGCACCGTGCGGTCCACGCGGTGTTGGTAATAGAGATCGATGACGTCGACCTTCAGGCGACGCAGCGAGGCGTCACAGGCACTACGGACGTAGTCGGGGGTACCGTTCACCCGCACGAAGCTGCCATCGACGCCCCGCTCGTTGCCGAACTTGGTAGCCAGGGTGACCTCATCACGTCGATCCGCGATGGCGCGACCAACCAACTCTTCATTGACGAAAGGGCCGTACATATCGGCGGTGTCCAAAAAGGTGACTCCCGCGTCGAGGGCGGCATGAATGGTGGCCAGAGATTCCACGTCGTCACGCCCGGAATAGAACTCACTCATCCCCATGCAGCCCAAGCCCTGCGCGGAGACCTGCAGGCCTTGACCTAATTGTCGTTGTTGCATATGCACTCCTCGGGTGAATGTTGCCTAGTGAGCACCTTACGAGATACGTCGATTTAGGAGCTCGCCGATGGGGGCGCGCCATCCAGAAGTTCGCTAAATCCGCCCAGGGCGTAGGGGCCAACGAGGAGTTGTTCGAAGATTCCCACGCCGCTGACGCCCTCACCTTCGACCCGGACCACCTGCTGAACGTGGAGAGAGAAGTAGTCGGCGGCATCGACATTGGCCGTTGTCAGAGTCTCGCCCGCCACCATCGGCCCACCGTGCCACTTTCCGTGGGCGAAGAGGGGGTGGCCGTAACCAACACCGCGCATGTGAAAACGAAAAAGGGGGGTCAGGGTGTAGCGGGACTCACCCACCGTCATCGTGGCGGAGCGTGACCATCGGGTCCCCGGTTCCCACACAATGACGAGGTCGCCACCGACATGCGAAGCTTCCCCCGTTGCGGCGAGCGGCAGGATGCCTGCGGATGCGCGGAGAATATTCCCCGCTGCGTCGCGAAAGCTCATGTAGTGCCGACCCTCTCCGTTCAACCACACGGGGGCCCAGAAAAAGGCCAACTGCGGGGGGCGAGTCGTCGGCGCTCCCGGCAAGGCGTCGCCCACTGGCCGTACGCCCCACGATCGGTCCTTGGTGCCGAGGAGTCCGTCAATCTCCATGCGACCAGCTGGCGTTTCAATCCACCCGCTCCAGGTACCGATCTGTGTGGCCCTGGTGACGTCCATGAAGATTCGATTCCCGTCGTGCATGGTCTGGCGTGGCTCTTCAATGGTGGCCGTGAGTTGGGTGTAGGTGAGTTCGGCACGCAGACCGTGTTCGGGGGCGTCCACCACGATGCGGTTCACCCGTAGTGGTTCTTCGATGATGATCGCAATTGGCCCCACGGAGGTCGGACGTCCGACCAACGCGTCCGAGGCGAACACCGAGAACTGTTGGCC
>CAINHL010000048.1 GCA_903848885.1 uncultured Actinomycetes bacterium
GACACCGCCACGGGTCCCGCCCCCGGTCCCCCACCACCGTGCGGAGTAGCGAACGTCTTGTGCAAATTCATGTGGACGATGTCAAAGCCCATGTCGCCCGGACGCACCACGCCCAAGATGGCGTTGAGGTTGGCTCCGTCGTAGTACAAGAGACCACCAATTTCATGGACGGCTGCGGCAATCTCGACGATCTCCTCTTCGAAGAGTCCGACGGTGTTGGGGTTGGTGAGCATGATGCCCGCCACGTCAGGACCCAGAGCAGCCTTCAACGCCGCCAAATCTACGAGGCCTCGCTCGTCCGAGGGAATGGTCGTCACTTCGTAGCCGCCCAGAGTGACGGAGGCGGGGTTAGTGCCGTGCGCCGAATCGGGAATGAGTACCCGCGTGCGCGTCTCGCCACGGGCCTCGTGATAAGCGCGCATTAACAGCAGCCCGGTCAATTCACCGGCGGCTCCGGCAGCGGGCTGCAAGGTGGCTGCGGCCATGCCGGTGATTTCACACAGCTTGTCTTCCAAGGTGACCAGAAGTTCCAGCCAGCCTTGAATCAGCGGCGCGGGCGACGCGGGATGCACTGAGTTCAGACCAGGATCGGCCGCCACGGCGTCGCAGAACTTTGGGTTGTATTTCATAGTGCAACTGCCCAACGGATACGCACCTAAATCCACCGAGAACTGGCGGTGTGACAAGCGGGTGAAGTGCGCGACCATATCGCGCTCGGACACGTTGGCCAACTCCACCGACTTCACAGCCAGATGCTCGAGCGGGATCAACGAAGATAATGCCGTCTCGGGGACTCCGGTGGTTCGCAATTGATATGCGCTGCGCCCAGGAACCGACAGTTCAAAAATGGTGGGTTCGGTCTCCTTGCCGAGCAACGGCGCCGACGCCGCGCGTCCTCCCGGAGCACTGTTGATGGTCATGACTGCACCGCCTTCGCAATAGCTACTACCAGGGCATCGATTTCGACTTTCGTCCTCTTCTCGGTAACGGTAGAAACGATCACGTAGTCCAAATCGGCGGAGGGCAGAGACGCGTCGCCCGGCGCGCAGAGATCCGACGCCGCTACTCCCGCCATGAAGCCTCGTGACGCGACATCGGCCAGAAGTTCACGCGCGGGACGCGTGGTGCGGAAGGCGAACTCACGAAAGAACGGTGCATCGCTAACAGCAGACACACCAGGGACCTCCAGTAGCGCCTCGTAGAGGTAATGAGCACCCTGCGCACAACGTGTAGCTACCTCACGAAGCCCCTCGGTTCCCAACCAACTCATCTGGATGGCGGCGGTGACGGCCATCAGGGTCTGATTGGTGCACACGTTAGAGGTGGCTTTTTCTCGTCGAATGTCCTGTTCACGGGCCCGCAGAGTTGTCACGAAGGCACGACGGCCTTCGGTGTCCACGGTCTCCCCCACAATCCGACCGGGTAGTCGGCGGATTTGATCGGAGGTGCAGGCGAATAGTCCGAGGTACGGCCCTCCAAAAGCCAAGGGGGTTCCAAATGGTTGTCCCTCACCCACAAAAATGTCCGCGCCCCAATCACCGGACGTCTTCAGCACTCCGGCGGCCACCGGATCGGCACCAACGATGAGCAAGGCGTCGCGATCGTTCGCCACGGCTCGAGCGCTCGCGATGTCTTCGAGGATTCCCAAGTAGTTCGGATAGCCCACCACGACGGCCCCCACGTTGTCCAGGGGTGCCGTGCTCCAGTCCGTCTGACCATTCACCAAGGGAACGGTCACAATCTCATGACCGGTTCCGCGCGCGAACGTGGCAACGGTGGCTCGCCAGTGAGGATGGATACCCGCCGACATCAAGATACGGTTCTTTCTCGTCGAACCAACGGCCATATTCACCGCCTCGACGAGCGCTGTGGCGGCGTCGTAGAGCGACGCGTTGGCAATGGGGAGCCCACTCAATCGAGCAATCATGGTTTGATATTCGAAGATCGCCTGGAGAACACCCTGCGCCACTTCCGGCTGATACGGGGTATAGGCGGTGACAAATTCGCTGCGCGAACCGAGCATCTTGACCACCGCGGGAACCTCGTGGTCGTAGCTCCCGACGCCGGCGAAACAGACGAGATTCTTGGTGGTCGCTACGTTGGCGGACGTGTAGCTTTCGAATTGCACCGCCACGTCCGGTTCACTGCGACCATCCGCCAAGTTCAATCCCTGGCTTAAGCGCACCGCCGCGGGTACGTGCGCGAAGAGGTCGCCCAAAGTTTCCAATCCGAGGAAATCCAACATCGACGACACTTCGTCCTCGGTATGGGGTATGTAATCGGCCATCTCACTTTGCCTTTCGAATAAATGGTGGTTTCACCACGTCCGCGAGTACTTCCCTGCCGCGAAGTTCTACGGAAACCTCCGTACCGGGCGGCAACGGTCGATCAGAAAACCCCAGGCCAATTCCCCGCTCCAAAACGGGAGAGTAGTTACCCGAGGTCAGTTCACCGACCGCCACACCGTCAACGAGCAGGACCGCGTGATCGCGAAGTGGTTGGCGGGTTCGCGCCACCACGGCCACGAGTTGGCGCGACAGGCCGTGGCGTCGCTGGTGTTCGAGGGCGGCCCTTCCGCGGAAATCGTCTTTTTCCCATCCCACTACCCAGCCCAAACCAGCTTCGAGAGTGGTGATATCGGGCGACAGTTCGTGGCCGTGAAGAGGAAGGGCGGCTTCCAGACGCAAGGTGTCGCGAGCACCGAGACCGGCAGGAGTCACTCCGACCTCAACGAGTGACCGCAGTAGGTGCTCGGCGCCCTCATTGGGAATAGCAATTTCAATACCGTCCTCACCGGTGTAGCCCGTCCCCGCCACGCGAACTTCCAGTCCGCGGTAGTCGAAGCGTTGCACCTGGAAACGGGGCACCGCGGCGAAGCGCTCA
>CAINHL010000049.1 GCA_903848885.1 uncultured Actinomycetes bacterium
CCATTGGCTCCGCAACGCCTGTCGCTCCTCCGGGGTGGTGAGGGGGAGGTGCACGGTACGGGGCTCCCACATGGTGGCCACGTCCTCGTGACGAAGAGCTCCGATGGCGATGAGGGCCATCAGGCCCGCACCCTTGGTGGTCGCTTCGAGTTCCTTGGAGATTTCAATCCTGCGACCCGAGAAGTCGGCCAGTCGCTGCATGAGATAACTGTTCTGGGTCATGCCGCCGTCCACCCGAATGACGTCCAGAGGATTATTCACTTGGATCACGGCCGCCTCCACCAGATCCACCGCGCGTTGGGCGATGCCGTCTAAGACCGCCCGCACCAAGTGCGCCTTGGTGGAGCCGCGCGTCAGGCCGAAGAAGGCGCCGCGAGCACCGAAGTCCCATTGGGGTGTTCCCAGTCCCATGAGGGCCGGAACGAAGCTCACGCCATCAGTTCCCTCGACGGCGCGGGCCAGGGTTTCGGTTTCGGCGGCGGAGCTAATGAGTCCGAGGTCTTCGCGCAACCATTCAATGCACGTTCCGGCCGAGAGCATGATGGCCTCGGCGCCCCAGGTGAGAGTTCCCGCGGCGCTGCTGGCCACGATGGGAAAGCAACCCGATGAAAAACGGGTCATGCGGTCGGGTCCCGTCTCGCCAGTGATGACGTCGAGCATGGCCCCGGTGCCGAAGGTGATCTTGGCCTCACCCGGAGACAAGCAGGACTGACCGAAGAGGGAAGCCGGTTGGTCACCAATCAGAGCGGCAATCACGGGCGAACCCGGCAGGGCACTGGCGTGGCCGACTTCGCCCATGGTGGCCACGATGCGGGGCAACATGCTGGCGGGAATCTCCAAGAGTTCGGTGACCGCTGGGTCCCAGGCGGTGGCGCTGAGATCCACCAGGCCGGTGACGGCGGCGTTCGAGTGGTCCGTAACGAACACCTGACCCTCGGAGAGCAGCCAGGCGACGTAGGTCTCAATGGTGGCGAAGCGCAAGTTGTCGCGTGCCACGTCGGTCTGCTTCATCAACCAGGTGGCCTTGGTAGCGGACTGGTTCGGTGCGAGGCGCAGGCCACTGCCTTGCAGAATCAGACAGTCAATGACCGTACGCAGGTCCTGCCAACCGAGGACCGGTCCGACCGGAAGATTGGTGGTGGCGTCGAATACCACCGTGGTGGCGCGTTGGTTGGTAATACCCACCACGTCGCAGGGTCCGGCGTCGGCGATGACCGCGCGGGCGAGTTCGAGCGCCACCTTGCCAATCTCCACCCCGTCCAATTCGACTTCACCGGGTTGAGGACTAGTGACGGTGAGTGCACGTTGGTGGACGTGAGACACCGAACCATCTACTCCCACCACGGCGGCACGGAGGGAGGTGGTACCAATATCGAGAACCAGGGCCCTTACCACGAGGTGCCGCCAATACCCAGCACGCCGGGATTCATGATGTGATGCGGGTCCAAGGTGTCTTTGATGTCGACCAAGACGTCAAAGCCACTGCCCAAGGCCTCACGCACGAAGCGGGCGCGGTTGCGCCCGACACCGTGGTGGTGACTCAAGGCGCCGCCGGCGGCGAGAACTACCGCGGTGGCGGCGTCCCAGGCGGCACGGTAATACGCGGTGAGGTCGCCCTCGGGCTTGGCCACGAAGGTGAAGTACAAACAGGCGCCGTCCTGATAGGCGTGGGACTGGTGCATGGAGGCGACCATGGTCTCGGGGAGCGTGGTGAGGGCCTCCACGACGCGGCGGTGGATGGAGGAAAGAGCCGCCCAGGGCGCGGCGATCTCGATGGTGTCCACCACGTAGTCGCGACTCCACAGGGGTGCCAGAGCGCTGACGTTGTTGCGGTGCTCGAACCAGGTGGCGACGTGCGCGTCGTCTTCGCGTTGTCCCACGGCGCACTCTTGTTCAACAATCTTCATGGTGGCGTCCACCAGGCCGGGGTCCCCTTCGTCAATGACGATGAGCGCGCAGCGCGTAATCGTGAAACTACGTTCGGATTCGACTTCGTCGTAGAGCCGCAGCACGGCCGGACGAGCGCCACGTTGCATGATGCGCCGACAGGCCTCGAGGCCTTCTTCGCAGCTGGCGAAGCTGTAGGCCGCGCGGGCTTCGTAGTCCGGCTTGTGGTGAATAACCAAAGTGGCCTGGGTGATCACTCCGAGGGTGCCTTCGGAGCCCACGAAGAGTTGGTTGAGGTCGGGACCCGAGGCCGAACGCGGACCACGCGAACCGGTGGTGATGACCGAACCGTCGGCCAGGACCACGGTCAGGCCGCGGACCATGTCTTCGATCTTGCCGTAGCGATTGGAATACTGCCCGGCCCCTCGACAGGCCAACCAGCCACCGACGGTGGCGAGGGCGAAGGACTGGGGGAAGTGGCCCACGGTGAAGCCCTTGGCGTTGAGGGCGTTTTCTAAGTCCGGACCGAAACATCCGGCTTCGACGGTGACGGTGAGAGAGACCTCGTCGATAGAAATAATTGCGTCCATGGCCGTCAGGTCCAGCGCCACGCCACCGGTGGCGGGAACCGCCCCACCGACCACACCCGAGCGACCACCCTGGGGGGTAACGGGGAGGGAATATTCGTGGGCCACCGCGAGGAGTCGCGACACGTCCTGCGTGGTTTTTGGACGAGCCACCACCGCGGGCAGCGCGGGGGCGGAACCCTTCGAGACCCACCCAATGGTCAGCGGCCACCAGTCACGTCCGTGGTCGCGACGCGCGTCGCTCGAAAAGTCCAGGTCCACCGCGGTGGCACGCAATTCGGAGAGCACTATCTCGCTGGGAGACGCTCCGTCAAAGACCACCCGGTCGCTGAGTTCGGGGTACTCGTTGGGCATCGTGGGCTGGGTCATGAGTTTCCTTTGAGAGTAAGTCCGGCACTGGTGAATTCGTGGGTGACGAGAGCGCGGTAGTTCGCGACCTGCGCGGCTTGTTCCGCGGCGTCCCAGCCCTGAGCGCCGGCCACGACGGCCGCAATGTGTGCGGCGGCCTCCAGGGTGGCGGGGGCGTTCATCAGGTGGGCACGGGTGCGACGGGTGAGCAAGTCCACTAAGGAGGTACTCATCTCGAACTGGGCGGCGTAGAGGAACTCGGCGTCGCAGTAGGGGAGGGTGGCGATAGGGCAGTTCGCTAGTTCGGGAAATTCGGCGATGAGGGATGTGATCTCGCTCATCACCGTGCCGTAGCGATCG
>CAINHL010000050.1 GCA_903848885.1 uncultured Actinomycetes bacterium
ATGGTTGCGGCTGTCTGTCGCTCGCTCGCATGGACGTCGTAACGATTCATTTGTGCCATCAGGCCGTTCCCCGTGATGCGAGAGATTCCTTACCGCGGTGGCGCCAGTGGAATGCCGCCCTGGCGCGTTGGGCGGGGCTGAGACTCGAAGTTTTTTCCTTCCGCCAGCCGCCGCGACGCGTGGTCGCCGTCAGCAATCAGGTGGCACGCGAAATTAGTAGCGGCCACCCTGGAGCGACGACAAGTCTGGTCGTCATCGAAAACGGTGTTGACATTCAAACGCCCTACGTAGAAAGGTCTCCCGCAGCATCAATTTTAAAACTTGTCATGGTGGGGTCCGACTTTGCCCTTAAGGGTCTCGCCGACGGTCTGGAAATCATTCGCAGAACTTCCAACACTGAATTGCACGTAGTGGGCAAGGGCCCTGTGGAGACGTACCGAAGCCGAGCTGCATCGCTCGGTATCGCGTCACGTGTCATCTTTCACGGGCACGCCGAAGCGACCGATATTTTTCCCGAGATGGATGTCGTTCTCTGTTTGTCCAAATACGAGTCGTTTGGCTTATTTCTTGTTGAGGCGGCGCTCAGGGGCTGCGCGGTTCTGGGATACGACCGTGGGGTGATGCGTGAATTACTGAGCGCGGGGGGTGGAGAAATCGTGTCGAACATAGATGAAGCCTGCCGAGCAATAGAGCGATGGCAAGAAGAACCTCGGTCGATGAGCGCCCAGCGTCACGATCTGTACAGGAACGCCCTCCGTTTCGACGAATCTGTCATGGCTCACAAGTACCTGGATCTCTATCAAGAAATGCAGGTGAGTCCGCGTGGATGATCTGCTGGTCGTTGGTCTCGAATCCCCAGCGCTACGGATGGGAGGGTTGAACCGTTACACCTCGAGTTGGCTCCACGCCTGGGCGCAGGCTGGGCGGCACTCGCGAGTCGTATGGGAATCAATCACGTCAACGGAGAACGTGATAGCCATCCCTCCGGGAGCCTCGCTCTGGCGGCGCTGGTGGATTGTGCAACGTTCAATAGCGGAGAGCTCGTCGGATGTGGTTGACTGCCATTTTGCGGCTTATTTGGTACTCGCTGTCTTGATGGGACGTGTGCGCGATCGACGTGTTGTGGTGCATTTTCAGGGGCCCTGGTCGTTAGAGAGTGCCGCGCGAGGTGCGAGTCGCTCTAACGCATTCGTCAAAGGTCGTCTAGAAGGATTTGTTCTACGTCGCGCGGATCTGGTGATAACGCTGTCCGAAGCGTTTAGGGATGTGGCAATTCAAAAATTTGGGGTAGTCCCAGAACGAGTGGTGGTTCTCAGCCCCGGGGTGGACCAGCCACAACTGATGTCACGAAATGAAGCTCGCGAGAAGTTGTCGCTTGATCCCTCGCAGCGCGTCATTGTTACTGTTCGGCGACTCGTAGAGCGTATGGGCCTGCAAGAGTTCATTGATGAATTTCTCTTGTGGCGTCGAAGTGACGAGCGGCTCATCATTGTCGGGGATGGACCTCTTCTCCACGTGTTGCGTGACCATCTGAGGACTGCCGCGGCCGAAGAGTGGATCTCACTGCTGGGGGGGACGAGCGACGAAGTTCGGGATCTCTGGCTGACAGCCGCTGACGTCACGGTTGTTCCTAGCCGTGCGCACGAAGGCTACGGACTGGTGGTATTGGAATCGCTGGCGTGCGGAACTCCGGTTGTGACGTCGAACGTGGGGGGCTTGATTGACGCGCGTCACGGCCGCGATGCCGTTCGCGGCTGTGAAAATGACGATGAGTGGCGCCAGGCCATTGATGCTGCCTACGAATTGTGGGCGCAACCTGAACAAGTTCGCCAACAGGTGGCCAGCGATACGTGGTCGAATGTTGTGCAAGAACACGCCGATTTGTATGAACAAATCGATGAGCCCCTACCACGCGTGGTGATCTACCTGGACCATTCCAGCGCGATGGGCGGCGGCGAAATGGCTCTCATACGTACGCTACGTGCTGTGGGACACGATCGTTTTTACCCTCACGTCGTTGCGGCAGCGAGTGGAGATTTTACGAATGGACTGCGCGACGCAGGAATTTCATTCGAGATTCTGAATTTCAATGAAGCCACTAGGAATGTGCGAAAAGACTCGCTTTCTAATTCGTTTGTTCGGTCCATGTTCGCGACTTTGCGGTACTCATGGCAATTGCGTACGGTCATCAGGCGTAGAGGCGCCGTTATCGTGCACACCAATTCTCTCAAGTCGTTCGTGTACGGGAGTTTGGCTACCTGGGGTACGCCGACACGTCTCGTGGTCCATGTTCGCGACATGTGGAGAGCACCGTATTTAGGTTCCCGCACAGTCGTGGTTCTCAAGACGTTGTTGCGACTCCGCAGCGATGCGGTGATCGCTAATTCCTCAATGACAGCAGCCTGCCTAGGAGTACCCAGCGAGGTGATAGCGAGCCCCCTCGGCGTAGAGCATCGTGATCCGATTGGGGTACGCCACGATGGTGTCCGATCCGTAATAGTGGGTCGTCTAGCCCCTTGGAAAGGGCAAGATTTTGCGATTCGCGCCTTTGCGTCCGGGGATATTCCCGGAGATCTTTATATTGTCGGTGAAGCCCTTTTCGGTGAGACTGAATATGCGCGAGAACTACTCCACCTCGCAGAGTCCCTCGGCGTGAGTGATCGGATCCATTTTACGGGGGCAGTTACGAACGTCGCTGAGATTCTGCGATCTGCTCAGGTCTTCGTGTTGCCGTCACAGTCGCCTGAGCCTTTTGGAAACGTGGTGTTAGAGGCCATGGCGGCAGGTTGCCTGGTAGTGGTTCCTGACGAGGGCGGAGTTCTTGATTACGTGAGTTGTGAAGAGGCAACTTCCAACGGTGTTTTGTACACAGCGCGCGACATGAACTCCCTCGTCGCCTCGTGGCGAAGTTCCCTGCACGAGTCGCCATTGCACCACGACGTTCGCGAACGAGCGCGCCAGACGGCCTTGTCGTACACCCCGATGTGGGTAGGGGATCAATGGATGAACCTGTACGACGAATTGTTGGCGGAGTGATGGATATTTCAATTGTCATCGCGTCGAAAGATCGACCGGAGTTACTACAGAGGGTGTATCGCGCGGTTTGCGATCAACGTATTCCCAGCGGGATTGACTACGAGATCATTGTCGTTGACGATGGATCCACGCCGCCCTATACCGCGGAGCAGTTCCCTCGTGTTCGTTTCCTGCGCACCGAGGGCGTTGGTCCAGCACGGGCACGTAATCTGGGTGTCGCGCATGCCTCGGGAACCGTCGTAATGTTCACTGACGACGATGTGATTGTCGACAGTGAGTGGTTGGCTTCTGCGTGGGAATTTCTCGTCGCTCATCGGGAACACGCGGGAGTGACGGGAGACACCTCGTCGCCACCTTACGACCCGATACGGGAGCATTCCGTAGAGGATCATGTCGGTGGTTCGTACCTCACCTGCAACGTCGCCTACCGTCGTCAGGCCTTGCTGTCGGTAGGTGGATTCGATCGCTTATTTCCCCATGCTGCCCATGAGGATCGTGACTTGGCGTGGCGTATCGAGGAGCAATGCGGCCCCGTTGGTTTCTGCAGTGAAATGAAGGTGGTGCATCCCGGACGTCCCTTTACGAAAGCTAAATGGATCCGCAGAGGAACGTTGGCAGTGGACGACTGGCTGGTTATTCGCCGGTATCCAAATCGTCACGCCAGTGCGGTATCTGTACGTTGGCAACCCGTCGTACGGGGCGCCCGCAGGTGGTGGTCCATTGGGCGTGGTGTAAAGGTGTGGCGATCCCCACTTTCTCTTCTGCGCTGGCTCGCGGTGGCGGGTGGTCAACTTCTTGTTTTGACGTACACCTGCTGTTTTCGGTGGGGACATTTGCGTGACACTCCCGTGGAACCCGTGCCGGGTCTCTGGGCTTCAAAAAGACGTTTGGCCTACGTCGGGCCAAATCCTGACCCCGCGCTGCCGGGAGCGCCGGGCGTTGCGGGATTGATATTGAGAGAACTCGCAACGCGAGGTTACGCCTTCGATATTTTCATCGTGTCATCGGCGGAGGACGCAGATTCGCGGGCCTTGGATAATCTCCAAGGAATTCGCTACATCGTCGAGACCTCGAGTTTTCAGTTTATGAAATGGTATTCGCGTCACCGTGTCAGCAAGATGGTCTCATCTCAGGTCTTCTCTGCAATGGGCCGGCGTCGCTTGGCCAAGAAACTCGGTGCGATGCATCACGCCTCTCCATACGACGCCGTCTACCAGTTTTCCACCTTTGAGTCCTTCGGCGTTCCACGACGTTCTGGTATTCCTGTGGTGATCCACCCCAGTACCCATGCGACCGGAGAGCTTCGTTGGCTGCGGCTCGAGAACAGACAGGGCATGTCTGCTGATCCGTGGCTACAACGATGGGTCGTCGAGCGTTGGCTCGCGCTTCGTGCCCAGCGTCAAGGCCGTGATGCACGCCGGGCCATGGGTGTCATGGCGATCTCGGAGGTATTCGGTGAACTGGTGAAGGCTGATTATGGACTCGCACCTGGTGCTGTCCGGGTTGTACCGAATTGCCTCGATATGGAGCAATTCAAAAGCTCGTATACGTATCACGGTGGTCTGGCTGCGGTGGGCCGACTCTCGAGCCGCAAGGGCCTAGAAGACATACGGGCATACGTGGAGCAGACGGCGAACCCTTTGGTCGTGAACGTGGTCGGAACGGCGTCTTTATGGAGCAACAATTCCGTTCTTCTGTCTGGACTTAGCGAATCGGTCGTCAAGCTTTGGGGGCACCTCAGCCGGCCGAACGCCGTCGAGGTCATGGGTGGCAGCGCCGCCGTCGTGCAGTTATCGCGTTACGAACCGTTTGGGCTAACGGTTGCTGAATCTCTCGCCGTCGGGGTTCCCGTGATTGTCACATCAGCGGTCGGCGCGGCCGAACGAATTGATGAAAGGTGCAAATGGACGATTCCCGCGGGTGACATTGCGGCACTCACAGCGAGCGCGTCCGAGGCGTCTCTTCGCAGCGAGGAAGAACGGGCTACGATCGGGCACTTGTGCCGGAGTGAAGCCGATCGCTTGTTTTCTCCGACCGTGGTGGCCGACGAGTGGGAGACGGCGTTCAGTTACTTTGAAGAACGTTATCGAAGTCGAGGGGAATCTTCCTCAGTCGCCATGCCGAAATAGAGCCCCGTAGGGACGGAATCGTTCGTCGGAGAATGTCACCGCGGAACTGAGCGGCGGCCAATATGTTGCGCGCCACACCCGGACAGGCAGAATCACCACACACGAGCAAATAGGCCAATCGTGCATTTTGTTGTCGTGGGGGGAGTGAACGCATCGCGTTGAAGGCCGAGTCTCGTACAGCGATGGGTAATGGGCGCTGTCGTTGATCGGGACCCATCCGGTCCGCGACGTGGTGCTCAAGTTGATGGAGGGGATCAAACTCGAGAAGGTAGTTCTGCGAGGCCAGGTGTACACCGATAGCTACTTCGAAATGTGCTTGGGCACCGTCACCACGGAGGCCGCGGGGAAAGGCCACCAGGGACCTGCGATAGGTGGAATTGACACCCTTCAGCATGAGCACGGTACGCGGTGCACCATCGGCTCGATGATGGTTGCCGATAATCCGCCCGTAACTTGTAATGACGCCGACGCGATTAGTCAATGCAGTGGGTCGAGGGACGTTTGCATCGTAGATGATGTCGCGACCACCAAATCCAACCACTTCAGGACGTGCCGTGGCAATTCTTTCGCGTAAACGTGTAACGAAAAGCGGGGGGAGGATAGCGTCATCATCCGTAAAGGTCACAAATTCGGTTGTCAGCGATCGAGCGCCAGCCAGCATCGCGGCAATCACACCGTGATCCGAAGTCACTACTACTCGAATGGCAGGCCAGACCTTCTCCATAAACGCACGACTTTCAGCGTCATCAGAGTGCACAGCCACCACGATTTCGTCAAACGCGTGCGTTTGCGAAGCAACGGAGGCGAGACACTCCCCCAAGGCGAATACTCTTCGCCACGAGGGTATTACGAGACCTATGGTCATGATGCTCTGCGCGAGACGAGAAGTGCGAAGGCCTTATCGGGAATAAGCCGCGACACCACCTGCGGTAGGGACTGGCGAATCCATTGGAGGTCGGGCAGAGAAAAGTAGCGTGATGCTCGAAGACCGATGGCAAATAGTGCGGTGTAGACCACGCCAAATTCGAGAAGTTTTGCGAGAGCGCCCAGCGTCGTGAGATGAAGGAATCCCGAATAGTTCATTGCGACACGGATAATCACAGACGAGAAAACGGTGGTCAGGATGAGTGGCAGCAGCCAGCGGCCGATCAGTCGATGGAAGGTACTGTCGAGGAGTTTTGAAAAGCGAACCAACAAGTAAGTGGTGGCGGTTACTTTTGCCACAGCGGTACCGATGAGAACTCCCACTAGTCCGAAGGGGTGGACCAGAAGGATGGTTAAGACGAGATTAACTACGAATGCGGCGATTTGGGCCCGAACGCCATAGCCAACTTTACCCATCGCGAAAATCGCCGCGGCGGTAACTGGGCGGGGTAATCCTGCCAACATGGCGATGGTGAGCATAATTGTGGCTTCGCTGGCACGGTAGGAGAGGAGATGTTGTACGTGAGCGGTTGTAGGTCCAAACCAGAGTAAATACATTAAGGGCCCGCATGCGATGACAAAACCTCCGAAGTAAGCGCCACACGCAACGATGACTTGATTGGCACGTACATACATTCTCTGCATGTGCGAGACGTCGCGGTCAATTGCGTATTCGGCTGACATGGCCGGCAAAATCGTGCTCGTCGGGATGTACGCAAAGTAGGTGATTTGTCGTGCCAGGCGCAACGCGACCGACCAAATTCCGATAGCTACCTTTCCCACAAACGTACCGATGATGATCGGGTCGGTTTCGTAGGTCAGAGTTTCGAGGATGCTGCCCAGCTGTAGCCAGGATCCGAAATGACGAACCTCACGCAAAATCTCTGGGTCGATTTTTCGCAGGGAAGCGTAGGGTCGCCCTACCCGCACGATGATCAGAACCATAAAAGCGCAATAACAAAGAACATATTGAACGGTCGTGGCGATGATGAGTGCGCTCAGTCGGAAATGATGCGTGAGCAGGACGACCAAAGTTATGGCATAGAGGATGCGACCAATGACATCCACAAGAGTTACGAGCCACTGATCTCCGACAGCATTGAGATGATTTGAGAGGATGGAGACGATTGATCCGGCGAAAACCAGGACGTACGAGTAATAAAAAAAGGCGGGAATGGTGGCGGAAAGCCCCACACCAAGGTGCAGGTGTCGGACCAAGATGGGTACGAGTAGGTACACCAAGGGGAAGAGCAGAACTCCAAATCCCAACCAAATTGCGGTGCCCAGAGAGCAGACCTGCGCTGCCGTCTTTGAGTTCGCGAGAGCATGGTCGCGGGCTCCGTAGCGTGCGACCATGCCGCCGAAGCCGGGATCAAGGGTTGATATGTAGCCGACTGTGGCGGTGACGAAACCCCAGACGCCAAACTCTACGATTCCCAGACGATTCAGGGTGATGGGGGTAGTGGCAATGGCGATGAGGACGACCAAAATTTGGCCTGCGAGAATTGCGAGGGAGTTGTGGGCAGCGCGGCGCCCACTAAACGCGGCCGTTCTTTGCAGTTGGTGTTCCTCGGGAATAGGTTCAGCCACCTTACGATTGTGGCAGGTCGCAAGGTGCTCTTGGTATCTGCCACGATGAAGGGGTGAAACCAAAGGTTTTGATCGTGAGTCATGCCGGAGTGCTGGCGGCGAACCGCGATGTCTACGCACGTTTGGCGCCCGCGTGGGAGGTTCATTTTGTCGTTCCCACCGAGTGGCGTGATGGTCTTCGCAACATGCCCTACGCCTTTGAGGATGTCGAGGACCAAACGGTGTTGGGCGCGCCGGTGTGGGGCAGGGGTCGACCCCAACGGTACATATATCTCATGGGCATCAAAAAATTCCTTCGAACGTGGACCCCTGACGTAGTGGTCATCGAAGAAGAGCCCTTCTCCCTGGCCGCCCGTCAGTGGGCTCGTAGTCTCGTCCGACTTAATGTCCCCTTTGTTGTGCAGTCAGCCGAGAATCTCGACAAAAATTTGCCGTTGCTCGTTCGTCGTTGGCGTATGAGCGTTCTCACGGCAGCTGCCGGAGTGCTGGCGCGTAGTCCGAAGTCAGCTGAAAGGGCGCGTGAATGGGGCGCCGTCGGGCGGGTAGAGGTTGTTCCGCACGGCGTACTCGAGTTGGGGCCGGATGTGTTGTCGTCCGAAACGCGGAAATCGCTGGTGGGATTTGTCGGGCGTCTAACTGAGGAAAAAGGCGTGCGTGACTTTTTGCGACTCGTTGAATCAAGTCCAAACGTCGGTGCGCGTGTTGCGGGAGACGGTCCGCTGAGAAGTCTTCTTGAAATCTCTCCCGCCCGTGATCGAATCGAAATTCTGGGAGCTCTGCCCACGAGGGATATGCCTGACTTCTATCGAAGTGTTGCCGTAGTCGTGATGCCGAGTAGAACCACCAGCACCTGGTCGGAACAATTCGGTCGAGTTTTAGTGGAGGCGTCTGCACAAGGAACGCCGGTGGTCGCCTACGACAGTGGTGAGATTCCGTGGGTAACGGGTCAGCTAGGACTGACGGCGGTCACGGAAGGCGACGAAACGGAATTGAGTCGCCGCGTACACGAAATGCTGGCCGATCCCTCTTTGGCCCACCAGATAGGGCGCGCGGCACAAGATCGTCTCGGACGGTGGTGCACCAACGCCGTCTTGACTCCGTTTATAAATTCAATGTTGCGCGATCTCAGTTGATTGGCCAGAGCAACTTATTGAGGGACTCATAATGTGTCTGAGCTGAGAAACGCTGTACGTGCTTGGAGAGGTCGGCCGGTAGCCACGAACTGCGGAGAGCTACCTTGATGCCATGGATGACGTGACGGACGTCGACCGACTCGGTGTCGAGAAGCACTCCGGTTGCTGGGGTTACGGTATCCAGATACCCGCCAAATGTTCGGGCCAAGGTCGGTACGCCAGCGGCCGCAGCCTCCAAAGGTGTGATTCCGAAGTCCTCGTAGCTCATGGCTACGTGTAGTCGAGTGCCGCGATATTCGCGCCAGAGTTGTTCGTCGGCAACGGAGCCGAGAAAAGTGACGTTCGACGGCGCTGATTTCTCGAGAGTTCCCCTCTGCGGTCCATCCCCTACGATGCGAAATCGCAAATGTGAAAGTTCTTGCGCGGCCGCGATAATGAGATCAACGTTTTTGTAGGGCAAGAGCCGGGCGATCACCAGCACGTCGCCAAGGTCAGATATCTCGGGCATGACGTGCGGCGGGCGTACAAAAGGATGTATCACCTCCGCGTCGATGCCGTAGGTCTGACGAATGATTGCTTGTGTAGCGGCCGAGTTAGCGACGTACACATCAGCGCGTTGTGCGGAGCGAAGGTCCCAGCGCCGGAGGGGAAGCTGGCCGAGGAAACGAGCGAGTCGAACACCACGTCCAAAGGCACCAGTAGCGAGGTAACGCTGCGGCTGATAGAGCCAACGGGCAGGAGAGTGACAGTAGACCACGAGACGCCCGTCGGTTCGTAATCCATGCGCCCACCCGCTGGATGATGCCAAAACGACGTCGGCATCGATCGTCGTTCGTGACCATGCGAGGGGGTACAGGGGCAGCGCTGTGCGGTAATGCGAGCGGAGAAAGTGCGATCGGTTCAGTGGCGAGCAAACCAAATTGGCCTGCTGAAATTCGGGGAAGGTGTGGGATGGCTCGTAGAGGGCGGTGTACAGAGAGGCCTCGGGCCACATACCCAGCCAGCCAGCCACGACCCTTTCAGCCCCTCCCCGCTGCGTGAGGTAATCATGTGCGAGGGCGAGAGTGCCGTACGCCCTAGTAGGCACCAAGGCCTCGGAACATCGCCCGCGGAGTCTCGAAACAAATTTTTACATCCCACCAAAACGACCAGGCCGAGACGTAGAGATAGTCCAATTCTCCTAGCTCTTCATGCGTGAGTTCGTTGCGACCGGTCACCTGCCAGAGACCAGTGATTCCCGGACGCACGTCGTATCGTCGTATCGCCGTGGGTGATGTGAGGTCGGATTCGTTCGATACGAAGGGTCGCGGCCCGACAATACTCATGCTGCCAGCGAGAACATTCAAAAACTGGGGCAGTTCGTCCAGTCCACTACGGCGTAAAAAGCGACCGATCGGCGTGTAGTCACTCTGAAGAAGAGACTTTTTTCGTGCCAAGGCGAGTGACATTGAGTTTCCATCCTCGCTCGTCGAGCCGTGATCTACGTGAGAATTACGAAGTGTGCGGAATTTCCAGATTACGAAACTTGTCCCGCGATAGCCGAGGCGAGATTGACGAAAGAAAATCGGGCCCCTCGAAGTCAGTTTGATCATCAGCGCGAGACAGAGCGTGAGCGGCAAGGACAGCACCAATACTGTTAACGAAACTGTTATGTCGAATGCTCGCTTTAGGACTTGGTCGTAGTGCGAGGCGTGTCGAGGGGCTATTTCCAAGACGGGTAGGCCATTGATTTCGGTAAGTCGGGATCGCCAGGAAATCAATTCGTTCGTACGTGGAACCAGCTCGATGTCGACGAGCTGGCTGCATAAGCGGTACGCATTCACGTACTCGTCGTTTCCTTTGGAACTGGAACCGAAAATTATCCTGTTGAGACGAAAGTCCGTGATGATGGACTCCGCATCGGGGAGTGATCCTATGCAGTCCTCCGGGGATGGACTGCTCGGATTGATACGGCCGACGACGTCAACACCGTGCTGGAGTTTTAGATGGGTGTGAATCCGATTGAAATCTGAGCCGTCGTCAACGATCGCAATCCGAATGGGGTAGCGACTAAGAACGATATGGCGAACCAATGAGTGGCTGAAGGCGAATACTATGCCGGCAAACATGGTGCCGATCACCACTTGTGTCGTGACCACGATGTGGAAGTTCCTGACGTGGTCCAGGATCCTCGCAGCGAGCAGGGTAATAAAACCACCGAGTACGGCGGAGTGGAAGTAGTCGCGGAGATCGTTAAAAGTGCTCTGTGTGGGGCTCCGATAGGCCGCTCGGTATCGTCCGGAGATGGTCAGCGCTACCAACATGCTGAGGGCAAAACCCCAACCGTGATTCAAATTTGAGCGTAGATGATGCAGATTGTTGGCCGGGAGCGAAGAAACCTTGGAGAGAACCGCGAGGCCAACGAAGAACGAGATCCAGGCGGCCAGAAAATCAGAAAGGAGCAGCGCGACGGTCACGCGCCGCCCTTTAAGGACATGAAAACTCGGCGACGTGACGGACGATGGTCGAATAAATTGGCTCACGTGGTCATCCCATCGCGTGCGCACCACCGTCAACAAAGACGATGGATCCAGTGGTGGAGCGGAGAAGAGGTGACAGCAAGGCTACGGCGGTGTCGCTGACGGCAGAAGAATCGCGGACATCCCATCCCAGGGGGGCGTTCTCGCTCCAGGTGTCTTCGAACTGCTCAAAACCCGGAATGGATTTCGCAGCCAAGGTGCGCACGGGTCCGGCAGCAAGCATGTTGACGCGAATGTGGTCGGGTCCTAGTTCCCTGGCGAGATAGCGACCAAGTGACTCGAGTCCCGCTTTCATGACCCCCATCCAGTCGTACATGGGATAGGCCCGTGATCCATCGAAGTCCAGAGCGATAATGGAGGCGCCGCCGATGGCGGTACTTCGTTGGAGGAGAGGCCGAAAGGCGCCGGACAGGAGCGCGAGACTATGGGTAGAAACTTGCAGCGCTGTTGCCACTTCTTCAAAACTAGCGGCGAACATTCCTTTGCCCAAACAGGCTTCGGGAGCGAAGCCGATTGCGTGGACGAGACCGTCGAGTCGACCAAAGCGTTCGGTAACGGCGGCAACCGCCATATCAATCTCCAGTGGGTTCGTGACGTCAAGGGCAATGACCTCACCGACGTGATGCAGTTTCCGCGAAGTGCGAGTGGTCAGCCGTAACCCACGTCCGGCTCCCGTCACGATTACTTCTGCCCCCTCCGCCAAGCAACGCTCGGCAATGCCAAAGGCCAGCGAATCGTCGGTCAGTACCCCCGTAACCAGTATCCGGTGACCATCGAGAAGACCCACGAATGTCAGCGTACTCAAGTTTTTCTACTTAGATAGATGCGTGACATATCAAATTGGCATTCTGGGAGGGACCGGTCCCGCCGGTCGAGGACTTGCGATTCGGCTGGCTTCGGCCGGTTATCGCGTAATTATTGGGGGTCGTGATGCCGAGCGTTCTGTAGCCGTGGCTCTGGGGCTTGTACCGCGAGGGTCGGGGACGATCAATGGCGGCTCAAATGAAGACGCGGCTGCGGCCGAAGTAGTCGTGGTGGCGACGCCTTGGGACTCAGCCGTCGATACGGTGAAGTCGGCGAAGGTTCTTCTGGAAGGGAAAGTTGTTATCTCGATGGTGAACGCTCTTCAAAAAGAGGGGCGCGAATTGGTTCCGATGTATCCACCACGAGGTTCGATGGCGGCCCAAATTGCCTTTGCACTTCCTCTCTCTCGTATTGCAGGTGCCTTCCACCATTTACCAGCGTCCGACATGGAAAATTTGGATTCAGGAATAAACGCCGACGTCATTATTTTCGGTGATGACGTTGACGCACGTCGGGTCACGATGGAAATCACGAACGCGATCACCGGCCTGCGTGCGATTGAGGCCGGTTCGATGTCACTGGCGTCCCCGGTAGAAGCGTTCACGGCGGTGTGTATCTCCATCAACATTCGTCATAAGGCACATACCTATGTACGCCTTGCGGGAATGCCTGACGCATGAGACTGTGGGATAGCGCTCGAGGGGGAGTGTTTCCTTTAGAAGTGGGACCGGTCGTGACGATGTACTCGTGCGGAATTACCCCTTACGATTCCGCCCACCTCGGCCATGCGTTCGTGTACCTCACCTTCGACATTCTTCAACGCCGATTGCGTGACGCTGGGCACGAAACGCGCTGTGTGCGTAACGTGACCGATGTCGACGACGACATCTTGCGCAAGGCGCGTGAACTAGGAGTTCACTACCTTGACCTCGCCGCGCAAGAGATTTCGAAGTTTGATCGTGACATGGGCCTGCTCAATCTCCTACCAGTCTTTTCGGAACCGAGAGCTACCAGCGCCATCCCGGAAATTCTGACCCTGATTGGGAAAACATTCGATAAGGGTTATGCCTACGAGATCGAGGGGCATGTTTTCTTCGAAGTGAAGAAGTTCGCTCGTTTCGGGCAGGTTTCTCATGCATCACGTGAAGAAATGATTTTGCTTGCCGCCCAGCACGGCGGCAAGCCCGACGACCCTCGCAAGCGGGATCCCTTGGACTTTGTTTTGTGGCAACCGTCTCTGGACGATGAGCCGTCGTGGGAATCACGGTGGGGCGCTGGTCGTCCCGGTTGGCACATTGAATGCTCGGCTCTGGCCTTGCGAGAATTAGGTGAAACCTTGGATGTGCACGGCGGCGGTCGTGACTTGGCTTTCCCTCATCACGAGTGTGAAGCTGCGCAGAGCGAATCAGTTACTGGCGCGCCCTTTGTCAAGACGTGGCTCCACGTGGGTTTGGTGGGTCTCGATGGCATCAAAATGTCAAAATCTCTGGGCAATTTGGTTTTTGTCGATCAACTCGCGAGCCAAAGTGAACCGGCTGCGGTGCGCTTAGCGCTCCTGCAGCATCACTATCGCGGAGATTGGCAGTGGAGAAACGCCGATTTAGAGGAAGCCCAGAGTCGTCTCGCTACGTGGCGCAGCACGATGTCATCCGGACGAGGATCGGATGTGGTGGAAGAAGTGCGGCGAGCGCTGGATGATGACCTCGACACGCCTACTGCCCTGAAGGCAATTGATAGCGCCGCGCAATCGGGCTTCAACGTTACCAAGGCCGCGTCGCTGCTGGGCATTACGCTATAGGACGGAAAGGCTGTCATGTCCCCACTCATCGACGTTGTACTGCCTGACGGAAGCGTCAAGGCCCTCGAGTCTCCGGCTAGCGGATTGGATGTAGCGAGCAGTATTGGTTCACGGCTCGCCAAGGCCGCGTTGGCCATCATTGTTAACGGTGAGCTGAGCGATTTGTCGAGAGAAATTCCTGACGGCGCTCACGTCAGTGTGGTAACGGCTTCTTCGTCCGAAGGGCTCGAAGTGTTACGTCACTCCACGGCGCACGTGATGGCGCAGGCGGTCACACGATTGTGGCCCGGGACGCATTTCGCCATCGGGCCGACCATTGACAACGGGTTTTATTACGACTTCGAGTTACCGAATGATGCTCGGTTTACCGAGTCGGACTTGGAGAAGATAGAGAACGAAATGAGGGCGATCGTACGTGAGGATCAACCCTTTGTACGACGAGAATTGCTGCGTGACGAGGGACTTGAGCTCTTCGCCGACCAACCCTTCAAGGTGGAAATCATTCGTTCCGTGAGCGCAGGCGCCACGGGCGAGGATGTGCGTGAGGCCGGCGATGGCACGGTGGTATCGACGTACCGCAATAGCGATAATTTTGTCGACCTTTGTCGTGGTCCGCACGTGCCCTCAACGGCGAAATTGGGATTTTTTAAGTTAATGCGCGTCGCCGGCGCGTATTGGCGCGGCGACGAGAAGCGCCCTCAGCTGCAGCGCATTTATGGCACTGCCTGGGATTCGAAAGATGCCTTGGACCAGCACCTGTTTCGACTCGAGGAGGCGGAACGTCGCGATCATCGACTCTTGGGTCGCGAATTGGACCTCTTTAGTTTCCCTTCAGAACTGGGGCCTGGCTTGGCGGTATTTCACCCGAAGGGTGGAACTATACGCCGCGTCATGGAGGAATACTCCCGCCAGCGTCACGTTGAGGCAGGCTACGAATTCGTATACACCCCCCACATCACCAAGGGAGATCTTTTTGAAACCTCAGGTCATTTGCAGTGGTTCGCTGACGGAATGTATCCACCTATGGAATTGGACGATGGGCAGAATTATTACCTAAAACCAATGAACTGCCCGTTTCATCTATTGATATTCAAGTCGCGTCAGCGCAGCTATCGCGAACTACCGCTGAGAATGTTTGAGTTCGGTACGGTCTACCGTTACGAAAAGTCAGGCGTCGTGCACGGTTTGACGCGTGTGCGAGGGATGACGCAGGACGACGCGCACATTTTGTGCACCAGAGAGCAAATGCGCGAAGAGCTCGTCAGCCTGCTGAACTTCGTTTTGGATCTTTTGCGCGAGTTTGGCCTCAACGATTTCTACTTGGAGCTATCGACGCGCCCTGAGGGCAAGGCTGTGGGCAGTGACCAGGAGTGGCAGGAAGCCGAGGAGACTCTGGAATCGGTAGCGCGTGCTGCGGGGCTGGAGTTGGTTCTTGATGCTGGAGGCGGCGCTTTCTACGGTCCTAAGATTTCCGTGCAGGCGCGTGATGCGATTGGTCGTACTCATCAAATGTCGACTATCCAGTTGGACTTCCAACTGCCGCAACGTTTTGACGCCACGTACATCGCTGCGGATAGTCTTCGAACTCGTCCGATCATGATTCATCGTGCTCTTTTCGGTTCCATCGAGCGTTTTATGGCAATCCTGATTGAGCACTACGCGGGTGCGCTGCCGACCTGGCTCGCACCAGAGCAGGTCCATGTGCTATCCGTGTCGGGAATTTACGACGACTACGCCCACGAAGTGGCTCTGGCGTGTCGAGCAGCGGGGCTGCGCGCTCAGGCTGAACCTGCTACCGAACCACTCGGCGCGAGAATTCGGCGATCCAAGATGGAAAAGGTTCCTTACATTTTGGTAGTCGGAGAAGATGACGTTAGAAATGGGACGGTGGGGGTTAACGCACGAGGTTCAAACGATCCCGAGCGTGGCGTGGCGATGAAGGACTTCATCGACCGGGTCGCCGCCGAGTCGCTGGCGCATGCCAGCCCTGAGGTCGGGTAGTGCCCCTTGAACGCCTCGCGGCTGCATGGCGCGAAAGCTACGTGACCGATGTGGCGCATCACGGTGGCGCGGCGAATGGCGTCTGCGTTTTTTGTCGATTAGCGGATCTAGAAGTGTCCGTGGAGTCGGGCGTCATCGCACGTGGCGACTCTTGCTTCGTAATATTGAATGCCTTTCCTTACGGATCGGGACATCTCCTTGTTCTGCCTCGGCGACACGAAGGGGAACTGTCTAATTTGTCGGAGTCCGAGTTCGGCGAATTGTTCGTGATGATTCGACGAACCACGGCGGCGGTTGAGCGTGCCTACGGTGCCGACGGAATGAATATCGGCTTCAATCTGGGATCGGCCGCTGGCGCTGGGATTCCTCAGCACTTACACGCGCATGTTTTGCCACGTTGGGCCGGAGATACAAACTTCATGTCGTCAATCGGTGAGACTCGAGTTTTGCCAGAAAGTCTCGAACGCACGTGGCAAAAGATACGTGCTGCATGGTTGTAGTCAACGTTCGCTGGCGGTATTCACTACACTCTGCACTGTGCGAATGTTGAGTGATTTTTCATGATTGACGGCCGTTTTCGCGACGTGGTGAACTCCTATACCGAACCCGTCGGACGCGGGCTGGTTCGCCTGGGTGCCTCAGCGGACGTTCTGACCACCTCCGGTTTGCTTTTTGCCTGTGTGACCGGATGGGCGATTGGCTCGGGGCACCACGTGTGGGCAATCTTTTTCCTCACGCTCACCGGAGCGCACGATCTCTTTGATGGTCCCGTGGCTAAAGCCTCGAACACCGCGTCGCAACGGGGAAGCTTTTTCGACTCCGTCATCGACCGTTTGTCGGATGGGGTATTAATGGCAGGGGTGATGTTCTATTTGGAGACTCATCACCACGGGCTGCTGGTCCTGCTGCCTTTTGCCATTGCGACGTCTACTTTTATGATTTCCTATGAGCGCTCCAAGGCAGAGTCTCTTGGCTTACACGCCAAGGGTGGGCTAATGGAACGTGCCGAACGAATGATTCTGCTAGGCATCTCCCTGGTGGCAAACGTTCTTTTCCTTCCCGTCTTGTGGCTGCTTCTGGCACTGACTACCATGACGGCGTTAGGTCGTTTTTACCGGGTATGGCGGATTGCCGAGGGACCCAAAAGGGCCACTCGGGAATCACGATCCATGGGTGGCAGCGTGAGGCCTCGACGTCGCTAATCGTGGGAGCTCTCACCCCTAAAGTCATTCTGTTCAAGAGTTTGGGCGGGGTCCTTGAAGCGCTTCCTGAACGCCTCGACGGATGGTTGGCAACCGGGATTGCACGAAATGTCGGTCGGGCTACGTTGACGAGTCGTTCGCACTTGCGTAATAATTTGCTGCGCGCTTTAAACGCCCCTACCGGGTCTCTCTCCGAAGAACTCCTGGAGCGCTTTTGTGATCGTGCCTACGAAAGTTACGGGCAATACTGGGCGGAAGGCGCAAAGTTGCCCGCACTCACGACCGAGTCGGTGACGTCACGTTTCCGCGTGAGCGAGGGATTGGAATACCTACGTGGCGCTAAAGATCTGGGACGTGGTGTGATCGTCGCCCTTCCGCACGTCGGTAGTTGGGAGTGGGGTGCGAGGTACCTTGGGCATATTGGGCTTCCCGTTACTGCGGTGGCCGAAGCCTTGGAGCCCCCCGAACTTTTTGAGTGGTTCCAAGAAAAGCGTCACGCGATGGGTCTAACGATAAAACCACTCGACGCGAGTGCCGGAACCGCCATCATGGGCACCCTCAAAGCTGGTGGCGTAGTTGCTTTGCTGTGCGACCGCGACATACAAAATAACGGTATCGAAGTTGAATTCTTTGGGGAAATAGTCACGATGCCTGCGGGCCCGGCGACGATTGCCTTGCGGACGGGAGCAGCACTGTTGACGGCTGCTTGCTACGCCGGACCAGGCCGCGGCCATCACGCCGTAATGAATAAGCCGCTTGAGGTCGAAAGAACCGGACGGCTACGTGATGACGTTCATCGCATTACTCAGGAAATAGCTCGGCAATTGGAATGGTTAATCCAGCGGGCACCCGAGCAGTGGCACGTTTTACAACCGCGCTTCGCGGAGAAGATGTGAGTCGCATTGCGATGGTATCCCCGTATGCGCTGAGCGCCTACGGAGGTGTCCAGGAGCAAGTCTTGGCGATGAGCCGAACCCTCTCGTGGCGAGATCACGAAGTTTTGGTGGTGTGTCCCGATGATTCGGATTCAGTGGAGTACGACACGCCCGCGCGGGTTCTACGTTTCGGGAGGCGACTATCGCTTCCGGCGAACGGATCGCGTGCGCCGATCACGTTGAGTCGGTCGGCGGCCGTGGCTGTACGCCAAGAAGTAGTTCGATTTGCTCCTGATGTCGTTCATTTCCACGAGCCCTTCGCCCCTGCACTGGGCTACTCGCTGCTGGCGACGCACCAATTCCCCAGTGTGGCCACTTTCCACCGTGCAGGTGGTGGACCGGCATATTCGCTGACTCGACCGTTGCTTCGCTATCTATCCAAGAGTATTGATGTAGCGGCCTCTGTATCCCAGGCGGCCGCGGAGACCATCTCTCGTGAAGTCGGAGTTTCATCTTCGATCCTGTTTAACGGCTTCGAAATGTCATCGTTTCACATGGAGGAGCGGTCAGCGCGAGATCGGCCAAAAATACTCTTCATCGGCCGGCTTGAAGAGAGAAAAGGAGTATCCACTCTCCTCGCAGCCTGCAAGAATGAAGCGGAAGCTAAGGAGTGGGACGTCGTGATCGTGGGAGATGGTCCTGAGCGACGCGAGGTGGAAGCGACCGCCGACGCGCTGGCGAACGTGGAATTTCTTGGCGCCGTTCCCACCAGTACCAAAATGGACCTCCTTGCGTCCGCTGACGTCGTCGTAGCCCCCTCGCTGCGAGGTGAAAGCTTTGGGTTGGTCTTGCTCGAAGGGCTGGCATCGGGCGCACGAGTGGTCGCGTCGGATCTCCAGGGATATCGAATGGCGGGTGGTGAGTGTGTTGAGTACTTCACCCCGGGAGATGCGCGCGACCTGGTGCTGACGGTGAATAGAGCCCTCAGCACTACTACGTCAGCCACTCAATCCTTAGGTAGGGCACGAGCGCAGGAGTGGTCGATGGACCATCTCATCGAGCGCTACGAATATTTGTATAGCGAAGCGCAGAATTCTTTTTCATCTCTCCACTAGCCTGTCGCAGTGGCCACTCAGCAAAAGCGCAAATCGCAACGCAGCTCGCGACGAGGACCGTCGCAGCCGCGCTATGTCGAGCCCGTTCTCGATCCGACCTGGGTGAGTGCTTACAGCCCATCGTTAGCAGAGCGTGACGAGAACGTGCGCGCCATTAAAAAACACGTTGTACGTAGTCAGCGTCCCGCCCTCGTAGTCGCGGGGTCGCTCGTGATTCTGGGTCCCGTCCTCTCCGTCGTGGGGATTGCGTGGTACGTGACTCTGGTATGCGTAGTGGCTGGTCTAGGTCTCGCAGTGAATGTCCTTCGAGTCATTGGCCAATTGAGCAAGGAGTCGGGGGCCGTTGCCTCGGACATTGTTTCCACCATGGAACCCGGTGGAACACCCGTGCAGCGTCAACGGCTGTTGACGATTGTTGATCGACTTAATGCCACCTTCGGTTTGAACGAGGTCTCGTGTTTCGTGGTGAAAGAGCCGGTGTACAACGCGGCGCTGGTCCCCAATGGACGTGGTGTTTCCCTTTTTGTCACTTCTGGGCTAATGAATGACTTTGAACTCATTGAACTCGAAGGCGTCGTCGCTCACTTGTTCGCTCGTCAGCGCTTAGCGCAGATGCCTCGTCGGGTCGCAGCGGTGAACGTCACGGGGAGTGCTCGACGTGCGGCGGATCTTGCGGGCGCGGGCACGACGTACCGAGCCGACGAGATAGCGGCGGCGGCAATCCGTTACCCCAATGGTCTGGCATCCGCATTGGCACGCATGGCAAACCAATCGGTACCCAAGGACTCATATTTCGCGCACGCGGATTACGCGAGAAATCGATGGGTCTGGTGCAACGTGATGACGGGCCTGTCCGGCGAGACCATTGATGATCTCGATAACCCCAGCGTGCGTAGCCGAGCGTTGCTGGAGTGGTAGCAGACCGTTAGGCTGTGAGCATGGTTCAGGAAAAAATTGCAACAGCGCAGGTAAAGCGGGGTTTGGCGGACATGCTGCGAGGCGGCGTCATCATGGATGTTGTTAATCCCGAACAGGCGAAAATTGCCGAAGACGCGGGAGCCGTTGCCGTGATGGCGTTAGAGCGCGTCCCCTCCGATATCCGTCGCGATGGCGGCGTGGCACGAATGAGCGACCCGCAGATGATTCGAGAGATTCAAGCGTCGGTGACGATACCCGTCATGGCCAAAGCTCGTATCGGACATTTTGCGGAAGCACAGATTTTGCAAGCCTTGGACGTTGACTACATCGACGAGTCCGAGGTTCTGACGCCGGCGGACGAGGCCAATCACATTGACAAATGGCCCTTTACGGTTCCGTTCGTGTGTGGAGCCACCAACTTGGGCGAAGCTCTTCGCCGCATTGCGGAAGGTGCCTGCCTCATTCGTTCCAAGGGAGAAGCGGGCACCGGCAACATTGTGGAAGCCGTTCGTCACCTGAGGATGATCCGTCAGCAAATCGCGCAGATACAAGCAGCGGATGCAGGGGAGATTTACGCGATGGCCAAGAATTTGGCCGCACCTTTAGACCTCGTCCGGGAGATCGCCGCCACTGGCAAATTACCCGTTCCGCTTTTCTGCGCCGGCGGTATCTCTACTCCGGCTGACGCATCGCTGGTCATGCAGATGGGCGCTGAAGCCGTTTTTGTTGGCTCGGGCATTTTCAAGTCGTCGGACCCTGAATTGATGGCGAAAGCAATTGTTGAGGCGACCGCTCATTTCAACAATGCGGAAATCGTTGCCAAGGTGTCGACGGGACTCGGCGCCGCTATGAAGGGATTTGAGACTTCCACACTCGAGCAACGGTTCGCCGAGCGCGGTTGGTAATGCGCGTTGGTGTCCTTGCGCTGCAAGGGGACGTGAGGGAACACACGCGAGCACTCGAGCGACTCGGGGTTTCCGCGCCGCAGGTCAGGTTGCCCGAAGATTTAGTGAACCTTGACGCTCTGGTTATTCCAGGTGGAGAATCGACCGCGATCGCGCGCTTACTGGAAGTCAGCGGACTTCGAGAGGATCTGGCGATCCGTTTGCACGAGGGATTGCCGGCCTTCGGAACGTGTGCAGGACTCATTCTGCTCGCAGAACAGATTCTCGATGGCCGTTCGGATCAATGGTCGTTCGCGTGCCTGGACGTCACCGTACGCAGGAACGGTTACGGGCGTCAAACGGCATCGTTCGAAGCCATGGTCCAGCTGCACGATTCCGTGGTGGTTCCGGGGGTCTTCATTCGTGCGCCACGCATAACGAAAGTGGGTGCGGATGTGGAAGTTCTTGCTACCCACGATCACGGAGACGGCCCCCACGCAGTACTGGTCAAACAAGGAATGGTGTGGGGCTGCAGCTTTCATCCCGAGTTGACGGAGGACTTGACGATTCATCGGATGTTTGTCGAAAGCGTCGAAGCACTTAGGTAGCATTGGCGCTACAACCCAGGAGGAATGATGTCTGGCCACTCAAAATGGGCAACGACCAAGCACCGAAAGGGCGCGAAAGACGCTGCGCGAGCAAAGGTGTTCGCGAAGTTAATTCGGCAGGTTGAAGTAGCGGCTCGCGAGGGCGGCGGCGACGTGGATCTCAATGCCTCCCTACGAACGATGTTTCAAAAGGCGCGCGATGCGTCGGTGCCGATGGATACCATCGAGCGAGCCATCAAGAGAGGTACGGGCGAACTAGAGGGCGTCCGTTACGAAGCCATTTCGTACGAGGGCTACGGTCCAGGCGGAGTGGGAATTCTGGTGGAGTGCCTCAGCGACAATCGCAATCGCACGGCTCCGGAAATTAAGAACATCTTCTCGAAGAACGGTGGTGACATCGCAACGCCGGGAGCGGTGGCGTGGCAATTCGATCGAAAGGGCTCCATCGAAGTCTCCGGTAAGCATTCGGAAGATGCCATGCTGGAGTGGGTGATGGACGCTGAAGGTGAAAATTTGTCGAGTAACGGTGAAAACTGGATTGTGACAACTGAGGCCCCGTTGCTCGCTGCCGTGCGAGGGGCTTTGGAGGCGGCGGGAGCTGAAGTACTGGGATCGGACTTGGTCTTGCTGCCCCAGAACCTGGTGCCGGTGACGGATCTATCTGAGGTCAAGAAGGTTCTCCGACTCATGGAAGCCATCGACGACCACGACGACGTGCAGAACGTGTACGCAAACTTCGACATTTCGGACGATCTTTTGGCAGCCTACGAGGGGTAACCCACTCTGGGCGTCGTGAGCGGTACAATCGAACATATGTTCGTATTAGGAATCGACCCAGGTCTGACACGTTGCGGCTTTGGTGTTGTCACCCTGACGGAGTCCGGCGGTTTTCGGGCGGCCGACGCTGGGGTCTTGGAAACCCCGAAAGAAGCGAGCGTCGAATCACGACTCGGAGCCTTGCTGGTCGATCTTCAGCAACTGATGGCCGAGGTCAAGCCGGACGTCGTGGTGGTGGAGAGAGTCTTCTTTCAACGTAACGCCAAAACAGCTATTGGAGTTGCTCAAGCGAGCGGTTTGGCAGTGGGAGTGGCCGCGGCCGCGGGCTGTCAGGTTCGTCAGTTCACGGCCCAAGAGGTGAAATTGGCGGTTACGGGCTACGGCGCAGCCCCGAAGCAACAGGTGCAATTAATGGTGGCTTCCCTGTGCGGATTAGGTGAAGTTCCGGAACCAGCCGATGCGGCAGACGCCTTAGGCTTGGCGATTACGTACCTACTCACCACTCGTTTCGAGTCACATTCGGGATTGTCGCTCGCATGATTGGCTATCTTCGAGGGCGGGTGGAGCACACGTCTCCCGATCACGTCATTCTGCTTGATGTTCGCGGAGTTGGATATGAAGTGAGCGTGACCGCGTCTACGGCATTCGAAGCGTCATCGCTGGACGACATTCAGTTGTTTGTGCATACGCAGATGCGCGATGACGCCATTGTGCTCTTTGGCTTCCTCTCGCTCCAAGAGCGCGACGTATTTCGTCAGCTCATCAGCGTGTCGGGTATCGGACCCGCGATCGCCTTGGCGACTTTGGGTCTCATGCGACCGGAGGAAGTGGCTACGGTCATAGCCCGCAGCGACACTGACGCTTTGTCGAAAGTGCCAGGAATAGGAAAAAAAACAGCGGCGCGGCTGATTTTGGAACTCGCTGGCAAATTGGTTAACTATTCAGATATCGCTACCGTTCGGGTGGCAAGCTCTTCGGTCGGCGACGTGGTGGAAATGGGGCTCCGAGAGTTGGGTTTTTCGGTGCAAGAGATTCGCGAAGGTCTTACTGGTGTGGAGTTGCCCGATGACGAAGGTCGAGCGCTGACGGTGGCCCTGAAAGCGATGAACCGATGATGGCGCGCAAAACGACGAGTTTGATACCTACTCACTCAGCGGTGACGCCCGCGGTCATCGACGAAACGGAACGGCACGTGGAGGCGAGTCTGCGTCCACAGTCCTTGGCAGAGTTCGTGGGCCAGCGAGAGTTGGTGGGTCACTTGGAAATTGTCCTCGGTGCAGCAAAAGCTCGTGGTCAGAGTTCAGAACATATTTTGTTCGCGGGTCCTCCGGGCTTAGGTAAGACATCACTTGCGGGCATTGTGGCAACGGAGATGGGTGTAGGACTTCGCATCACGAGTGGTCCGGTTCTCACGCGAGCAGGTGATCTGGCAGCAATTATGACTGACCTCCAAGAAGGGGATGTTCTGTTCATCGATGAAATCCATCGCCTACCTCGCAGTCTCGAGGAGGTTCTCTATCCCGCAATGGAAGATCGGCGTTTGGATGTTCTGATTGGTCGGGGACCATCGGCGCGTTCGTTACGTCTCGACTTGCCCGCCTTTACCTTGGTGGGGGCAACCACTCGCACCGGGCTCGTCGCAGCGCCCCTTCGCGACCGGTTTGGTTTTGTGGGTCGTTTGGAGCTTTACGACCACCAGGATCTCCAAGGGGTGATCTTGCGGTCGGCGCAATTGCTCAATATTGCTGTTGACGAGGCGGCGGCAGGCGAAATCGCTCGGCGCTCACGCGGGACTCCGCGAATAGCGAATCGTCTTCTTCGACGAGTGCGTGATGTCGCGCAAATCGACGGAGTGCAGCACATCGATCACGACTTGGCCACATCAGCGTTAGAACGATTTGGTGTTGACGCGCTCGGCTTGGACAAGCTTGACCGGAAAATTCTTGAATTCCTTTGTTCACAACCATCGGGGGCGAGCGTTGGTCTTGTTACCTTGGCGCAGGCCTGCGGCGAGGAGTCCCAGACTATAGAGGATGCTTACGAACCTTTCTTGATACGCGAAGGCCTCTTGCTGCGCACCCCTCGGGGTCGTCAGGCGTCGGATAGCGCCTACGATCATCTTGGCCTTGCGCGTCCCAACGAGCGCCGGTCGTAGGTGTCGTGGGTACCTAAAATCAGCGACTAAGGTTTGCGCAGTTAGTCCTGAGGGGTCAAAATGTTTTTAGATGCTGCAAAATCTGGTGGTAACAGCTCGTTTCTTCTGATTATTGCTGTCCTGTATGGGGCTTTTTTCTGGTTTTATATTCGTCCGAGGAGTAAGAAGGCTAAGGCTCGTCGTTCAGAGGCCTCTCAAGTAGAGGTGGGCGACCGCGTGCAGACCATCGGTGGACTCATCGGAACTGTCATTAGTCGCACAGACACCTCTGTCACCTTGCGCACCGCCGGTGGCACCGACTTGGAGTTCATTCCAAAGGCGATTGCCCAAAAGTTCGTTGAGCCGGTGGCGACCGAACCGGAAAGTAACGAATAACCATGGCCACAACAGCCACGTCGCGTCGCGGGCTGGCTGTCAGCCTTGTTTTAACGCTCGTCATTTCTTTCGGATCGCTCATCGGAGCGATGTCGGCTGGATGGGGACCCAAACTAGGACTCGATCTCGCGGGTGGCCTCTCGGTTGTCTTTAAGCCTGCCCACGCCACCAGTGCGGCCAATATGAACGAAGTAGTGAACATCATTTCTAATCGCGTTAATGGACTGGGTGTCTCCGGTGCCACGGTTCATCTTCAGGGTGGCAACGTTGCCGTCTCGGTTCCGGGAGTATCGGACGCGCGAGCGGTGTTGGCAGATGTTGGTCAGACCGCGCAGCTTCTCTTTCGACCCGTGCTGTGCGAAGTGACTGTTCCACAAAAGGTATTGCAGCCTCTTAAGAATTACAACGGAAACCCCTGCAGCGCCAAGACGGCCTTCACGTTAGCCAATCTTGCGGTAACGCCCGACAGCAATTCCATTAATGGATTCACGATGGCCAATCTTGGCCCTGACCTGTCGTTGACGAATTTCCCGACCACTGCACCCGCTAGCGATAATCCCTACGAAACCGTTGCGCTCCCCGTTCTTGGACAGCCAGGCCGGCGCTACATCCTTGGCCCCGCGCAGCTGTCGGGCCAAGCGGTAAAGTCGGCCGTTGCTCAGCAGGATCAGGCGGGCGCATGGTTGGTGAATTACACCCTGACCTCAGCTGGATCTCCACAATGGGATCAAGTAGCTACGAAGAATTTCCACATGTTGGTGGCTATCGAGCTTGACGGTGTTGTTCAATCCGCACCAGTAATTTCCGCGACGGCCACGTCACCATCTTCCTTTGGCGGTCAAGGTTCAATCTCCGGATCATTCACACAGTCCTCTGCGCAGACGTTGGCGATTGCCATGCAGTTCGGTTCGCTGCCGGTGCGATTGCTTCCCTTGAGTACCGAAACGGTGTCGCCAACGTTGGGCCACTCAGCTTTGGTGGCCGGCTTGGGTGCGGGGCTTGCCGGTCTAATACTTGTTCTGCTCTACACCATTTTGTATTACCGAGCGCTCGGTCTGGTTATTTGGCTGGGTCTGGGTGTGACGGGTGCGCTGCTATGGGCAATCATCTCCGCCCTGGGAAGAACGTCATTGGCGCCGAGCTTTGATCTGGCGGGCGTTACCGGCTTGATCGTGTCAATCGGCATCACGGTTGACAGCTACATCGTGTATTTCGAAAGATTGAAAGACGAAGCCCGAGCGGGACGGACGGTACGAACATCGGTTGATCGAGGCTTTAAATCGGCGTGGCGCACGGTGTTGGCGGCGGATATGGTCTCCCTGCTGGCAGCAGTTCTGCTGTATCTAATTGCCGTGGGTTCGGTACGAGGTTTCGCTTTCTTCCTTGGTCTGTCGACCTTGATGGACGTGGCTATTACGTGGTACTTCACTAGACCAATCGTGATTTTGCTCGGCCGTCGAAGCGGCGTTCAGTCGAACTCCATGATGTCAATGGCCGCAGGAATGGGAGTGTCGAACGATGAGTGAGATCGTGCTATCTACGAGCAAGTCCGGTCGTCTGTATCGAGGTCAAACGTCGGTAGATTTCGTTGGCCGCCGTCGCATTTGGTTGTTGGCGTCGCTGGTGGTGATCGTGGCTGGTTTGAGTTCTCTCGGCTTTCGTGGCCTTAATCTTGGCATCGACTTCAAGGGTGGTAGTTCGTGGCAAGTCCTCGCCAAAGGCATCACGGTCTCGCAGGCAACGGCGGCAGTGACATCCGCTGGCCTCAATGATCCCAACGTCTTTCTACTGGGCGGCCAGACTCTGACCGTTCAAGCAAACCTGAGTTCACTCAGTCTCGCGGATCAATTGACGGAGACCAACAAGGTAGTGACCGCGTTGGCGACCTTGGCCCACCGCAGTCCTAACCAAGTATCAACATCCTCGGTGGGGCCGACATGGGGTGGTCAAGTTACTAATAGGGCGCTCGAGGCACTGATTGCCTTCTTTGTGGCCGTAGTGGCGTACATAGCGATGCGCTTCGAACCAAAGATGGCTCTGGCGGCGTTCATAGCTATGCTGCACGACCTCCTCGTGACCATTGGGGTCTATTCGCTCTTTGGGTTCCAAATCACACCGGATACGGTGATTGCGATTTTGACGATTTTGGGCTATTCCCTCTACGACACCGTGGTTGTCTTCGACCGGGTGCGTGATAACACTCGCGGCGTGATGAAGACCGGAGCGATGACCTATTCGGAAATGATTAATCTTTCGATGAATCAAACCTTGGCGCGCTCCATCAACACGTCTCTCGTAGCGATTTTGCCGGTTCTGTCAATCTTGGTAGTCGGCGCGGAGTTGCTGGGTGCGACAACTCTTCAAAACTACGGTCTGGCACTCTTCGTGGGTCTTGTGAGCGGTGCATACTCTTCGATATTCATCGCCAGCCCCATTCTGGCGTGGACCAAGGAACGTGAGCCTCGTTACCGTGAACTATCCCTGCGGCTCGAGACAAGGGCTGCCCGCCAAGCAGTGACTCCCGCGATGGCGGCT
This sequence comes from uncultured Actinomycetes bacterium, assembly GCA_903848885.1. Taxonomy (GTDB): domain Bacteria; phylum Actinomycetota; class Acidimicrobiia; order Acidimicrobiales; family RAAP-2; genus RAAP-2. The sequence goes on from CAINHL010000050.1 coordinate 27,379, forward strand.
CGGATGACGGACGACAAGAATTCTGTGGGTTCTCCTTCCAGTGCCGCAGCTGCAGCCACGGCGGTGGTGGCCAAGCCGCGCAAGCGCAAAAAACGCTAAAACAGAGGTAGGCTGGTCGGGTGACCAGCGTGATTCATTCCTCTATCGCGGCTGAGTCAGAACCTCTCTTGGCTCTGCTGGAGCCCGTGCGCGACGCTTTTTTACGGCACTTTCCAGATCAAGATCCGGACATTATTTTCCAAGCAGGGAGAGCAGCGATTTCGGCTCATGAGGGCCAAATTCGTCGAACTGGTGAGCCCTACGTCACACACCCGATTGCGGTGGCACAGATTGTGGCCGATTTGGGCCTCGATGGCGCCACCATCGCGGCCGCCCTACTCCACGACGCCGTGGAAGATACCGGAATGACGGTCGAGGCCATACGTGAAACCTACGGTTCAGGCGTTGCCGAGGTGGTCGACGGAGTAACCAAGTTGGATCGTCTGGCTTTTGATTCAAAGGAAGCGCAGCAAGCGGCAACTATCCGCAAGATGTTTATAGCGATGGCACAGGATTGGCGTGTACTGCTGATCAAACTTGCTGATCGCCTGCACAATATGCGAACTATCTCGGTGATGCCAGTGGTCAAGCAGCGCACTATCGCGCAGGAGACGCTGGACGTTTATGCCCCGCTCGCTCACCGCCTAGGAGTTCAATCTGTTAAATGGCAACTTGAGGATCTCAGCTTCGCCACCTTGCATCCAAAGCGCTACGCGGAAATAGAACAAATGGTGGCGGCACGTGCTCCCGAACGCGAAGAATATCTCCAGGCCGTCGTGGGCAACGTTGCTACCAAACTTAACGAACTGGGTATGTCTGGCGACGTGCGTGGTCGGCCAAAGCACCTATGGAGTATTTATGAAAAAATGGTGGTTGCGGGTAAAGAGTTTGACGAAATCTTCGACTTGATCGGTATTCGCGTTATCGTCGCAACCGAAGCAGAGTGCTGGGCTGCCTTGGGTGCCGTTCACTCCCTCTGGAAGCCTATTGAGGGCCGTTTTAAGGACTACATCAATAACCCCAAATTCAATCTTTATCAGTCTCTGCATACGACGGTGGTCGGTCCTCGCGGGAAATCGGTGGAAGTCCAGCTGCGAACGCAAGAGATGCACCGTCGAGCAGAGTTCGGAATTGCCGCTCACTGGGGATACAAGGAACGGGCATCGGCCAAGGAGATCGCCTGGATGCAGCGAATCGTCGATGGTGAAGAAGACAACGACGATCCGATAAGTTTCCTCGAACAATTGAAGCTCGATCTCGGCCAGGACGAGGTCTACGTATTCACCCCCAAGGGCAGAGTTCTAGCCTTGGTGAGTGGTGCCACACCAATTGACTTCGCGTACGCGGTTCACACCGACGTGGGCCATCGTTGTATTGGTGCGAAAGTTAATGGCCGCCTGGTTCCGTTGGACACTGAGCTCCACTCGGCGGACGTGGTGGAAGTTCTCACCAATAAATCGGAGAGCGCAGGTCCTTCGCGAGACTGGATGACGGTGGCGGTCTCGTCGCGCGCACGATCAAAGATTCGTCAATGGTTTCAGCGCGAGCGTCGCGAAGATGCCATTGAAGCGGGTCGAGAGGAAATGACGAAGGCTTTTCGTCGCGAAGGCCTGCCCATCCAAACAAGCCTGTCCTCGCAGGCCCTCCTCGCGGTCGCTGTCTCTCTTCACTACGACGACATTGAGGACCTGTTCTTTCATGTTGGCTCGGGACAGGTTTCAGTGCAATCAGTAGTGCAACGTCTCGATAGGGAACTGCGCGGCGGTGACGCTGAGCAACTCCCCACGACGGTCGGAAAGGCGACGCGTGCCTACCGTGACTCCGGTAGGGCTGGCGGGGTTTTCGTTGAAGGTTTAGATGACGTCATGATTCATTTGGCGCGGTGCTGCTCACCCGTTCCTGGTGATCAAATTATGGGTTTTGTCACGCAAGGTCGCGGCGTTTCGGTACATCGTAATGATTGTTCCAACGCGGCGGCCTTGGCCAGCCGAGTGGGGGACCGTGTCATCGAGGTGGAGTGGGACGGTTCCAGCAAGGGTGTGTACCGAGCGACACTTGAAGTAATGGCCTTCGATCGCTCACGTTTGCTCTTTGACGTGTCGCGGGTCGTGGCGGAGTACCACTTGAATATCGTGGCCAGTCACTCGGCGACAGCCTCGGACCGAATAGTTCGAATGACTTTCGACGTGGAACTCGCTGACCCCGCCCATCTCTCTAGCCTGTTGGTAGCCATCAAAGGTGTCGATGGCGTGTTTGATGCCTTCCGCCAATTACCTGGAAGAAAGCAGAGCTCGTGAATCAGTCAGAAAAGGCGTTTCAGTCGCCGGTCGGAACGCACGACGTCCTGCCGCCTGAAAGTACGAAGTGGCAAGAAACGATTGCGCTGTTTTCAGACGTAGCGTCACGTAGTGGTTTCGGTCTAATAGTTAATCCCTTATTCGAAGACGTCGGCGTCTTCCAGCGGGGAATCGGTGAGAATTCAGATGTGGCACGCAAGGAGATGTACACGTTTACGGATCGTTCGGATCGGGTGTATGCCCTGCGGCCTGAAGGCACTGCTTCGGTTGTGCGCTCATTTGTGCAGCACCACCCCACTACGCCATGGAAAGTGTGGTACTTCACCCCGGCCTTTCGTTACGAACGTCCTCAGGCGGGACGATATCGCCAGCATCACCAACTGGGTGTTGAGGCAATCGGGACCGCCGACCCATTCATTGACGTAGAGGTAATCGCAGTGGCGTGGGACTTCTTTCGTGAGCTGGGATTACGAGAAATCGACTTGCGTATCAATTCCATGGGTCACGAGGATTGTCGGAATCTGTATGTTGACGCGTTGCTACAGTTTTTGAATGCTTCGTCCGACCGCCTCTGCGACGAGCACCGAGAAAGTTTTCGTTCCAATACCCTAAGAGTTCTCGATTGCAAAAAGACTGACTGCGTATCGGTGACGACTGACGGGCCTCAACTCCCCGACTACTTGTGTGCGGAGTGCTCTGAACACTTCTCCGCTGTCACCGATGGATTGTCGGTGCTGGGAATCCCGTGGAGTCGTGATGTGCGTTTGGTGAGGGGCTTTGACTACTACACCCGCACCACCTTCGAGTTCTCGTCGCGAGCACTGGATTCGGCGCAAAATGCCGTGGGGGGAGGCGGACGATACGACCGCTTGGTGGAAAACCTGGGCGGCGATCCGACTCCAGCTATCGGCTTCGGGAGCGGCATCGAACGACTGCTACTGGCACTCCAGGCCGAGGATGGTGCACGCACAGGCACCCCGTCGTGTCGGGTGTTCATCGTTGACACACTCAAATCGTTCGATGCGATGTTGCTGGCTTCTGAACTACGTTCGTTGGGAGTTAGCGTCGAACGGGCCTATGACGGTCGTTCGATGAAGAGCCAAATGAAGCTCGCGGACCGCAGTGGTGCTGAGTTGGCGATTCTGATCGGGGAGCAGGAAGCAAACGCGGGGGAGATTACCGTGCGTCGCTTGAAAGGCGCTGCGGATGAGGATCGTCAGTTTCGTATCGCTCGTGCTGGTTCCGCACAGGTCATTATGGACCTCTTACAAGAAATGGCAGAACAATGACAGAACCCTACGAAGCAACGAGTTTGCGCGACACGCTGTGCGGAACGCTGAGCGCGAGCGATGTCGGCAAAAAAATTGCGGTGTGCGGCTGGGTGGCACGTCGTCGTGAACACGGGGAGCATTTGGCCTTCCTCGACATTCGCGATCACAGTGGAATTGTTCAGGTGGTTGTTGATGGATCGCTCGATGTGCGTAGTGAGTACGTCGTCCGCGTTACGGGTTCGATCACGCATCGTCCGACTGGCACCGTGAACCCAAAAATTTCCACGGGAGGGGTGGAACTGACTGAGTGCACCGTCGAGGTGCTGGCGACATCTGACACGGTTCCTTTTCAACTTGATGATCGAATCGATATTGACGAACAGGTTCGACTCAAGTATCGCTTCCTGGATATTCGCCGTGCGCAAATGCAGAAAAACCTCCGCCTCCGAGCGAAGGTGAACTCGGCAATCCGCCGCGCGATGGAACGTCAAGGATTCTGCGAGGTCGAGACCCCACTACTGTGGGCGCCTACTCCAGAGGGTTCGCGGGAATTCGTTGTGCCATCGCGATTGCATCACGGAGATTTCTATTCTTTGCCTCAGTCTCCCCAGATTGCGAAGCAGCTTTTGATGGTGGGTGGGTTCGATCGCTATTTCCAATTTGCGCGTTGTCTGCGCGACGAGGACTTGCGCGCGGATCGACAGTTTGAATTCACGCAACTTGACATGGAGGCCTCCTTCGTTTCACAGGCGGACATCATGGGATTCGTGAGCGAGGCTGTTCTTGATGCGGCAGAAGC
>CAINHL010000051.1 GCA_903848885.1 uncultured Actinomycetes bacterium
GTGCCCGCGGGCGGGATGGATACCGCCGCCAAGGGGCTCGTTTCGGTCATCCCCCAGCCCTGCACCATGTCAATTCCGTGGCGATCGCGGAAGGCGGTGATCATCTGACGCGGTACGGCCGAACCGCCACTCATGACGGTTCGCAAGGAGGAAAAATCCGCGGTGGGGTCTGACTCGGCCACCCGCAGCACGTCATTCCACACCGTGGGCACACCGAGCGCCAAGGTGGGCCGTAGGGTGCGAATCATTTCGACAATGGGGCCACCTTGTAGGTATTGCTGCGGTAATACCAGTTCGGTTCCCGCCATAAATGAGGTGTAGGTGGCACCCCACGCATTGACGTGGAACATGGGAACTATCAGCAAAGCTCGGTCGCGGTCGCTAAAACCCACCGAGTTCGCCGAGGTTGAGGCAATGGAGTGGAGCCACGTGGAACGGTGCGAGTACACAACGCCTTTAGGGTTTCCGGTTGTGCCCGAGGTGTAGCACATAGCCGCCGCACTTCTCTCATCAAGGTCAGGCCAGTCGTACCCGTCACCTTCGCTGGCGAGCAACTCGTCGTAATCGAGGGTCTGCCTACCAAGAACGGTCCTGTCGCCGTCCCCTTTGACAATGATGTGGCGAACGCCCGCAAGGGAGTCCTTCACCTTCGCCAGGTTCGGGAGGAGTGAGCCGTCCACGAGAAGAATTTTGTCGTCGGCGTGATTGATGATGTATGCCAATTGCTCAGGAAAGAGACGTATGTTGAGAGTGTGCAGTACAGCGCCCATGGAGGGCACCGCCATGTAGGCCTCCATGTGCCATTGGTTATTCCACATGAATGTGCCGACACGGTCGCCCTGCTCAATTCCTAGTCGCGCAAGGGCATGGGCTAGCTTTTCGGCGTTACGTGCGACGTCAGAGAACGTTCCTTCGAGGACGCCATCCTCCGTTACGGTAAAGATTTTCTTTTCCGAGTGAATCCACTGCCCGAATTTCAGAATATTTCTGATTAGCAACGGACCATCTTGCATTGTGCTCTTCATGAGTACTCCCCCTCTTGTACGTGTAAATCGTATCTATCGTGAAAGGCTACGTGCCCCAGGACAATTGACCGGGTCTGACGGGTTGAGGCAAGTTCGAGTGACCCCGCAAAGTTGCGTCGACGGCAGCTGCTGCCGAGCGACCTTCTGCAATAGCCCACACGATCAAACTTTGACCTCGAACGGCGTCGCCACAGCCGAACAGGGGCGCGTGATCACCGTTGCTCTCAATAAGCCATTCGTCATCGACCATAATGTTGCCTCGTGAGTTGACCAGCCCGTCCTCGATCAGGCCGTCCACCTCGGGCCCCACGAAGCCAGCCGCGATAAGAATCATTGAGGCGGGAATGAAAGTCTCGCTACCGTTGCCGCTCGCAAAAACCAATTGAAACACTTTCCCATATTCATCGACGTCCGCTCGCGTGGTGTGAGCGGAAAATACACGCTCGCCACCTTCTTCGTGTGCGCTCGTTACCTTGTAAATACTCGGCATGGTGGGCCACGGCTGCGAGTCCGGCCGCGTCGCGGGGGGTTGGGCGAGAATCTCGAGTTGGGTCACACTGAGAGCCCCCTGGCGCAAGGCCGTTCCCAGACAGTCAGCACCCGTGTCGCCGCCACCGAGAATGACCACGTGGCGACCTTGCGCGTCAAAGCCCTCAATTCCTTGTTGCTCGGCGCTTAGGTATGCCATGGCGCTGTGCACGCCCGACGCGTCATTTCCCGGGAAATCTACGATGCGCGGTCGCGTCGAACCAATCGCCAAAATCACCGCATCGTGTTGGTCTCGTAGGTCGCGCAATGCTTTGCTGGTCACCTCGTGATTGACCGTGAAGCTCACGCCTTCGGCACGCATCTGATCTAGTCGGCGATCGAGAATTCTCTTCTCCATCTTGAATTCCGGAATTCCGTAGCGAAGTAGTCCACCGATTTTGTCGGCACGTTCGATGACCTCAACCGAATAGCCCTGCCGGGCTAATTGCTGGGCGGCGGCGAGACCGCTCGGTCCGCTCCCCACAACCGCAACGCTGAGTCCATTGGGTTTACTGACGTGGGGATGAACCCAACCTTCGGCAAATCCACGCTCAGCGATCTCGTATTCGACCCGTTCGATGGTCACCGCTTGATCAGAGATAGCGACTACGCACGCGGACTCGCACGGAGCAGGGCATAAGCGTCCGGTGAATTCAGGAAAATTGTTCGTTGCCGATAGTCGTGCGAGGGCGCCCTCCCAATCATCGCGATACACCAAATCATTCCATTCGGGGATGAGATTGCCTAAGGGGCACCCTTGGTGGCAGAAGGGTATTCCGCAGTCCATGCAGCGCCCGGCCTGAGCACGGGTGACATCTACATCTTGTGGAACGTAGACCTCATTCCAATCGCGGGTGCGAATGCTCACGGGACGACGCTGGGGGTTGAACCGCGGTTCTTCCAGGAATCCGGTGGGCTTACCCATGATTCCGCCTTTGTGCGGCTGCGTACTCCACGCTTTGGACCTGCACGAAGCGCATGCGTTCGGTATTCCATGCAGACAGAATCTCCCGCGCCAGCTGGGAACCTGTTTCTTCGACGTAGCGATGAAGTAACTGGTGCAGAGCTGCGTCGCTCTCCTCATCCAAGAAATCAATCTCGAAGTCGCCGTTTGCGAGTACGCCATTCAAGAGTTCACGCGGGTCATACAAGTAGAGAGTGCCCCCACTCATTCCGGCACCGAGATTTCGACCGGTATCACCCAGAATCACGACTTGGCCGCCAGTCATGTATTCGCACGCATGGTCCCCGACGCCTTCCACAACAATGGTGGCGCCGGAGTTTCGGACACCCAATCGCTCGCCGACGACACCGTTCAGGAAGATTTCACCTGAGGTAGCACCGTATCCGATGACGTTGCCGGCGATCACGTTGAGGTGCGATTCGAAAGTTGCGGTCGCGGGGGTGGAGATGATGATTCGTCCCCCACTCAGACCCTTGCCGACGTAGTCGTTCGCGTCACCCTCCAACCGCAAGGTCAATCCTCGAGGGATGAAGGCACCAAAACTCTGCCCGGCAGATCCGCGAAAAGAGAGCGAAGCGGTATCGGGCTCGACACCGTGTGGGTGGAGTCGGGTGATCTCGGCGCCAGTGATTGTTCCGGTAGATCGGTCGACATTGGTGATGTCGAAATTACCTTGGTAGGGCGAACCGGAGGTAATGGCTTCCATCACCCCAACGACGAAATCTCGGTCAAGTACATCGTCGGTCAAACAATCCTGATTCTGCGTCTTGAACATTTGCCCGGGAATAGCGTCACCAAGAAGTCGGTCAAAGCGAAAGTTTGCGTGAGCGCGAATCCGCTCCGGGACGATGGTCAAAAGATCGGTGCGGCCTACGGCTTCCTCGAGACCCCGCAGACCCAGCATGGCGAGGATTTCGCGCACCTCCTCGGCTATGTATTCGAAGAATGTCTCGACAAATTCAGGCTGACCTGTGAACCGCGAGCGCAGGACGGGATTTTGCGTCGCAATTCCCACGGGACAGGTATCGAGTTGACAGACGCGCATCATGACGCAACCCGAAACAACTAAGGGGGCTGTAGCGAATCCGAACTCTTCCGCGCCCAGGATGGCGGCTATCACTACATCACGACCAGTTTTCAACTGACCGTCGACCTGCAGAGTGACCCTACTGCGAAGTCCATTTTTGGCTAGCGTTTGATGGGTTTCGGCCAGGCCTACTTCCCAGGGCGTTCCGGCGTGCTTCAGGGACGTTAAGGGGGCGGCTCCCGTGCCGCCGTCGTAACCCGAAATCAAGATGACGTCCGCGTAGGCCTTCGCCACGCCGGCCGCCACAGTCCCCACGCCCGCTTCCGAGACCAACTTGACGTGCACCCGAGCACGGTCGTTCGCGTTCTTGAGGTCAAAAATCAGCTGAGCTAAATCTTCAATGGAGTAGATGTCGTGGTGCGGCGGCGGTGAAATGAGCCCCACGCCCGTCGTAGAGTGACGCGTCTTAGCGATCCACGGATACACCTTGGAACCGGGTAGCTGCCCGCCCTCACCAGGCTTGGCGCCTTGGGCAACTTTGATTTGGATGTCATCAGCATTCACGAGGTACTGCGACGTGACGCCGAAGCGGCCGGAAGCCACTTGCTTCACCGAGCTCCGACGGTTGTTGTGTGGGTCGGAGGTGTCGTAGCGCTCCTCGTCTTCCCCACCCTCACCCGTATTCGATTTACCTCCAAGGCGGTTCATGGCAATGGCCAGGGTCTCGTGCGCCTCGGCAGAGATCGAGCCGTAGGACATAGCACCCGTGGCAAAACGTCGACAGATGTCGCTCACTGGCTCGACGTCCTCAAGAGTGAGCGGAGTGGGGCTCGCTATGAAATCGAAAACCCCACGAATCGCCGAGCCACCTTGAATTTGCTCGTTCACCGTGTTGCTGTAGTCGCGAAAGATGTCGTAACGCTTGGCCCGTGTCGCGTGCTGCAGCTTGAAAACCGTCTGGGGGTTAAAAAGATGAACCTCGCCATCGCGTCGCCACTGGTACTCGCCGGCATTGGCTAGCTCCCCTGTTCCGTCTCCACCCTCGAAGGCCTGGCGATGGCGATCAAGCACGTCCCTAGCGATTCGGTCTAACCCGACGCCACCGACTCGACTGGCCACTCCCGCGAAATACTCGTCCACAACTTCTTGCGACAGTCCGACTGCTTCGAACAGCTGTGATCCCACGTAGGAGGCCACGGTGGACACTCCCATCTTGCTCATCACCTTGGTGACGCCCTTAATAAGTGCCTTGGCGTACAGATAGCGAGCGTGACTGCACTCTCGTGCGTTGTGGCCGGCCACCTTCCACATGTCATCAATCGAGTCATAGGCCAGGTAGGGCGATACCGCCGAAGCGCCAAATCCCAGCAAGACGGCCACGTGGTGGACTTCGCGGACATCAGCGGCTTCCACAATCAACGAGACCTGCGTTCGCAACCGTGCGTCAACGAGGCGTTGATGCACGGCGGCCGTAGCGAGCAGCGAGGGAATCGGAGCGAGTTGTGCCGAAGCATTTCTGTCAGAAATAATCACGATGTTGACCCCGGCGGCAACGTCTGCCAGCACCTTCGCGCAGAGCCGAGAGAGCGCTGCCGACAGGAGCTTTTCGGGGGCTTCGTCATCATCAGGAACATCCATCAAGGCGTCGAAGGCTGAAGTTTTAAACCCGTGCGCCACACCCGAATCGTGGACGTACATAAGTTTTCCCAGCTCTTCACGAGATAGAACGGGCGACGAAAGAACTATCTGCCGCGCATGACGAGGGTCCTCATCGAGCAAGTTGCCTTGGGGTCCGATTGATTTTCGAGTCGAAGTGACGAGCTCTTCGCGAATGGCATCCAAGGGAGGGTTCGTGACCTGCGCAAATTGTTGACTGAAGTAGTTGAAGAAGCTTTGATTGTGGGAAGACATTGCGGCAA
>CAINHL010000052.1 GCA_903848885.1 uncultured Actinomycetes bacterium
GAGAATCACGAAAAGGCTGCCCACCATCCAGTGGTGGTGCGAGACGACGTCGGCGCGCATCATGGGGACAATGACAAAACCGCCACCGAAACTCAAAGCACCGATCTTCAGGGCCAACCACGCCAGTGGCGGCAGGGCGTGGGCCGTTCCCCCTACCCCCACTAGCAGCGGTCCGGTGGTCGCGTGTCGCAGACTCATCATGATGAGGCCGGCTCCGACTAAAACGAAGAAGGGGTTGACAATGGTCGGAACAAGACCCAGCGCGAAAGCCACGATGAGCCAGACGCCGTAGATACGTCGTGCCGTGGGAGGGTGCGGCGCACGTGACCATTCCTCGCGGTGACTCCGCCACAAGGTAATTGCGGTCGCGGCGGCAATCCCCGGAACGGCGAGGGAGGCCCCGGTCGCGGCGGCGGTGATATGAATTGACCAATAACCGGGACGATCAAGTTGGCTCGCCAGCAGCGTCACCATGATGACGGAAGGAAGAATGAACAAAGTGCCGGCAACCAGCGTTCCGCGCCACCCCTTGAGTCGCCAACCAACCCACAGGGCCATTTGCGTCGAGGTGGGTCCCGGCAAAATAGTGGTCGCGGCGAAGGCGTGTGAAAATTCCGACGAGGAAATCTGCTCACTGTCGACCCAGGTGTGATGCATCTGTGCGATATGGGCGCTCGGTCCGCCAAAGCCGGTGAGCCCCAAGGTGAGAAATCGGCGGGCTAGTTGTCGCCAGCTGACTGAGTTCTTCACGTCTCGAACTTATCGCCTTACGAAATTGTCTCTAGCCACTCGCGGGCTTCGCGTTGGTGTCGGGCAACATCCATTTTGCCGTTGACGGCGCGACCAATGGTGTCGACGAAGCGAACATGGCGCGGCGCTTTGTACGACGACAGTCGCGTTTTGACGTAGGCAATCAGTTCGCTCTCGCTCACCGTGGCGCCGGCGTGTAATTCCACGGCGGCCACAATTTGCTGTCCAAAAGTTTCGTGGGGAGTCCCGAGGACGCAGGCGTCAGCCACCGCTTCGTGCGTTTTGAGTGCTTCTTCTACTTCTTCGGGGAAGACTTTCTCCCCGGCAGTGTTGATGCACTGCGATCCGCGACCCAAGAGGTGAATCGTTCCGTCGGCGTTGACCATGGCCATATCACCGGGCACGCTGTAGCGAACACCGTCGTGTGTCTGGAAGGTCGCGGCCGTCTTTTTCTCATCTTTGTAATAACCCATCGGGATACGTCCCCCGAGCATGATGCGACCGACACTGTCACTGCCGGGAACAAGGTCGCGGTCGTTATCGTCGACGACGCGGACGTTCTCGCCCAAGTTGAAGCGTGCGGTGGTTTCGGTGCCGTTGGCCGTGGAGACGCTGGAGCCCATGCCGAGAGCTTCGGAGGAACTGAAGGCGTCGACCAGCATCATGGCGGAGTGGTGTGCGAGGAGAGCCTCTTTGATCTCGGTGGACCACATCGCCCCCGAGGAGAGGATGCAGAACAAGGAGGAAAGGGAAAAGTCCTGCGGTGATTCCGACACGACTTTGGCCAAGGGACGCGCAAAGGGATCACCGACGATTACTGCCACTTGAACCTGATGCTCGTCGATGACCCGGGCGAGTTCGCGCGCGTCAAATTTTCGTGAGGGTAGCAAGACCACGCGCCCGCCCGTGGAGAGGGTGTTGATCGCGGAAAAAAGTCCCGTCCCGTGCATCAAGGGGCAGGCGGGCAGGACCGCGATCCCCGGGCCTTCCGTCTGGAGCAAGGTGATCACATCGGTGAGGTCACCTTCCGGGGGAAGGCGTCGAAAGGAGCCGTTATTCATACGACTGAAGAGGTCATCGTTGCGCCACATCACGCCCTTGGGCATGCCGGTCGTGCCACCGGTAAATAGGAAGAGCAAGTCGTCGGGCGAGGCCTCGGGAAGTTCGCGCACCGGGTGCAGGGATAACTCCTCAAAAGGAACGGCCCAGGCCGGGCATTCGCCCGAGCCGTCGGCCACGTAGACGAAATGACGAAGGAGGGGGCAGCGACCGCGAATGGCGTCAACCATGGGCGTAAAGGTGCCATGGAAGATAACTACTTCCGCGTCACCATTCTCAAAGAGATACGCCAGTTCGTCGGCTTCGTAGCGATAATTAGTGTTCATGGGAACGCAGCGTGCGGCCAAGGACATGGCGAAGCCCATCAAATATTCCGGGGAGTTGTAGAGGTACAGGGCAACTTTGGCGTTTGGTGCCACGTCGTGGTCCATCAACCAACTCGCGCCCCCCTCGGAGGCGCGGTGAAATTCACCCCAGGTGACCGTACGGTCGCCCTGTTCAATGGCCGACGCCTCGGGAATGGTGACGCCCACCGTGCGCCACACCGTACTGAAGTTCCACTGCGACATAACTCCCCCTCGCTAGGGCGAGGTTAGTCAAGCCGAGGTGGAGTACCTTGGAACAGGAATCTTTTCGCAAGGAGCATGGATGATGGACGGGCGTGGCCTCTTATCTCCAGAGCACGAATCGGTAGGGGTATCTGACGCCGCTCGCTTTGATCCTCGCCGGTTGGAAATTCGCGAGTGGTTGGATCAACACCCGAATCCGAGTGGCCGTGACCTGGCGCAGGCCGGTTTGGTGGCGCCGCACCTACCCGCACCCTGGGGTCGTGACGCGGACGTGGAGACCCAGCTCATTATCGACGAGGAACTCACCCGCGCGGCCGTGCGCCGACCGATCAATCCCATCGGGATTGGCTGGGCTGGCCCCACCATTCTCTACGCCGGCACCGACGAGCAACAGCACCGCTGGTTGCCGAAGCTTTTCAGCGGCGAAGAGTTCTGGTGCCAGCTATTTTCCGAACCCAATGCCGGAAGCGACTTGGCGTCTCTCACTACCTCGGCGGTACGCGACGGCGATGAGTGGGTGATTTCGGGTTCGAAGATCTGGACGAGTTACGCGCACGTGGCGACCTGGGGAATCTTGTTGGCGCGCACCTCGCGTGACGGCGCACCCCAACAGGGAATTAGTTACTTCATCTGTCCCATGAATCTTCCTGGTATCACCATTCGTCCCTTGGTGGATATGACGGGCGACCACGCCTTCAACGAAGTCTTTTTGGACGAAGTGCGACTTCCGGCCGATCACCTCATCGGTCAGGTCAACGACGGTTGGCGCTTGGCGAAGGTGACGCTGGGCAACGAGCGCGTTTCCCTCTCGGGCGAAGGAGCTCTGTGGGGTCGTGGTCCCACGGCGAATGATCTGCTCGCCGCGTGCCGGGGTCGGGAACTGTCACGCGTGGTGCGTGACGAACTCGTCCGCTGTTGGTCGCACGGGGAAATCCTCCGACTCCTCCGACTTCGTTTGGTGTCAGCTAAGTTGGCCGGTCGCGAACCGGGTGCCGAGGCCAGCGTGCGCAAAGCCCTGGCCGACGAACACGGTCAAGAAGTGATGTCGCTCGCCCAGAGTGTCGCGGGAATGGCCGCGATGCTGACCGGCGTGGGCCCCGACGGCGAGCAGGGGGAGAACGGGGCGATGTGGTCGCACGGTTTTCTCTACTCGCAGGCCCTCACCATTGGTGGTGGCACCTCGGTGGTGCAGCGCAATATCATCGCCGAACGGGTGCTCGGTTTGCCGAAGGAACCTTCTCTAGATCGTTAGTGGGCCGGCGTGTCCGAAGCCTTGGCGGATCCCTTGACCGGCGCGCTGGCGTAGTTGCTCGGGCTCGAAGAGCATCCAGTAAGCGTTGCGGGCGTGATCACGCGAGCGGTTATCAAAGACCGTGGCCAAGACGGCGGGGTCGTCGGCTTCGTCTTCGTGAACGAACACCTCGAGAATGGGGGTGGAGGTCAATAGTTGGGCCATCATGATCCCCTGCGCTGCCTCGTGGGCGCACTGCTTATCGACGGCCGCACTTCCCGGCATGCCCAGAGCCACCACGATGGAGCAACCGTCCTTTTCGATGAGATTCTTGGCGGCCACGGCCAAGTCCTTGAAACCGGGCACGGTCTGAGCAACCGTGACAAATTTTTTGCCGTGGCCGGGGCAGGTGGCCAATTCGGCGAGAGCGGCGGCACCCATGTCGAAGCGAGCGAACATGGTGTCGACCACCCCAATCTTTACGGGACGGGAAGATGCTTTTTTCTTAGCCACGAAACTCTCCTTTGGAAACGACTATCAGTCTAGGGAGAATGGGTGGGGGTGTTCCTGCGACCTAATCTACGAGTAACAAGGTAAGGAGCCTCATGGCCTGGGATTTTGAAACTGAACCGGAATTCGAAGAGCAGCTCGTCTGGATGCGCGAGTTTGTGAAGACGGAAATCTTCCCGATTGAAACTCTCCGACTTCCGTATTCCGACGTGGTGACATTTATTAAGCCATTGCAAGAACAAGTCAAGGCGCGTGGATTGTGGGCGGCGCACCTCCCTCCCGAAATGGGTGGCATGGGCTTCGGTCAGGTCCGCTTGGGTCTGATGCACGAAATTCTGGGACAGAGCCCCTACGGCCCGGTGGTCTTTGGCAACAACGCCCCCGACTCGGGCAACGCCGAACTCTTGGCGGCCGGAATGGAAATGACCGGACGCCACGACATCCGTGAACGTTGGATGCAGCCGCTTCTTGACGGGAAGATTCGTTCCGGCTTTTCGATGACCGAGCCCCACACCGCTGGTTCCGACCCCCGTCTGCTCCAGACGCGCGCCGTCAAAGACGGTGACGAATGGGTCATTTCCGGACGCAAGTGGTACACCACGAACGGCTCCGTGGCGGACATTTTGATCGTGATGGCGGTCACGAATCCTGACGTTCACCCCTATCAGGGTTCGTCCATGTTCGTGGTACCGGTGAACACGCCCGGCCTCACGATTTTGCGTGACGTTGGTTCTATGGATGACCCCGAAGTTCACTACGGCCGCTTCGGGAACCACGCCGAAATTCTTTACGAGGACGTGCGCGTACCCGCCGATCACCTCATTGGACCGGAAGGCGCCGGCTTCGCTCTGGCCCAAGCGCGCCTCGGACCCGGACGCATTCACCACTGCATGCGCTGGTTGGGTCAGAGTCAGCGTGCTTTTGACATGATGTGCGAACGCGCGCTCAGTCGTTTTACCCACGGCTCACTGCTGAGCGAAAAGCAGACGGTACAGAACTGGATTGCGGACTCCATGGCCGAAATGCACGCGGCCCGACTGATGACTTTGCACGCGGCGTGGAAGATGGACCAGGTGGGGGCTTCGGCCTCACGCGTGGAGATCGCCATGATTAAGTACTACGGGGCCACCGTGCTACACAACGTGGTGGACCGCGCGTTGCAGACCTACGGTTCACTGGGCTATTCCTCGGACATGCCGCTGGAGTCCATGTACCGCGCGGCGCGGGCCGCGCGTATTTACGACGGCCCGGACGAAGTGCACAAGCAAACCGTGGCGCGCCACGCGCTGAAGAACTATCAGCCCAGCGAAATTCCTACCGACCACATTCCTACCCGGAGCGTGGCCGCCCGCGAGAAGTTCGCGGACATGTTGGAGTTTCTCGAAGCCGAGCGGGCCTAAGCCACTTAGGGGCGTGGGGCGAGGCCAGCAATGGCCTCGGTGATGTCCACGCCAATGGGGATCACGGCCAAGGTGGGTACTTGAATACCGGCCTCGATATAACGCTGCACGTGCTCGCGACACTGGTCATAGTTACCGTGAATGATGAGCTCGTCGACGACGTCGTCGGGAATCAGCGCGTTGGCCGCCTTGCGATCACCAGCCGCCCAGGCATCCCACATGGGCTGGAGTCGCTCGCCACGACCCAACCAGCGGTGGAACTCGGCGTAGGTGGGCACCGTCAAGTAGGACGAAATCATGCGTCGACCTATGAAGCGTGCGGTGTCGGCGTCTTCGGTAGGGATGACGAAAAGTCGTGCCGCGATGGACTTGTGGGCGCCGACGTGTTCAGTGCAGGTAGGAACGTCACTGGCACTGAGCCAATTCAAGATCGCGCCGTCGGCCTCCGTGCCGGCCAAGCGCAACATCCCCGGACGCAAGGCACCGAGAAGAATTGGTGGGCGATGCGTGACGGGACGCGCGAGTTTGAAACCTTTCACCGTGAAGGTGGCGAACTCCTCGTCGATTTTCTCCCCGTCGAGGGCGCGGGTAACAAAACGAAGAACGTCACGTGTCTTCTTGAAGGGCTCGTCGAAGGGAATACCGTTCCAACGTTCCACGATGGGCAGCGAGGACGCTCCGAGACCCATGGTGAACCTTCCGGGCGCAGCTTCGGCCATGGCGGCGATGCTCATGGCGAGGAGCGCGGGGCCACGGGTGTACACCGGGGTGATAGCCACACCCAGCTGCAGCTCGGGTTCCCAGGCGGCGGCCAAGGTCAGTGGCGTGAAGCCATCGAGTCCGTCGACCTCGGCTGACCACAGGTCCGTATAGCCGGCATCGGCGACTCGTCGAAAGAGGTCGCGATGCTCCTGCAGGGTTTTGCCCTCGAAGGGGATGGTGATGCCGTAGCGCTGAGTCATGTCGTCCAGTGTTTCAGATAGTGCGAGGGCAGGTGTGGTTTAGAGATAGTCCCGCAAGGCCGCGACGGCCCTGTCGCGGGCCACCACCGCTCCCGGGATGGCGTGCGGGATGGAAAAGAAGCCGTGTGTTTGGTCGTCGTGGTGGTCGACGGTGACCGGAACGTCCAGTTCACGTAGTCGGGTGGCGTAGTCGAAACCGTCATCGCGCAAGGGGTCGTATTCGGCAATCACTACGTGCGCGCGGGCCACTTGGGCCAGGGTGAATTCGTCGGCCTGCAAAGGACTGACCCGAGGGTCGGTGCGCTGGCCCGCATCGGTGTACTGGTCGATAAACCAATCCATGAGTGGGGTATCGAGGAAGTAGCCCTCGTGGTATTGGCGAGCGGAATCCGAATGACGAGCGACTGAGGTGACGGGGTAGACCAGAAGCTGCGTGCGGACCAGCGAGCCAAATTTTTGAGCCACGGCCGCGGCCAGGTTTCCCCCCGCCGAGTCACCACCGACGGAAATACGCAGTGGATCGATGCCGTAGTCGGCGCCGTGTTGACGTACCCATTCGAAGGCGGTGACGCAGTCGTCATAGGCGGCGGGGAAGCGATTCTCGGGGGCGAGACGATAGTCCACGCTGATGATGTGACAACCCAGCGCCGCGGCGAGGGCGTCGACGGGGCTGAGTGATTCTGCAACCGAACCGATGACCCAACCACCACCGTGGTACCACATCATGACGGCCGAGCTGGCCTGTGGCGGGGAGATCAACAAGGCGGGGACGCCCTTGAGCTCGAGCTCCGTGTGCTCGCAGAGAAAGTCCGGCACGGGGAGGGCATTGGCGAGGGCAAACATTCCTTCGCGGTATTCAGTAGGGCTGAGAAATCCAGCGCTGTTGTCCCGAGTGGCGACCACAATGTCGTTGATGAACTGGCTTTCGGGTGCGAGGGGCATCGTTCTCCTTGGTTGACAACTCCATAGTACGAGTGCTCAGGTAAAGCGTGGCTCTCTTTTTTCACCGAAGGCCGCTAAACCTTCGGTGAGATCGGGGTGTTCGAGGGAGGCCAGTTCGTAGTCGCGACCCACGGCAGTGATATTCGCGTTCGTTGAGAGGGCATTGAGCACGGCCTTGGCGGCGCGCTGGGAGAAACTTGATCGCGACAGTATGGTGCTCAGTACTCGTTCGAGCTCTACATCGACGTCCTCACTGATGCTGGTGAGTAGCCCCCAGGCGGCGGCCGTGGGAGCATCAACGATGTCGGCCAGCATCAGGATTTCACGGGCCCGCGCGGTTCCCACGATGTCCACCAGACGACTAATGGCGCCCGCGGGATAGGCGATGCCCAGGCGGGCGGGCGTCACGCCGAAACGCGCGTGGTGGTGCGCCAGACGTAGGTCACACGCGGCGGCAATCTGGACGCCACCCCCCACGCAGAAGCCCTCGATGACGGCAATGGTGGGACAGGCGAGAGTACTGAGTGCCTCTTCGGCGGCGGCGTTCACACTGCGATAGCGCGAACCTTCGTGATCGGCAGCCAACGAGCGACCAAGACTCGCAATGTCGGCACCCGCGCTGAAGTGACCTCCGCGACCACGGACCACGACACAGCGAAGTGCGTCGCGTTCGCGCAAGGAATCGCAGTGCGTGCGCAGCGATTCCCACATTTCCAAGGAGACGGCATTGCGCAGTTCCGGACGGTTCAACCACAGCGTGGCAATTCGGTCATTGGCAGATAGTTCGAGTTCGACACTCATGAGCCCACCTCTATGCCGGCACGGCGTCGTGCCGTACGCACGGCGTCCAGCCAGCCGCGTCCAAAGCGTTGGTCCGGCTCGAGATAGTTTCCTTCGGCCCATTCATTCCAGCTCTTGATGACCACTAGCTGTTGATCCTCGGGTTGCGAGAGCTCGTCTCTCAGGGCCACGGTGAGGTGGTCAGCAAACTTGGCGGGGGTGGCGTCGGTGATGACGGAGGCTCGACGTTGTGATCGTGGAGTGTTGTCCCAGTTGGGCTGGACGCTGAGATGGACAACTCCGTCCAATTTCTCTCGAGGTTTCGGGATGTCGTGGGCGTAGTGATAGCGCCCCGGACCGCTGCGTTCCCTCGAAGCGCGCCGCTTGTCGCGCAGGCGGGTGCGGAGGTTTCGACGAAAAGGAAACTCCACGTAGAGCCCCGCGTTAAAACCGTCCGCATGATGCGTGCGGTATTCGATACCCCACGGTTTGCCTTCAATCCAGGCCACGAGGTACAAACCGGGCAAGCCGGCCGCGAGTGCCATCTGCTGCCAGCGCTGCACGAAGTCCGCGGGACTCGGTAATTCACCGGGGCGAAAAATAATCATGACGGGCAGTCCGTTGCGCCGCACGTATCGGTCATCGCGAAACAGGGGCAGGAGGGCGTCAAAATGTGCTTGGTCGTCGAGGGCTCCGGGATAGGTCTGCTCCATCAATATGTCATCGGGAGCACCGTGCCACACTCCGGACCAGGACTGGTTGGCCCAGCCAATAAAAAAAGGGAAATCTGGTCGACCAGAGCTCAGAACTTCTTGGAGGGGCTGCTCGAGTAACTGGTGCCCGGCAAACCAATAGTGCCAGTAGCAAAACGAGGTCACCCCGTATTCGCGCGCGAGTGTGGCTTGTGCTTCTCGCGTGGCCGGATCGAGAAGCGAGTAGTAGCCGAGTTCGCCCGGCTCGTTCGGCTGCGCGTGGCCGCGAAAGAGCGCTCGCGCTCGTCGGACGTTCGTCCATTCCGTGAATCCCGGTCCCCACCATCGGTCATTTTCGGGAATGGGATGGAATTGCGGCAAGTAGAGAGCGGACAGTTCCATGGTGATGACGCTAGTAAGCCCTCGGGTGATGGTCAATCATGCACGCGCGGCCACGAAAGTCCGCAGTGGTTGGAGAATGCCGGTTCCCGACCCGTAGAGAGAGCCAAAGCCAAAACTGTCAATGATTTCCACGGCGGTCGAAATAGTCATGGAATCCAGGCGTGGCCAGAGGGCGTGCGTCTCATTGGTGGTGCCACGAAAGTTTGTCGCGGACGGTTGCTGCGGGTCAAGGGCGGTGCTCTTCCAGACGGCCCACGTGGGGTGGAAGCCCATGGCGTAATCGCTCACGGCTGAAATCTCGGAAATCGGATCAGCGCGTAGTTCTTCGTAACTCATCCACCACACCGAGGTCAGACGGGGGTCGTCGAGTAAGCGTCGATGGTATTCACACCACGTGCGAACTTCATTCAGGAGCGCGGCAGCGTGATCGTCCGTGGACGTCCAACCGAGTGCGACCACCGATTCGGCGACGGCGAGGGGGTGCCGCACCAGGATGATGACGGGGTTGTGGGGGCGGCGGGAGCGGACGAGTCCGGTGATGCCCAGCGCGCGGACGTCTTTGACGACGGTCCGGCGCACCACATGTGCGTGATTGAGCTGATCGACCCAACGGCCCCGGAACCCTCCACCACCATGAAGAAATCGCGTCACTTCGAGTACTGCGGGATGTGCCTCGTTCGGTAGGTCGATTCGAGCGGCATCCTCTCCGGTGTAGACGGCGTCGGGCACGTTGGCGGGTTCGTAGACCAAACGTGTTGCCGCGTCAGCACTTAGCATCTCCGCCAACCACGTCGAGCCACTGCGTTGCCAGGAACTTATCCATGCGGTACGCCGAGGATTCGGTCGCAGAACGACGAAGCAGGATCGCCAGGCGTGGCCCAGCTGTGAACGTTGATAGCGACTACGCCACAGGAGGCGCCGAGCGAAGCTGGGCGTGCTCACCGTATCGAGGTAGATGACGTGGGGGCGTGCGTCAAAAGAACCGCAATGGTGTTGGTCCCCACGACGTAGGTGTGAGTGGGCTGCCAGCCCTGCGCTCCGACGAGAGCGAGGTAACACGCCGTCGGCGTGAGAGGAGTCGCGGTATCGGGGAAAATAAAACCTTTCGGACTCATGCGAATTCCGATGTACCACAGGCGTGTCGTCGACGTGCTGTGGGGAATCGAGCCGTATGCGGCATCGGGCAACATGTACTGAGTCGTCAGCATCACCGACGGATCGGCGCTCACAATGTGGTAACCCTGCGACCAGTCGTTATGGGCGAAACTGATGCGGTAAGCCGAGAGATTATCGAGAGCCCAGGTAAAATTAAACCAAGGGTCTACGGCAATCAGGTCACCGGGTTGGGTGTGGGTCCGCACCTGCGCCATCAGGTGGCGGACGTTGACGACGGGGTAGAGGGCGCGGTTGCTGTGAGCCACGTTGAGGAGAAACAGGGTCGACGCCACGTACAGGGCGACGAAAACGCCACGATGGATTTTCCCTCGGAAGCGTTCGACGACGTTTTCGGCGAAAACGGCCGCGAGGACGAACATGGCGGGGTAAATAACTTCGTCAGTGCGACCTCCTCCGAAGGGCGAGGTATCAGCAAACGCCAGCGCCACGCTGAGTAGCAAGGCCAAAGCCGCCACCAAGGTAGGAGGAATCTCTCGACCACGTTGGTGCAGAAGGGTGGTCACGGGATTCCATAAAAATCCACCCAGGACGAGGCCCGTAATAAGGGCGATAATCGCTCCGGCTACAACCACGGCGTGCTTGGGGTCGGGGAGAAAACCCGCCGGGGTTCCGATAAAGAAGTAGAAGAACTTCGCCGACATGGACTGCAAGGAATACAAAATTTGGTGGAAGGATCGATAATCGAGGAGGTCGCCACGCTGGCGCCAGCCATAAAAGAGATTGCTGGAGAGGTGCGACAGCCAGAGTAAATATTCCACCCCTCCCACGAACATGACGGTGCCCGCACTAGGGACTACGGAGCGGCGATGTTCGGGTGCACGCCACGCCACCATCACCATGACGAAGATGACGGGTACCACGATGACGTTGAGCGAGGCCGACGTCAGCAAGGCCACGATGCTCGAGAGTGCGATCCACCACGCCAGACGAGCCTGGGGCTCGCGGCGCCAACGTTCAAAGAGCCAGAGCAACAAAAAGCTTAAGAGGATGTCGGCGTTGTATTCCTTCACGCGGGTGGAATACATGACGGCAATGGGGGAGACCGCCATGATGAGCGTGGCCAAGAAGGCGAGCGAAGTCCGAACGCGGAAAAAACGAACAAAGAAGTAGGTCGCCGGTATCGTCGCCAGGCTGAGAGCGAAAGCCGGTATTTGTGCCCACCAGCTGGTGTGAGGTCCGGCGAGAACCCAAAAGTGCATCATCAGGGTGTACAGGGGCACCGTGGCGGACATCTTGAGGCTGCTGGCAAACGAAACGTGCCCCGCGAGGGCCGTCCACGCGTCGTCAAACCACAGATCGCCCCGCGTAAAACCGGTGGTCCGTTGCCACACGCCCAGGGCAAAAATGGCGGTCCCTATCCACGTCGTGGGCTGAGAAACTCGCCGTCGCAGAGAGTTCTCGGTCACGGGGTCAGCATAGTTCCAGAGATTTTCAGAACCCTGATGGTGAGTGTGAAGACCGGATCGAGACGGTGTGGGAATTAGATTGAAGGTTCATCACCAAAGGAGCCGTATGCCCAAGACAGTCCTCATCACCGGAGCCGGATCAGGATTCGGAAAGGGCGCCAGCGTGGCGCTCGCCGCTCGTGGACATCGAGTGATCGCCACTACCGAGACCCAAGAACAAGCCGACGTCTTAGCAAGGGAGCATCCCGAGCTCACCGTGGCGAAGTTGGATATCACTCGTCCCGAGGACGTCGACCTGGTCGCTCAGTGGGACATCGACGTACTCATTAACAACGCGGGTGCTGGACAAACCGGTCCCTTGGCCGACGTCCCGCTGGACCGTGTGCGCCGTCTCTTCGAAGTCAATGTTTTTGGCACGCTGTCCATCACCCAAGCGGTACTCGCGCAGATGGTGCCCAAAGGTTCGGGTCGCATCATTATCGTGTCGTCCATCGCCGGTGTTCTCCCGGGGCCAGCTTTCGGTCCGTACTCAATGACGAAACATGCTCTCGAAGCGATGGGGAAAACCCTGCGATCAGAACTCGCGGCGCAGGGAATTGACGTCACCTTGCTCAACCCCGGTCCCTACCTCACGGGATTTAATGATCGGATGGCTGATTCGATGTGGGAGTGGTTCGGCGCAGACTCGCTGAACGCCCCGTCGACACCCTTATTCCAGATGATGAAAGATCTCGTGACTAACGGTCAGATGGACCCGGTTGAAGTCGTGGATGTCATGGTGGAACTCACCGAAGCCGCAAGCACGCAGGAGAACAACTTCGTTCCCGCCTCGCTAGCGGAACAACTGGGCCGCTAAAGACCGGTAGGTCCAAGGGGCATTCGAGGGCGGCGTCCCGCTTCGAGGTCACGGTTGCGTTGCAAGATTCGCGCCTCGGTCACCTGGTGCGTGATGATCCAGAATCGATTGGCCTTGACTGCGTAGATAACATCCGCGGCGACATCCGCGGGGTCCATCGCCACAGTGCCCATTAATTCTTCGATGATTTTCACCGGTGCGGGGCGGACAGAGAGATTCAGCGCGGCGGGAGCGTTGCGCACCGATTCAAAAATTTTAGTGTCCACTAATTCGGGGCAGAGGCAGCTCACGTTGACGTTGGTCGCTTCGAGTTCGAGAGAAAGTGATTCGGAGAGCCCGACTACCGCGTATTTCGTGGCGTGGTAGCTACCCAACATCGGCGTGGCCGTGAGTCCCGCCTCGGATGCAGTATTGACGATGTGGCCCTCGCCCTGTTCAATCATGGCGGGGACAAAGGCACTCACACCGTAGGCCACCCCCAGCAGATTGACGCCCACGACCCATTGCCATTGCGCCGGTGACGTCTTATGGTTGGGACGACCGTAGGCCACGCCCGCGTTATTCATCAGAAGATGCACGGCACCAAACTCGGTGAGGGCCGTGTCGCGCAGCGCTTCCACCTGAGCGGAATCCGACACGTCGCATTTCACCCCGATGGCGCGAACTCCCGTGGCGAGGATCTCGGCGACCGCGAGGTCGAGGAGGGGTCCTTCGATGTCAGCCAGAACGACGTTCATGCCCTCGGCGGCGCAACGAATTGCCGTCGCCCGGCCAATCCCGGAAGCGGCTCCGGTGATGACTGCTGTTTTTCCAATGAGGTCTTTCATCGTGAATCCATTTCTACGAGCGGTTGGCCATGTGGCACACAGGGTGACACTAGATTACGACGAGGGATGCCGTCGGTATTTCTCGCAGCGAAAGGTTGCCCATGTCAACTCCTCTGGTTCTCGACTCGCTCCAGCGCCGTATGAAGGCCCTGAATTCTTTGTACTACCAAGCCACCGAATCGATGAGCGCCGATCACGTCAACCACTTTGAACGATCCGGAGTTCTCCCTATTGCCTTCTCCCTGTTCCACATCATCAACATGATGGACTCGAGCTTCATGATGCTCTCGGGGCAGATGCCGATTTGGAATGACGAATGGCAGGCCAAAGTGCAAATGGCTATCAATGACCACGGCAAAGAACTCACGGTGGCCGAAATGGAAAACCAACGCATCGGTAACTATTCCGCCTTCTGTGACTACATGCGTACCGTATTGGAGCGCACGGAAAACTATCTCTCTACTTTGGATCCGGCAGATCTTGAGCGAGTCCTGCTCACCCATCCCTTGCCGGAAAGGGTTGCTACTACCTACAGTGCGCGAGTGGCCGGTCCAAATGGCTTGACGGTTCTCGATGGATTCGAATGTTGGATCTATCAACACGGCCTGCGACACATGGGAGAGATTGAGTTATCTCGTGGGCTCGTTGGTCTCGGGGGAATGACCTCGTA
>CAINHL010000053.1 GCA_903848885.1 uncultured Actinomycetes bacterium
CGCCACCGGATTGTGGTTAGCCGTGTCGGGCATCGGTACACGAGGGGCACTCTTGGTTCGGCCTGATCAACACGTCGCGTGGCGGAGTGCCGTTGCGCCCAGCGACGGAACAAATGAAGTCGAAGACGTCCTTCGCACTTTGCTAAGAAAGAGCCCACTATGAAAATTGCTAACTACAACGGACGCGCCAGCTTGATTATCGATGGACGAGTCGTCGACCTCGAACGAGTATCCCGGGGTCATTTTGGACCGGACACCCAAGCCCTCTACGAGCGCTTCGACGAATTACGGGTGGCCGTGACGTCCTTTGACGTTTCGTCGAGTCAAGAACTTGATATCACCAAGCTCTGGTCGCCGGTGCCGGCACCGCGGCAGGTATTCGCCATTGGATTGAACTATCACGGACACGCCGCGGAATCCGGCGCCACGCTTCCGAGCATCCCCGCCACCTTCACGAAGTTCCCCTCCAGCCTTTCGGGACCCAACGATCCGATTCCCTGCCAGGGACCCACCGTCGACTGGGAAATTGAGTTGGTCGTGGTGATGGGAAAGGCGGCGCGCCACGTCCCAGCGTCACGAGCGTGGGATTTTGTGGCGGGTCTCGCGGTGGGTCAAGACATTTCCGAGCGCACGATGCAATTCGCCGCGGGCAGTCAGTTCTCGCTGGGGAAATCCTGTGAAGGCTTTGGGCCGATAGGTCCGTGGCTCGTCACGCCCGATGAGGTGGCGGACAAGGACAATCTCGAACTCACGTGCTGGGTAAATGGAGACCGAGTCCAAAATGATCGTACGTCGGACATGGTGTTCTCGGTATCGGCGTTGATTGAAGAGCTCTCGAAGGTAACGACCCTGTGGCCGGGTGACGTGATTTTTACGGGTACACCTGCGGGCGTGGGGGTCACCTCACACCCCCCACGTTTCTTGGCGGTGGGCGACGTGGTGCGCAGCGAAATTGAAGGTATTGGCGTGATGACGAATACCGTCATTCCCGCCCTGTGACTTTTGCCTCGCTATTAAAAAGGCTGCTGAACGTGGCCAGCAGGCCACCATCCACAATCGCTCGACTGAATGGTCGCGTGAGCTCGCGGAATTCCTGACAGCCCTCAGCGCCAAGTGCGCGGTACGGAGCAATGGATAATTGGTCGGTTCGCTCTTCGACATGCTGGCGCAGGGCCCGTCCCGCGTCGGTCAAGGTGGGGGCGTCGGGTGCTTGGAGCAGTCCACGTTCACGTAGGCGCTCGCAGGCGGCATCCCATTGGTCTTGTGACCACGCCCGTGTCGTCAATAGCGTTCCGGATGGTAGGGCGCCGGTGGCTTCGTGGGTCACGAGTGCTTCGAGGGGATCGAGCTCCGCGTCGATCAGAGCAACGATGTGCCCGTCGCCACGAAACTCGCGCAACAGCGTCTGTGCGTGCCATAGAACAAGATGATCTTCATCCGGCCAGTCGAGTTGTGCGTGCGCGGCGAAGAGCGGTCGCCCCTCGAGATGAGTAATGGCCCCTTCGGCAGCTCGCCGAGCGAGCTCGGCAGCTCGCCGAAGTGCGGGCGAACCAATGGCGTCACCCAGTCCCCGGCGTAGCGCGCGATCGGCAGCCCGGAAACGTGCCGCGAGGATGGCCCCGGGGTTCGCGATGTCCCACGCTTGGGGAATTACCCTGCGTACCAGTTCGGGACTGAAATTGAAGAAAGTGGAAATTACTAATTCTGCCGACGCCGGACCGAGAGCCGCGGCGCGCGAAGCAAAATAACCCATGCGCGGGGCCGTGAGGCCAAGGGCATCGTATTCCTCCCGGGCCTCCTCGACGAAGTAAATCAGGGCGTGAATCGGTTCGGCGGTCCGCCAGGTTTTGTGGGCAAGAAGTGCGTTCATAGCGCAATGCTAGGCAGGGGAGCGAAGCGCCTGAATGATGGCGGAACTCCGTACAATGGCTCCGTAGCCGTACCGCTACTTTTACTATCTCAGCAGTAACGACATCTGATTGAAGGAGACAAAATGGCGAACGAATGGGGCCCTCTCGAGGGATTGATCGGTGAATGGGAGAGTGACAAAGGTGGTCTCGATACGTCCTTTTCACACTCCGAAGGAAAAGTTCTTGGAACGGACTACCGCGAAAAGGTGACGATGAAGCCTTTCGGCCCGGTCGACAACGGCACGCAAAGTCTGTACGGCCTTGACTACAAGACCGCCATGTGGCGACACGACGAAGAGAACCCCTTCCACACGGAAGTTGGCTACTGGCTGTGGGATGCCGCCACTGGGGAGCTTCTTCGCGGCATGGTGATCCCTCGAGGTATCACCGTGTTGGCGGGTGGATTCGCTGACGCTGACGCCAAGGAGTTCACCTTGAAGGCCGCTAAGGGTGCAGATCTTTACACCATTGGTGAGAACCAGTACTTGGCCAAGAACGCCAGTACCTTGAGCTACGAAGTCACGGTCACCATTGGTGACGGTACGTGGTCGTACAAGGAAGACTCGATCTTGCAGATGAACGAGTTCCCTGAACCCTTCCACCACACCGACGGCAACATTCTGCGTCGCGTTAACTGAGGATTTCCGATAAACGCCGGCGCGCATCCCTGGGGTGCGTGCCGGCGACTTTGCCATTTAGGGGGCTCATGATGGTGTCCGTTCGTGAAATACCTCGTAGTTCGACCCCACCCGGTGGGTACGGCGACCCGAGCAGCGCTCGCCATGAGCGACAGATGCCCGCACCCGTCTTGAACTCTTGTGACGACGCACTCGACGAAGGCGTTCCTGATTTGCGAGGACTATGGCGAGCGGTCGAGGTTCGTGTGGGTGGGGATCTCGCTGCGCGTAGCGACGACCAAGCCGGTCGTATGTGGGATCACGTCGAGCGAATTGAGCAAGCCGGTAGCCGAGTCGTCATCACAGGTGGAGGAGTTGTCCACGACTTCTTTTCCTGCGACGGGACAGAAGAAAACGGCCTCCATGACGTCATGGCGAGTGATTTTTTGACCCCTTTGGTGGTGAGCGCCGCCTACGAATCAGGGGTATTGGTTCTTCGCCCTGTCGGTCTTCCGGGAATTGAAGTGAAACGTTGGAGAGAGGGTGACGAGTTGATCTTCGAATATTCCCTGTTCTTCACCGTACGATTGCAAAGAGTTCAGGGCTGAGGATCCCGTGGGGCCTTGGCGGTGGTCGGTGATCTGGGGCAACATTGGCCGACAGCTGCGTCGTGAGGTTGTCGAGGCGTGGGATAGCGACGACGCCTTAACTACCGCAGCCTCGCTGCATCCCGAATGGGAGCGACCACGAATGGCTTTTTTGGTAGCGCCCTCACTCGAGGCAGAAATTGATTCGCCGCGCAATAACCTAGAACGGTGAATGAGTTAGCAGTCCGCGTACGAGCTGTTCGACTCGAGCAGATCAGCATTGTGGTGGCCAGCTTGGAAGCCCTGGGCGGTCTCAGCGCCGGCATCCTAAGTGCTTCCGTAGCCGTGACCTCGTTTGGCGCGGACTCGGTCGTCGAAATTGTGAGTGCTGTCATTGTGATGCGACAAGTCGTGTCGCTCGTCCGATCACGTGATCTTTCGCCACGGAGTTTTCACCGAGCGCATCGAGGATTGGCCATCATGTTTTTTGCAATGGGTGCCTACGTACTGATCAGTGTCGTGATGGCGCTGACTCAGCGTCATCATGCCCACGAGGGTGCTCTTGGAGTGGGCGTCGCCATGTTGTCACTCGTGGTGATGCCACTTCTGGCACTGGCCAAGCGCGCCAGCGCGAGAGATCTTGTTCGCCATGGGCACGTTGCGCTTGCTCGTCTGATGTCGGCCGACGCCGCCGAAACGGCATTGTGTGCAGTATTGGCCGCCAGCACCTTGGTGGGGGTAGCGGCCGCGTGGATTCATTGGTGGTGGGCCGATCCAGCGGCCAGTCTTGTGGTTATTTACTTCGCCCTTCGCGAGGGGCGAGAGGCTTGGGAATGTTCGGTCGAAACAGCCGAAAGCCCCCATCACTAATCTTTCGTTTCACCGTCAGTTAGGTGAGGGCCCACCTAACATGTGCTAACTGAGCGGGAAAAGCAGCGCACCTGTGTAAGAAAAGGCTTTTATCGGACAGTAAGTAGTTAAAGAAGAAAGGCTGGGTTTTTATGCGTCATCTCCTCCGCGTAACGTCCGCGACCATCCTCATGGGACTCGCGGTTATTTTTCCGACCACTGCCGCCTTCGCCGACGATGAGGCCCCCGCAACACCGCTGTCGGTCGCAGTGTTGCCCGACCCCTTGCCACAATCATCAACGTTTGGGAATTTGGCTCTGGAGTGGGGGAGTGATCTCGCCGATATCAGTGGCTACACCCTGGTCCTGAACGACGCGACCGACGCCCCGGTCACGTCGGTGGACGTAGCGGCAGATGTGACCACGTACGTCTTTCCCCACCTGGCTTCGGGCCAGTATTCCGTCACGGTCACGGCTCATGATTCCGCCGGCGATACGTCGGCTACGACAATGCTCGACGACATCGCGAATGCCAATTCCGTTAGTTCATCGGGCGTGACGGCGTACGGTTCCGCATCGTTGGATGGCGCGTTCTCGGTAACCGTCAACGTGGGCGACTCCTCGCCTACTGCGACCGGCTACGACATCGTCCTTTTGGACAGTTTTGGCACTACGGTGGCGAGCTCATCGATTGCGGGGTCGGACAACTCGACGCAATTTGATGGAGTGACATCACTCATCGGCCTCACGGCCCAAGTGACGGCGCACGACACCTTCTATGGCGACGAAACCTTTACCCCCGTTGATGTCACTCCCGTAGTTCCTCCCGTGGACGGTGGCGGTTTTGGATGCCCCAGTTGTGGCGACGGGGGCGTTGGGCCGGAGGATTTCCAGACGTACTCCGTTGGACCAGTCCACGTTTTTAAGCCTGTGCCGACTTCGGACATAACTTTGGCCTCTCGGTCAGATTCGCAGGAGCGTGCCCTAGGTCCCACACATGCGGCGCAAAATTCCAGCATGTCCATGGGCTGGCTCTCGGCGGGGCTTCTCGCCCTCCTTATGCTGGCGGCAGCTGTACGCGCCCGGAGAAAAGGCCGAGTTCTTTAGAAGGCTCGTATTCTGTGGTTATGCGTTGTCGCTCCCTTGGTTTTCTAACCGACCTCTCCATCCTTGAAAGAGGCGGAAGTCGCATAGAGCGGCGTAAGGGCTATTGGAAGATTTCTTCTCTCCATACGCTCGCAGATGAACGACATTGACTTCGAAACGACCATGCGATCCACCCTGGGTCTGGAATGGTGACACGAGTCGGTCACGACATATTTCATCAGCAATCACCATTGCGCTGACTTCGCCGCACGATAATGGTGCCTATGACCTCTACTCGGAAATACGACATCATCCTGCTGGGCGCCTCGGGATTCACGGGGGGTCTGACCGCTCATTACTTGACAACCCACGCACCGGCGGAGGCGAAAATTGCCTTGGCAGGACGTAGCCGCAGCAAACTCAATTCCGTGGCCGCCACCTTGACGCGTGCCGTGGACATCGTCGAGGTGGACGTGAACGACGACGCGTCGGTCCAGACCATGGCCGCGGCAACTCGGGTTGTAATCACCACGGTGGGTCCTTACATTTTGTATGGAGAATCTGTTGTCAAGGCGTGCGCCGAAGCCGGAACTGACTACGTCGATCTCACGGGAGAGCCGGAATTCGTCGACACCATGTACCTGAAGTATCACGAGGTGGCGGTTCGTAGCGGCGCGCGTGTGATTCACGCCTGTGGCTTCGACTCGATCCCTCATGATCTGGGAGCCCAATTTACGGTGGATCAATTACCCGAAGATGTTCCCATCTCGGTTCGTGGTTACGTGAGTATGAACGGGACTTTTTCTGGAGGAACGGCAGCTTCAGCGCTCGAAGCGATGAGCCGCATGGGTTCCGCCAAAAAAGCCCACGGATTACGCATGGCGGCGGAGACACCTTTGGTCGGTCGCAAGGTGAGGGTGAAAGTGGGTCGCCCTGGAAAAAGCGACGACACCAATCGCTGGGCTCTGCCCATGCCCACCGTTGACCCTCAGGTCGTAGCCGATTCGGCCCGCCGATCTTTGCGTTACGGACCCGACTTTTCCTACGGGCACTTTCTCGACTCGAAGAATTTTCTTGGTACCGTATCGATGTTGGCGGGTTTGGGTGTCATTGCCAGTCTCGCTCGAGTGAGCCCGGTGCGACGCTGGATGAGCAATCGCGTTCCACCAGGAACGGGACCCAGTGAGCAAAAGCGCGCGGCGTCGTCCTTTAAGGTTCGCTTCTACGGAGAAGGTGGCGGTACATCAGTAGTCACCGAAGTGGCCGGGGGAGACCCCGGGTACGGCGAAACTGCCAAAATGTTGAGCGAGTCAGCTTTGTGTCTCGCCTTCGACTCCTTACCCGTGACCTCCGGTCAGCAAACCACCGCCTCGGCGATGGGAGCGGCATTGCGACGCCGATTGCAGGCGCAAGGCATTACCTTCGAGGTCCTCACGAAGTCTTTATAACTGTAGGAATTTTCTCGTCACGGTGGCTGAGCTACTCGGTATCCGATATTTCGAACTCAGCGACTCGCGCCAACATCAGGGTCGTGAGGAGATCGATGGGAAGTGGCCGATTGTAGGGGAGCTTGATGAAGCCCTCTCCGTAGTCATAGCCCGCCTCCGAAACTACGTCCTTGTGCGCTCCGAAGAAGTCCGTCGAGAATCGTAGTGAGCAGTGGTGCGTGAAATTCTGCAAAATCCATTGATTCGTGTTGCTGCCGCGAACGTAGGCGGGAGTATTCCATTTCAGTAATTCACGCGCCAAGGGATCGACACGATGGCTCAGTGCTCGGAGCTCTTCGAGGTGCGGTTTTTGGAGTTCGGGAAGTTGAGCGAAGTAGTCGTCAATGTCAGTTCTTTTGGGCAATGGCACGAATGAAGTTTACCTAGCGCTGCAGCTACGCCAGAAATAGAGATGCACGAGGTGACTAGGAGCTTCGGTCCACTCGTCTCTGGCGAATTGTCCTGACCCCCTTCAAGAGGCCCTTTTGGTGGAGGTAAGGAGATTCGAACTCCTGACCCCTTGCATGCCATGCAAGTGCTCTACCAGCTGAGCTATACCCCCGTGGAAGACCAATCCTAGCAGGTAGTCGGACTCGTAAAAAGTGATGAAACGTCTACCACGCAAGCGTGGTGTAGGTATCCACGCTGGTCATTGCCCAGCCATCGTGGTCTCCAAGTTCCGCCAGAATTTTTGCTGATTCAGAGTCGTTCGTCACCGCTTCGAACCACGTGGCGTGCTGTGCGGCGGTATCGAAGGTGGCGGTGAAGACGATCTGCCCTTCATTGGCACCCGACCCCACGCGGTAACCACCAATGACGGCCCCGAGCCGTTCTTCGTGGGCGCGCAACTCGGAACTCCGGGTTATGAACTCGGCATCGTGCTCTGGTGCGACGCTCCAGGTGTAGGCGGCAATGAAGGGCATAAATTTCCTTTCGGGGAAATGCTTGAAGTCCCAACTTAGCGAGGTGGGGGAACTTCTCCTGACTCATGAAGTCAGCAGGAGTAAATCCCTAGAATGAGAAGATGGCCCGTCCCTTTGATGTCGTTGCGATCGAGCAAAAGTGGCAAGAACACTGGCGGAACTCGGGCGTCTATGAAGTTGACAATGATGACCCGCGGGAACGTTTCTACGCCCTGTGCATGTACCCCTACCCCTCGGGATCGGCCCATCAAGGCCACGTCCGTAATTACACCTTCGGTGACTTGGTCGTCCGCTATCAAACCATGCTCGGCAAGGCCGTCCTTTCCCCTTTCGGCTTTGATTCCTTTGGACTCCCGGCGGAAAATGCGGCCATTAAGGACGGCAGCCACCCCCGCGTTTTTACCGACTCGCGGATTGAACTTTTGCGTTCCAGCGTGGTCAAACTAGGAGCGGTACACGACTGGCGTCGTGAGGTTCGTAGTCACGATCCGAATTACATGAAGTACGCGCAGATGATTTTTTTGAAGTTCTACGAAGCGGGACTGGCCTACCGTGCCGAAGCTCCCGTGAACTGGTGCCCCGGATGCGCCACCGTCTTGGCCAACGAACAGGTCAACGCCGACGGCACCTGTGATCGCTCCGGCGACTTGGTGGAACGGAAAAACTTAGAGCAGTGGTTCTTGCGCATTACCGATTACGCCGACGAATTGCTGAATGACGTCGACGACTTGGAGTGGCCCGAGCGAGTCAAGACTATGCAGCGCAACTGGATTGGCCGAAGTGAGGGTGTGGAATTTGAATTACCCGTCGTGGGGATGGACGACGTCGCCCTGCGAGTTTTTACCACCCGACCCGACACGGGATTCGGCGTGACCTACGCCGTAGTCGCCCCCGAGCACCCACTCTTAGATGCACTGACGACCCCCGAGCAAAGAGCGACGGTCAGCGATCTCATCGAGCGCACGCGCAACGCCAGTGACCTCGAGCGCACGGCTTCCTCGGATGCGGGGGTGGGTTTGGAAAAGCGCGGCGCCTTCACGGGCTCCTACGTGACCAATCCCTTCACCAACTCTCCCGTGCCCGTCTACGTGGCCGATTACGTGCTGGGTACCTACGGCACCGGCGCCATCATGGCTGTACCGGCCGAAGACGAGCGTGACTTTGCCTTTGCGCAGGTCTACGGCTTACCGGTGGTGCGCACCGTGGCGCCGCCCGAAGATTTCGACGGCGGCGCTTACAACGGCGACGGTCCGCACATCAACTCGGGTTTCTTGGACGGTCTCGACACTCCGGCGGCCAAGAAGGCGGCCACGGAGTTTCTGTCCACTCACGCCAATGGTCACGCCAAGGTGAACTTCCGTCTGCGGGACTGGTTGGTCTCGCGCCAGCGCTTCTGGGGTTGTCCCATTCCGATCGTGCACTGTGATTCCTGTGGTCTGGTACCGGTTCCCTTGGAGCAGTTGCCAGTGGTCGCTCCCGACGACGTGGTCATGAATAAGTCGGGACAGTCTCCCTTGGCAACGCACGACGGCTTCCGTCAGACCACCTGCCCTCGCTGCGCTGGTGCGGCGCGGCGTGAAGCGGACACCATGGACACCTTTACCGATTCCTCGTGGTACTTCCTGCGTTTTGCGGACCCATTCACCGACGGCGTCCCCTTCAATCCCGAAGCGGCTGCCCGTTGGATGCCGGTAGATCAATACATCGGCGGCATCGAACACGCAATTCTCCATTTGCTCTACGCCCGTTTTTACATGAAAGCCCTTGTCGACGTGGGACTGGCCCCCGGACTTCCTCGTGAACCCTTTAAGCGGCTCTTCACCCAAGGGATGATCCGGATGGATGGCTCCAAGATGAGTAAGTCCAAGGGCAACTTGGTCGCTCCCGAGAAGTATTACGAGACCGTGGGGGCCGACGGGCTGCGCCTGTTTCATCTCTTCGTCGGACCGCCTACTGACGATGTTGATTGGACCAGCCAAACCGAAGAAGTAATTGAAGGCTGTGCGCGCTTCTTGGACCGTTTTTACCGACTTGCTCAAGGCTTTGACGTGAAGTGGCGTGAAATCGAAAATGACAGTGACCTCGCCGTGCGCCGTGCCGTGCACAAGACCATCGTGCGGGTCACCGATGGTTTGGACAAGTGGTCCTACAACACCTCGGTGGCGGCCTTGATGGAATTGCTCAACACGGTCTCAAAGTGGGCTCGTGAAGGCGAAGGGGCGTATCGTCCCGTTTTCGACGAAGCCATCGACACCATGCTCTTGCTCCTGGCACCCATGGCGCCGCACCTAAGCGCCGAACTCTTCGACGAGCGTCGCTCCGCTGACGTGCACCGGCAAACATGGCCGGTGGCCGATCCCGAGCTCTTGGTTGACGACTTGGTGACCATGGTGATTCAGGTGAACGGCAAGGTGCGTTCGCGTCTCGAGGTACCACCCCAGATTTCCGACGAGGAAGCTTCGACTTTAGCGATGGCTGATCCGACGATTCAGGCCTTCCTCGAGGGTGCTACCCCTTCGCGCATCGTGGCGCGAGCGCCACGAATGGTCAACATCGTTTCGTGAGCCCGACTCGTCGTAAAAGTAGTTCGGGGGAGGGGGTGAGCGTCATTGCGCCCCGCTTCGATCGACCGGAGGTGGAGGTACGCGCGTCCGCACGACGAACGAAGACGGGCAACGCCCACTGGTCCGGCACGCGCATCGTGGTTCAGATCCCGGCTCGACTCCGGGGCCGTGAGCGTGACGTATTCGTGGACGATCTCGTAGTGCGTCTTTTGTCGCAGCGACCACAAGTCACTGGTACTGACGCCACCTTGGAAGAACGAGCTCGGGCCCTCGCGGATGTCTATACCGAGTCCATTTATCCCGCCAGTGTCCGCTGGGTCAGTAATCAACAACAACGTTGGGCCTCGTGTAGTCCCAGCACCCGAGAAATACGCGTTTCGGCCCGGCTGCGTGCCTGCCCCGAATGGGTTATTGACGCAGTCTTAGTCCACGAGTTGGCGCACTTGCACGAAGCGGATCACTCCAAGGCCTTTTACGACATTGCTGATCGCCATCCACGTCAGGCAGAAGCCACCTTGTACTTAGAGGGTTACGCCTTGGGGCTAGGTCTGGTGCAAGAAGATGACGACGTGATCGGCCACTAGGCCTGTTCGCCGCGCAAGAAGCGTTCGAGCTCGGCGGCGAGTTCATCACCGGTTGGTACCACGTCACCGAGAGGAGTTCCTTCGGTCTCGTCGGCGGCTTGCTCGAGTGAACGCACCATGGTGGCGTGTTCGGGATTATTGGTCACCAACTCGTCGACGCGTCGACGGGCTTCGTCGGCACTGCGACGCAAGGGCGCGGCGTCAATGGTGAGTCCCGCCACGCTGGCCAAGGCTTCGAGCAGGGCGGCGGCGGCTTGCGGATAGGGCATGGAGGCCACGTAGTGCGGTACGCGGGCCCAGAGGGTCACCATGTCAATGGCGGCCTCACTAAAGCCCATTTCCAACACGGCAGTCATACCTGCGGGAACTTCCAGTTCTCCGTCGACTGTGCCGGTCACCGACAAAAGGTGGGCGCTGGTGATGGGTGCGGTGCCGATGACGCGAACCTTGCGCGTGTGAGGCGTGGGCGCCGGAAAGGCGCCGAGTCCTACCACCATGCGTACGTTCAGCAAGGCCGCGCATTCGGTGACCACGTCAATAAAGTCACTCCAGTGAAAGTCCGGCTCGGGACCTACCAGTAGCAATAAGTCCGCACCGTCGCCATCTTTGGCGTAGCGCAACTGAATTTCTGGCCAGGTAATCTCGGTCGTGATGCCGTCTATGATGCGCACCACCGGGCGACGCGCACGTTGGTCGATGAAATATTCGGTGTCGAAAGTAGCCAGGATTTCTGAGTTGGTGCTGTCGAGCAAGGTCGACATCGCGGTACTGGCACCGAGCCCAGCATCAATCCAGCCTTCCAAGGCGACCACCATTACGGGCTCGTTGAGCTCGGGTTCGGCTAGGAACAAAATGCGGTCGTAGGAATCTTCATCCATTAGTTCGACTCCAACACGCTCTGAGCGGTTTCGGCCAAGAGGGCGATGTGCCGTGGGTACTCGCTCACGCTGCCTTGATCACCCGCGGTAGCTCCCGCGGAGTAGCGCGCGAAGACACCCTGCAAGATGCAGGCCAGCTTCCAATAACCAAAGGCTTGATAGAAATTGACCTGCGACACGTCGAGTGAGCTATGGCGAGAGTAGGCCGCGAGAACTTCGGCACGCGTGTAAAAGCCCGGGGCTGAAGTGGGAGAAGCACCGAGCAGGGCGGCCGCGGAGTCACCGGCTTCACCCCAGTAGACCATGAGCAAACCGAGGTCGGCCATGGGGTCGCCCAAGGTACAGATCTCCCAGTCCAAGATGGCGCGCACCTGGCCCGCATCGTCGAGAACGGTGTTGTCGAGGCGGTAGTCACCGTGTACCACGGCCACTTTTTGCTGAACGGGAACCGAACGTGCCAGTTGGTCACCCACGGCTTCGACCAAACCACCATGATCGACGCCTTCGACTTTCATTTGTTCGTATTGCCCGCGCCAACGCTTGAGCTGGCGCTCAATGTAGCCCTCGTGGCGGGCGAGGCCGCCGAGACCGACGGCGTCGACATCGACGTCGTGCAGACGAGCCAGAGTGGCGGCCAGGTTCTCGCCGATACGTCCTCTCGTGGCCACGTCGAAGGCAGTTTCGCTTTGGTGACGATCGCGCAGAATGTGACCGTCGACGAATTCCATGACGTAGAAGGGTCGATCGTTCACTGTTTCGTCGGTGCATAGACCTAAGGGGGTAGCCACGGGAACGCCGGCGGGGTGGAGCGCCGAGATGATGGTGTGCTCACGCACCATGTCGTGAGCGGTAGGCAGAACGTGACTCGTCGGCGGTCGTCGCAGCGCGAACTTCTTGCCCGTGGCGTCGGTGACGCCGTAAGTCAGATTGGAGCGTCCCCCGGCAATCAAATCAAAGTTCAAGGGAGCGACCGCACCGACGTTGGCCACCATCCACGAGGTGACCGGGGCTTCGTTAATTCCGATGACGGGGCTACTCATTGTGGCGAGGTTAGTAGGTGCGCGCTACCCCCACCAATACGTGGCCGACCCCATTAGGCTGGGCAATGTGACCGACGTAACCGACGCCACTTTCGCGACCGAGGTAGTCCAAAAGAGCCAGGACGTTGTCGTGGTGGTCGACCTGTGGGCGGAATGGTGCGGACCGTGCAAGACCCTTGGACCCATCTTGGAAAAAGTCATCAACGAGACGGCTAGCCGCGCCGTTTTGGTCAAAGTTGATATCGAAAACGAGCAGTGTCGTGAAATCGCCGCCGCCTTTCGCGTGCAGTCAATTCCCGCCGTCTTCGCCCTGTCGGGTGGGAAAATCGTTGATCAGTTCACGGGAGCGCTTCCGGAAAATGAAGTACGGGCCTGGCTGGAGAAACTCCTACCCGCTGCTTCCGAAACGCCCGTGGACGCCGGGGACGAAGCGTCACTGCGCGAAGCCCTGGCGGTGGACTCCGGCAAAATTGAAATCCTTGCGGCCCTGGGAACTCTCTTGGTCGATGAAGGTCGTTTCGACGAAGCCATCGAGCTGCTGGCTCCTGTTGCCACCAAGCTCGAGGCAATTGCTCCTTTGTCACGAGCCCGATTAGGCCTGCGGGGAATCGTGGTGGACGACAAGGTGGATCTTCTGTTAGACCAACTACTCGACCAGGCACTCGAGATCCCAGAATCCAAAGCCACTTTTTTAGAAATTTTGGACGCGCTGGGTAGCAGCGATCCGCGCTACGTGACCTACCGTCGACGACTCGCGACGCGCCTGTACTAGTGCGTCGTTTCGTTCCGTCGGGCCCGCTGTCGCTTCGATTGGGCAATCAGGTTTTCGACGTCACCGCGCGCGCTTTGGTGATGGGAATATTGAACCGTACCAAGGATTCTTTTTTTGCCCCGGCCGCGACCTACGATCTCGACGCTTTTTTTGCACGCGCGGAACAACTCGTCAACGAAGGAGCCGACCTGCTCGATGTTGGGGGAGTCAAGGCTGGTCCGGGTGAGGAAGTCACCGCAGCGGAAGAGCTGGACCGCGTCGTACCGGTGGTGGCTGAACTCCACCGACGCTTCGACATCCCTATCAGCGTCGATACCTGGAGAGCCACGGTGGCGAAAGCCTGCTTTGCCGAAGGCGCAGTGGTGGGTAATGACATCTCTGGCTTTGCCGATCCCGAGTATCTCGCCGTGGCCGCCGCCGCTGAGGCCACGGTGGTAGCTACGCATATCCGACTGCGACCGCGCGTAGCGGATCCCAGCCCGCACTACGACGACGTCACCCTGGCCGTGCGCGACTTTTTGATTGAACGTCGAGGGCGTGCCGAAGCAGCGGGTGTCGCTCGCGACCGCATCATCTTGGATGCCGGTTTCGATCTCGGTAAGACAGCCGCTCACAGCCTGACCTTGCTGCGTGATTCGGTGGTTCTGGCCGAGTTGGGCTCGCCACTCTTATTGTCGGCTTCCAACAAGACCTTTTTGGGCGTCATGTTTGATCTCCCGGTCACTGAACGGCGCGAGGTCTCACTAGCATCGTCGGCCGTGGGCATCATGGGTGGGGGTCGCATCCTGCGCGTCCACGATGTGGCTGGTACGGTGCGGGTGCGTGACACCCTCGCGACACTCTTAGAGGCGAGCTATGACTGACAGCGTTCACCCAGATGACATCACCGTGGTAATCACCGGTTCAGACCCGACCATCGTCAGCGACGCCGTGCATACGGCCATTGACATCCTGTTGGGCGATACCGACGCATCCTTAGCCTTGGAGGAATTCGCATTGAAAGGCTCGGACGTCGACGATGACCAAGAGTCCTCGGTGATCTCGCGTGTGATTGACGCTATTAACACCCCACCTTTTTTGGTCCCGCGGCGAGTGGTTGTTCTCCGTGATGCGGGCTCGCTCAACAAGGCCGATACTGAAGCGCTCTTACGTTGGCATCAGTCACCCACCCCCGGGGTGGCCTTAGTGGTGGCGGGATCGGGTATCCGCACGGATAACCCCCTCGCCAAAGCCGCCTCCAAATTCTTCAACACCACCGTGTCCTCTTTCGGGAAGAACCGTTTGGATTTCGTTGTCGCCAAGTTCGAAGAAATAGGCGTCAACGCAAACGCGGTGGTGTTAAAAGCGGTCGCGGACCGACTAGGCGAAGACGTTGCCCGGGCAGAATCACTGGCGAGAACACTGGTGTCGCTCTACGGCAGCTCGCCGCTGAAGTTCGAGCACATTGAGCCCTACTTGGGCGAAGCCGGAGCGGTGACGGACTGGGATCTCACCGACGCCATCGACGCGGGCCGGGTGACGCCAGCCATTACCGCCGCACGCCGCATGTTAGACAGCCGAGAAAAAGTGGGTGTCCAATTGGTAGGTCTTTTGCAGCGCCACTATCTCAAGATGATCAAACTCTCGGAGTCCACCGCCTCGACGAAGGAAGAAGCCGCACTCATTGTGGGCGGCAGCCCCTTCCCGGCAGGCAAAGCCCTCGCGATGGCCCGTGCGCTCGGGCGTGACGGATTAACGCGTGCGATCGATCTGGTGGCGGCGGCGGACTACGACCTCAAGGGTGGCGTGAGTTATGGCGGAAAAAACGAGGACGATATCGATCAAACGGATTTAACGGTGGTGGAAATTCTGGTGGCTCGGCTCACCAAGATGAGCGAGTCGGCGCGACGTTAGTTTGACGCTTTGAGGGCGTTGATGCGCTTCATCAGACCGCTCTTGCGATTGGCGGCCTGGTTCTTGTGAATGACACCTTTTTGAGCAGCCTGGTCGATGCGCTTCACGGCGTTACGCAAGGCGTCAGCCTCGGTCTCGGTGCCGGTGGCCTTCACGGCGTTCTTGATACGCGTACGCAGTTCGCTCTTGACGGCCTTGTTGCGAAGGCGCGCCTTTTCGTTCTGCTTGTTGCGCTTGATTTGGCTCTTAATGTTGGCCACGAAAAACCTCGATCGTTGTGTGCCGAACTCTCCGGCAGGCTTGGAAATGCTAGCAGGTCGACCGGCGGGCCTCCATTCGGGGTTCTCGGGCATGCCGACGGGTAGCCTGAAAGAACCGTGGCCGCCTCTCCAAAACCTCTCGACCCGACGAAAATCCGTAATTTTTCCATCATCGCGCACGTCGATCACGGAAAGTCGACCTTATCGGACCGCATCTTGGAAATTACCGGCGCCGTCGACCCTCGGTTGATGCGTGAGCAATACCTGGACTCCATGGACATCGAGCGCGAACGTGGCATCACGATTAAGGCCCAGAACGTTCGCGTGAACTTTGCCGGTCACGTCCTTCAGCTCATTGACACTCCCGGTCACGTGGACTTCGGTTACGAAGTCTCGCGCTCACTCGCTGCCTGTGAAGGGGCGGTTCTCTTGGTGGACGCTTCGCAGGGTATTCAAGCCCAGACCTTGGCGAATTGTTATCAGGCCATTGAGAACAACTTAGAAATCGTGGCCGTGCTCAACAAAATTGACTTACCCGCCGCGGACCCGGAGCGGTGCAAGGAAGAACTCGAGCGCGTCTTGGGGCTTCCGGCGAGTGAGGTCCTTTCCATCTCGGCCAAAACTGGCGAAGGTGTTCCCGAACTACTCCAGGCCATCATCGAGCGCATTCCCGCCCCGCAGGGAGACCCCGACGCACCATTACGCGCCCTGATATTTGACTCCAACTACGATCAGTACCGCGGCGTGATTTCGTCGATTCGCGTCATGGACGGCACGCTGACGTCGCGGACCAAAATCCGCTTGATGCAAGCTGGGCGGAATCATGAAGTAGAAGAAATTGGTTTCCGCTCACCCGTGCCGGTGCCGGGAACCATTCTCGGCCCCGGTGAAGTGGGCTACCTCATTGCGGGTATCAAGGAAGTCTCCTCGGCGCGTTCCGGAGAAACCGTGACCGACGCTGCCCATCCAGCGCTCACCGCCCTCGACGGCTACCGCGACCCCAAGCCGATGATCTTCTGTGGCATCTTCCCCATTGACGGTGACGAGTTGCCGAACTTGCGTGACGCCTTGGACAAAATGAAATTGAATGACGCATCCATCACTTTTGAACCCGAAAGTTCCACCGCCCTCGGATTCGGTTTTCGCTGTGGTTTCTTGGGCCTCTTACATATGGAGATTGTGCGCGAGCGCTTAGAGCGAGAGTTCAACCTCTCGCTGATTGCCACTGCTCCGTCGGTGGTCTACCGCGCCTTTTTGAGCGACGGCACCCTGGTGAATATCGATAACCCCACTGATTTGCCCGATCCGAGTCGCTTGGATCACATCGAAGAGCCCATGTTGGATATTT
The DNA here is from genome assembly GCA_903848885.1 of uncultured Actinomycetes bacterium. Lineage (GTDB taxonomy): Bacteria > Actinomycetota > Acidimicrobiia > Acidimicrobiales > RAAP-2 > RAAP-2. Next base: position 16,798 of record CAINHL010000053.1, read on the forward strand.
CCATCCTCACCCCGTCCGAATACCTCGGGGCGGTGATGGATCTCTGCCAAAGCCGTCGGGCCGAAATGAAGAAGATGGACTATCTCTCCACCGAACGAGTGGAACTTCGCTACGTCATTCCGCTGGGCGAAGTGGTGATCGACTTTTTTGACGCACTCAAGAGCCGCACCAAGGGTTACGCCTCCTTGGACTACGAACAAAGTGGTTATCAAACCAGCCAACTCGTGCGTGTGGACGTGCTCATCAATCACGAACCCGTGGACGCCTTCTCCACCATCGTGCACCGCTCGAACGCCGAGATCTATGGCCGCAAGATGGCCGAGCGCCTTAAGGAGCTCATTCCCCGCCAAATGTTTGACGTACCGATCCAAGCGGCCATCGGCGGGCGAGTGATATCTCGTGAAACCGTGAAGGCACGCCGCAAGGACGTTCTGGCCAAGTGCTACGGCGGTGACATCACCCGAAAGCGCAAGCTCCTCGAGAAGCAAAAAGAGGGTAAGAAAAAGATGAAGAATATTGGTCGCGTCGAGGTTCCGCAAGAAGCCTTCGTCGCGGCCTTGCGCCTCGAGGACTAGTCCGGTGCGTGACTTCGGTCGCGACGTGGTGGCGGACGGGGGAGAATATTTGCTTTTCACCCTTCGCCCTCGCCGGACTGCTCCCGGGTTGGCACTCGGTAGAATCGACTGCTAGATAGGAGGCACATGGCACGACGTTCGGCTCGCCCCACCCCACAGCCCGCCCAAGAACTGGCCCCACGTCAGGCGGCCATTCTTGACGCCGTCGTGACCGAACACGTCGGAACTGCCCAGCCCGTCGGGTCCGGTGCCGTTGCCGGACTGAACTCCGTCCACGCCTCGCCGGCCACTGTTCGCAGTGAAATGGTGACCCTCGAACGCGAAGGATATTTAACCCAGCCCCACACTTCGGCCGGACGTATTCCCACCGACCAGGGCTACCGCTATTTCGTTGATCACCTCAAGCGTGGTGAACTCGGACCGGCCCAGCGACAAGAGGTGGCGAATTTCTTTAGTTCCATTCGCGGGGAAATTGAAGGTGTCCTTGAGCGCACCAGCAGTTTGTTGAGTTCACTCACGGACTACACCAGCGTGGTGGTGGGCCCGAGTCACGCGTCGGCCCGTGTGCTCACTGCCTTGATAATCGATCTCGCACCACGTCGCGCGATGGTGGTGGCGGTGATGTCCGACACCAATGTCGAACGTCGGAGTTTCGATACCACCTTCGACTTCACCGCGACGGATGTCTACGAGGCCTCACAACACGTCAAAGGACTCTTGGTGGGCACCTCCCTCGACAGTGACGTGGAGGTTCCGAGTAGGAACGACACGGTGAGCAAGCTCACGCGTGTGGCGATTGCGACTTTGCACGAAAATGCCGCCACCAACGTGGGTGGGCACGTGGTCGTGGGGGGAGCCGCCAAGGTCGCAAGCTCGTTTGCGCTCAAAGATACCGTCGCACAAGTCTTGGGAATTCTGGAACAAGAAGTAGTGGTGGCGTCCCTGCTCGAAGACATGATCAAGCGCGGCGTGTCCGTGGCCATTGGTGCGGAAACCGGCTTTGAGCCGCTGGCCTCTTGCGCCGTGGTGGTGGCCCCGGTGACGGTAGATGGCATTCCCGCCGGCGCGATTGGTCTTTTGGGTCCGACACGCATGAACTACGGAGCGGCCATGAGCGCCGCCGAAGTGGTGTCCGCACATCTCGCCCATCGCATGGCTGAGGAAGGGGTGGCCCGTGGCTAGCGATCTGTACGCGCTGCTGGACGTCGATCGTTCGGCCTCTGCCGATGAACTCAAACGTAGCTATCGCAAACTGGCGCAGCAATTGCATCCCGATAGGAACCCGGGTGACGCCGCGGCGGAGGCGCGCTTCAAGGAAGTATCCCAGGCCTACGAAATTCTTTCCGATCCCGATCGACGTGCGCACTATGACCAATTCGGTTCGGACGTGGGCGAAGGTGGCGGTTTTGGTGGGGGCAGCGTTCAAGACATTTTCGACATGTTCTTCGGTGGCATGGGCGGCGGCGGCACTCGCCGGCGTGGACCTCAAGGCGGCCAAGACTCTGAGGTGGCCATTTCCCTCACCTTGTTCGAGGCGGCGTTTGGTGTAACCCGCAACATTGAGCTGACCTTGCCCAAGGCCTGCCCCGACTGCCAGGGTTCGGGATGCGCCGAAGGCAGCGGTCCGTCACGCTGCGGTGACTGTGACGGTGCGGGCGAAGTGCGTCGTGTGCGAAATTCGATTTTGGGACAAATGATCACCACTCAAGCCTGCACCCGTTGCTCAGGAATGGGCCAGGTTATCGACAAGCCCTGTGGCTCGTGTCGTGGCTCGGGTCTGACCCAGCAAAATCAAACCCTGAGCGTGGACATTCCTTCGGGCGTGGAAGACGGCTCAGTCATGCGTGTGAATGGGCAAGGCGCAGCCGGTCCGCGCGGCGGCCCCTCCGGAACGCTGTACGTGCGCATTCGTGTGGCTGCTGATGAGCGCTTTGAACGCCACGAAGACGATCTACATACTGAACAAACAATCTCTTTTGCGCAAGCAGTTTTGGGTACCAGCATTGAGGTGCCCACTTTGGAAGACCCCATCAAGGTCGAAGTGGTCCCGGGCAGTGTGCACGGAACGGTTATTCGTATTCGCGACGCCGGTGTGCCCCACCTTCGTTCACGCGGTCGCGGTCGAGGAGATCTCTACGTCCACCTAGCCATTGACGTTCCTTCGGAAATTGATGGCGACAGTGAACGACTACTCCGCGAGCTCGCGGCTCATCGCGGGGAGAACGTACACGATTCAGGGAGTTTGTTGTCGCGACTGCGTGGCAAGGCCAAGTGAGTTATCAGTTGATGGAGCGCCGGATTGCGGCGTTGACACAACTCACCGTGGCCGATGTGGCCACGCCCGTGCTGTCGCGTGACGCAGCCCATCACCTTTTTAAGGTCTTACGGGCCACCGAGGGAGAAGAAATAGTCCTTACCGACGCGCGGGGTTCGTGGACCTTTGCGAGCGTGGGCCCTCAGAGCATTGCGCGTACTACGGAGGTCTTCGTCGACCCCGTCGAAGTACCTGTCACTTTGTACATTGCCCCACTCAAGGGCGATCGCAGCGAATTGGTCATTGCCAAAGCCACCGAGTTGGGAGTCACGCACATTGTGCCACTACTCAGTGAGCGGGTCGTCGTGAAATTTAAGGGCGACGCCCGTGACAAAGCGGTGGCGCGTTGGCGTCGAATCAGTGACGAGGCTTTGGGCCAGTGCCGTCGCACCTATGCCGTGACCATTGAGAATCCAGTGACCCCGGCCGAAGTGCCAGCACACGTGGCCATTTCGGATTTCGGCAGTTCCGAGGGACTTGGCGGTATCACGGCAATCGCCGTGGGTCCGGAAGGTGGCTGGGGCCCGAAGGAATGGGGGGCGACGCGCACTCGCGTGGGCTTTGGCCCGACGGTTCTGCGGGCCGAAACAGCCGGGCTCGTCGCGGCCACCTTGTTGGTGAGCAATCGTGCGGGCTGGTCCCGTCACGGTGCGGCGAGCGCGAATGGGTAAAGATGGGGTCGAAGATGAGTGAGTGCCTGTTTTGTCAAATAGTGGCGGGGACCATACCGTCGACGCGCGTCGCTGAGAGTGACACCGCGTACGCCTTTAACGACATTTCCCCCGCGGCTCCAGTACACGTGTTAGTGATTCCCAAAAGGCACATCACTTCCGCCGATCACGTGGAATCCACGCACGGTGGCATCGTGGACCAGCTGGTGCTGCTGGCGCAAGAAGTTGCCGACATTACGGGAGTACGCGAATCGGGCTACCGCTTGGTGATGAACGTGGGCGTCGACGCTCAGATGACAGTTCCTCACCTCCATCTCCACGTCGTGGGTGGCCGTGGTCTGCAATGGCCCCCCGGATGAGCCCCGAATCCACTCCCGACAGTGACACGGTCGCGACTACTTTTATTCCTAACACTCACGTCATGGGTGCCTTGCTCGGACCACGCGACGCGAATTTGCGCGCTATCGAAAAGGCCTTCCCGTCGAGTCGCATTCAAGTACAGGGCAATCGCATATCGGTGAGTGGTCCGAACGCCGCGGCCGTGCTGCGCCTCTTCGACGAACTGGTCTTGGTGCTCGAAAGCGGCCAGACCTTGGACGTGACAAAAATTGAGCGCACCGTCGACATGGTGGGGGCGGATCTCAAGCCCAGTGAAGTTTTTCGACACGAAGTGGTGCGTGGCAACACCGGAAAATCTATTCGCCCGAGCACCGCCGGACAGAAGCGCTATGCCGACGCCATCGAATCGTCGGTCATCACTTTCGGTATTGGCCCGGCGGGTACCGGCAAGAGTTACCTGGCAGTGGCTGCCGCGGTGCAAGCCCTCCATCGCCGCCAGGTGCAGAGAATTATTTTGACCCGCCCCGCTGTCGAAGCGGGTGAGCATTTAGGTTTCTTGCCGGGCGACCTGATGGCCAAGGTGGATCCCTACCTTCGTCCGCTCTACGACGCGCTCTACGACATGGTGGGCGCCGAGGGCACGCAACGCCTGATGGAAAAGGGAACAATCGAAGTAGCGCCCTTGGCCTTCATGCGAGGTCGTACTTTGAACGATGCTTTCATCATTTTGGACGAAGCCCAGAACACCACTCCGGAGCAAATGAAGATGTTGCTCACCCGCATCGGATTTAATTCCAAGTGCGTGGTGACGGGTGACGTCACGCAGATCGACTTGCAAACCGGACGTAGCGGACTGGCCGGGGTAGAGAAGATTCTTGACGGGGTGGAAGGCGTGAGTTTCGTGCACCTGGGGAACCGCGATGTCGTGCGGGCAAAAATCGTGGCCGACGTGGTGGCTGCCTACGATCGTGATTCCGCATGACCATCGATATTTTCTCCGCCGACGAACAATCCGCCGTGGCCATCGATCTCGGTCGCTGGAGTGAATTGTGTCGGCACGCCCTCGAGGACGAAGGGGTGCGTGGTTTGGCCGAAGTGTCACTCATTTTTTCCGACGAAGAAACCATTGCCCAGCTCAACCAACAATTCATGGGCAAGTCGGGACCTACCGACGTCTTGAGCTTCCCGATCGATGACGAGCCCCTGCCCTCCGGACGCACTCCGGATGCGGGTGGGGTGGGACCGGGCGAATCGCCCGAACCGGAAATCCCTCAACTGGTGGGCGACATTGTTATTTGCCCCACGGTGGCCGTGCGCAACGCGAAAGAGCACGAATGCTCGCTCGACGACGAGATTGCCCTGCTCGTGGTGCACGGAGTCCTTCATCTCTTAGGCTGGGATCACATGGTGGACGACGAAGCCGAGCGCATGGAAGCTCGCGAACAAGAATTACTGCGCCGTCACTATCGGCCGAGCACGACGTGAACGTGATCGCCGCTGCCTGGCAGACCACCGACACTGCTTTCGCCATCACGGTCGCTCTTTTGTTGATTCTTTCTGGCTTCTTCGCTCTGGCCGAGACTTCCTTGGTGCGTATGACGCGCACCCGAGCGAAGTCCTTGGCGGACGAAGGCCATCGCGGCGGTCCGGCCTTAGTGGAGTTGACCAGCGCCCCCGAGAAGTTTCTCAACCCGCTTCTGCTCCTCATCTTGATTTGCCAATTGGTGTCGGCAACTTTGATCGGCATCTTGGCCGAGCGACTCTTTGGCGGGGCCGGCATAGCCGTCGCCACGGTCTTCGAAGTGGTGGTTATTTTTGTGGTGTTCGAAGCCATCCCTAAGAACTACGCGGTGCACTACGCCGATAAGTCCGCGGTTTTTTCTGCACCGATGGTCAAATTCGTTCTGGCCCTGTGGCCCATTCGTTGGATCTCCAAGTTGTTATTGGGAATCGCCGGGGCCGCTCTTAAACCTCTGGGGGTATCGGACACCTCCCAGCGTGTCACGGAATCAGAAATCATTGCCATGGCCTCCGTGGCGGTTACCGACAAAGCCATTGACGAACAAGAACGCGATTTCATTCATTCGGTCATTGAATTTGGCGACACGGTGGCGCGAGAAATTATGACGCCCCGCACCGATATGGTGACGGTGGAAGCCACGGCGACTATCTACGAGGCCTACGCCATCATGTTGCGCGAAGGTCGTTCGCGCGTGCCCGTCGTTGAGGGTGGGCCCGACGACGTCGTCGGTGTGGTGACCTTGCGCCAGCTCGCGATGGACGTGGACGAAGGCCGTCGCGAGGATGCCGTACGCGGCGTCATTCGTGACGTGAATTTTGTTCCCGAGACGAAGCCGGTCGGCGACCTACTAAAGGAATTTCAGCGTTCGCACACCCACCTCGTCGTGGTGGTCGACGAATATGGCGGAACCTCGGGCATCATTACCCTCGAAGACGTGCTGGAAGAGCTCGTGGGCGAAATAGACGACGAGTTGTCCACCACTCGCGACGAGACCGAAACGGTGGCGCGTGACCGAGCCGATCGTCATCCCGATGAGCCTTTCGTGGTCTCGGGGCGCTTGAACGTCGATGATGTCGATGACGACTACGGCGTAGATCTCCCCAAGGGTGGCTGGGACACTATTGGTGGTCTGGTTCTCGATATTGCTGGCGGCGTACCCCACGAGGGTGATGTTCTGACTGGTGATCACTACGTGTTCCGCGTCCTGCGCGTGGACGGCCGTCGCATCGAGGAAGTGGAAATTACTCCACGTCGAAAGGACGCCGAATGACCAGAGCTGGATTCGCCACCATTATCGGACGACCCAACGTGGGCAAGTCCACCTTGGTGAACGCCATCATGGGGGAGAAGGTGTCGATCACCTCGAACACCCCCAACACCACGCGGAGCGCGGTGCGAGGAATCTTGACGACGGGCGATACGCAGGTCATCTTCGTCGATACCCCGGGACTGCACAAGCCCAAATCCTCCTTGGGTGGGCGACTAAACGACGCTGCCCGCGGTGCCGTAGAAGACGTGGACGTCGTGATCGCCATGGTGGACTGCGGTGCGGCCATCGGTATTGGGGACCGTATGGTCCTCAAGATGCTCATCGAAACCTGTCGCCACGCGGACGGACCTCGCCCCTTCGTGGTGGTGAACAAAGTGGACCGCACGGCCCGTGAAGCCATCGCCACCCAACTCATCAGTGCCGTCGACACGGTGGTGGAACTGGCAAACGAGCTCGGACACCCGTCATTTCTCGACCGGGTGGAATACTTCCCGACCTCGGCGCGTACCGGTGACGGCGTGCCGGCCTTAGTGGCGGCGGTGAAGAATTCCATGCCCGAATCTCCCTTTCTTTTCGACGACGACATCGTCTCGGACGTTTCCGAGCAAGCCTGGATTGCGGAATTGGTGCGCGAGCAGCTCGTGCGAAAGACCTTCGAAGAAATTCCCCACTCCATCCACTGCCGCGTGGCGGAGTACGAGTGGCCACACATCACCGTCGAGATTTTGGTCGAACGTGATTCTCAAAAAGGAATGGTGATCGGTAAAGGTGGTGCCTTGTTGAAAGACGTCGGCATTGCGACCCGTCGCCAGTTGCCCGAGGGTGCCTTCTTGGAACTCCGCGTGCGCGTGGAGCCGTCGTGGCAAAAGCGTGACGACATCTTGGACCGCTTGGGTTACTAGTGCAATTCGAAGTGAGCACGCTGGCGGTGGTGCGATCCACTCGCGGTATTGCAATCGACGACCATTGGGACCAAGAAAGTTGCGAGATAGTTCTCGAAGATGCCGTTCCCAGCGAAGCTCTGCGGGGCCTCACGGATTTCAGTCACCTCGAGGTGATAGCCGTGGCGCATGCCGCCACCGTTCCAGACACCGTGACCTGGGCCCGACGTCCACGAGGGCGTGCCCAGTGGCCGCGCGTGGGCATCTTCGCCCAACGCAACAAGGACCGTCCAAATTCGCTCTTGTTGTCGACGGTAGAAATTCTGGACGTGCGCGAACGCTCCGTGCTGGTGCGGGGGCTGGATCTCATTGACGGCACGCCGATTGTGGACATGAAGCCGGTCTTTCGTTGGACCGGTCCCCGTTCGGAACTTCGTGTCGCGCAGTGGAGTGACGAACTCGGGGAAAATTACTTCTAACTAGAGGGACTGTAAAAAAGCCTCGACCTCGTCGAAGTCCCGCGTACGCGCCATGGGTGGCAAGCGCCGAATGAGCGGGTGCCGGTAGTTCGCGGTGGCTAAGCGGGTATCAAGAACCGCCACCACGCCCTTGTCGGTCGTGGAGCGAATCAGCCGTCCTACCCCTTGCGCCAAGAGCATTCCGGCGCGCGGGATGTCAACTTTCGAAAAGGCAGAACTGCCGGCTCGATCACGGCGGGCAATGCCCAAGGGGTCATTGGGTGGCTGAAAGGGCAGACGGTCAATCGTCACGAGACGCAGGGAGTCTCCCGGCACGTCGATGCCTTGCCAATAGCTGGTGACGGCAAAGAGGCTGGAGGTTTCCTCGTCGCGAAATCGCTCGATGAGTCGCGCACGTGACAAGGTGTCTTGCACTAATACGGGGGTCGAAATTCTCGGCTCGACGGCCTCGGCCACGCGTTTCATCACCGAACGATTGGTAAAGAGAGACAAGCAACGTCCACCCGATGCGGTAATTAGTCGCACAAGTTCTTCGATGATGGCCGCTTCCGCGTTCGGGTCCGTGCGCTCGGGAAAATTATCGGGAACGTAGAGGAGCGCGTGGTTGGCGTAGTCGAAGGGGCTCGCCACTTCAATGGAATCGGAGATATCGGTCAGCCCTAGGTCGGTCACGAGGTTGGCCGGAATGGTGGCGCTGGTGAGGATGCCGGTGGTGTTGCCCCAGAGTTCGTCGCGCAGCCGTGGACCTACGTCCACCAAGGACAATTCGATGGTGATCTCCTTGTCGTTGCGCGTCAACCAAATGAGTTCGTCCTTGCCAACTTTGTTGAGGCGAATGAGGTCGTTGGCCAAGTGCGTGAGGGGCCCTTGGGTTTGCAGGCGACGATTCTCGTCCTCGGCGTTGCTGGTGAGATGCGTTCGCACCTTCTCCATGAGGGCAGTCACCTTCTGTGCAGCAGCGGCCAAGGCGGCGGTGACCTCGAGACCCAGACCGGTGGTCTCTTCGGCTTCGAACTGCGCGGTCAAAGCGGAAGCCAAATCGTTCGCGGCGTCGTGGACCTCGTCGATAATCTCGCTCTCTTCCTCACCCAGCAACGAGCGCGACATCGTGGCCACACCACGAAAGCGAGTGGCGTTCAGTGACGTGCCGAGGACGGTGGCGAAGGTGTCGAGAATTTCGTGGGCTTCGTCGAAGATGACGATGTCGTGTGCCGGCAAGATCATCTGACCCGAAGCGAGGTGGGCACCGTAGAGGTGGGCGTTCACGATGACGATGTCGCTCGCGGCGGCAATCTCCTTGGCCCGTTCAGCAAAACAGACGTTGCCCTGGGGGCACTTGGAACGTGACAGGCACTCTTGGGGGCTCACGCTGAGCTGACGCCAAGCGCGAGCGTCGGGCTCGAATCCCAATTCGTCACGGTCGCCGGTGAGCGAGGTCGTGGACCAGTCAAGAATCTTTCGTAGTTGGGCCGTGACGGTCGCGGGGACGTCCACGTCATCGTCGAAACTGATCTGGGCTCCACCACTGACCGAAAAAGCCTTGTGCTTGCAGAGGTAGTTGGCGCGCCCCTTCAGGACCGCCACGCTCACACCGGGTTGGTGCGCGGCAACGAGGGGAGCGTCTTTACCCGCGAGCTGATCTTGGAGGTTCTTGGTGGCGGTAGCGATGACCACCCGGGTCCCGGCCAAGGCACTGGGTACTAAATACGCGAGCGATTTACCCACACCGGTCCCGGCTTCGACGACGAGGTGTCGTCGGGTGCTCATGGCTTCAGCCACCCGCCCCACCATTTCGTGCTGACCTTGGCGGTCTTCCCCACCACCGGGCAGGTCACGAGTGATGTTGCCCAATAGCTCTTGGGCGGCCACGCTGTCTATCTCGACGGCACTACGGGTAAGGGCGATAAAGGACTCGTCGACGGGTTCGACGAAGGGAAATTCCTCGTCGGGATCGAAGGTGCTCACGCCGTCCAGACTAGGTGGGGGCTCATGGAACGGAACTGTTGCTCCGCACCACTAGTTTTTAGGGGTGCCTGATCCTCGTCCCGTACCGATTCCGGCTTCCATCGACCGCAAGCGCGTGCCGGCGCACATCGGTCTGGTGATGGACGGCAATGGCCGCTGGGCGACGCAACGTGGACTGGTGCGCACCGAAGGACACGCCGCGGGCGAAGAAGCACTCGTCGATGCGGCCTACGGCGCTCTCGCGGTCGGAGTGAAATGTCTCACCGTCTACGCCTTTTCAACGGAAAACTGGCGTCGCCCTTTGGACGAGGTTCGTTACTTGATGGGTTTTAATGAGTCGCTGTTGATGCGGCGACGTGACGAACTCAATGAAGTGGGCGTGCGAATCGTCTTTTCGGGTCGCCGGGATCGTCGCGTCCCGCGTCGGGTGTTGGCCAACATGGAGGCGGCTCAGGAGTTGACCAAAAATAACAAGGTCATGACCTTGAACATGGCCTTTAACTACGGGGGGCGTGCCGAAATTGTGGACGCGGTCAAGCGCCTCGTCGAGGACGGCATTCCGGCCGACAAGATCACCGAAAAGACCATTGCGCAACGTTTGTATCACCCCGAACTTCCCGACTTAGATTTGGTGATTCGTCCCTCCGGCGAAACGCGCATCTCGAACTTCCTCCTGTGGGAAATTGCGTATTCCGAATTGGTCTTCAACGACATTTTGTGGCCTGACTATCGACGCGAACACCTCTACGCCGCTATCGAGGAATATCAAGGTCGCCAACGTCGCTTCGGGGGAGTGGATTCATGATCGTCACTCGCATCACTCTGGTACTCGGCGTCGCTTTCTACCTCCTCCTGTGGGCGCTGGAAATTCACGGAGCGAGTAGTTTGCTGCCCTTTCTGGTCATTCCACTCGTTCTGGCGATCCTGGTCGGTGGCGGTAATTGGCTGAGTCAATATATCGGCCTCCCCGAACGAAAAGTGAAGTTCGAGGACCCCACCGACAAGGACTCGCAGGACCACTCCGCGTGAATACTCTCCGCGACGAAGCCGTCGTGTTACGCACCTATCGATCAGGTGAATCCGATCGCGTGGTCGTGCTGTGGGGGCGCGAGCTCGGCAAAATTCGCACCATCGCCAAAGGGGTGCGCAAGACCACCTCGAAGATTGGCGGCGGTCTCGAACCGTTGAGTCACGTCAACATTTTTCTCGCGGATAGTCGTGGGGATCTGAAAATCGTCAAGCAAGTCGAGCACTGCAATCGCTTCGCGACCTTGAAAAGCTCCTTCGAGCGCATCACCGCCGGCATGGCCCTCGTCGAGGTGGTGGACGCTATTCCGGCGGAGGACTTAGCCGACGAAGGAATTTTCACCATGTTGGTGCGCGCCCTCGAAACCTTGGACGACCCCGAGATCGTTCCCCTCTTAGTGCCGGCGGCCTTCTTTTTGAAGCTCTTGGCTCTCGATGGTTCCGAGCCCCTGCTCGATTGCTGCGTGAACTGCTCCAGCGAGGGCCCTCTGGTGGCCTTTGACGCCGCGCAGGGAGGGACCACCTGCCGTGATTGTCGCAGCGGACGCCAGATTTCCCCTGAGGCCCTGGTGGTGATGCAACGCATGATGGGCGGCGATCTCGCCGGCGTGTTACGTGAGGCGAACCCGGCCGGCGCGGGCGAAGTGACGGCGGTGGCGCAAGAAGCCATTGAGCGCCACTTCAACCGTCGTCTGAAAGTAGCCCGCTCGACCCCGGCGTCCTAGAGCGCCGGTAGGGTGTCGTCATTGTGAGTTCTCCGTCGGCCACCAATGTCATGTGGTTTCGACGCGACTTGCGTCTGGCGGATCATCCCGCGCTGAGCGCCGCCGCATCTGCCGGTCGGGTAGTGGGGCTATTCATCGTCAACCGTGACATCTTGTCCGGCACGGGTCCGGCTCGCGCTCATTTTCTTCACGAGTGTTTGACGGATTTACGGAGCGCCACCGACGAGGCCTTGGTCCTTCGTGAAGGACCCGATAGTGAGGTTTTGCAAGATATCTGTCGGGAATCTGGGGCCACCAGCGTCTTCGCTACGGCGGACCACGCCCCCTATGGACGTCGTCGTGACGCCGCAGTGGCCGCGGCTTTGGCCGCGGAGGGCATCACTCTTCAACTGATTGATTCGAACTATCTCGTGACGCCGGGGAGCATTCTCAATAAGACGGGGACACCTTTTAAAGTCTTCACCGCCTTCCGTCGAGTGTGGGACCAGTTCTCGGTTCCCACACCGCTGCCCGTGCCCTCCGGTATCGAATGGTGGCGGGGTGAATCGCTCCTTCCTTCACGAATTTGTGAAGTAGCGGCCACGCAGCGACCCGTTTTCTTTGGGGGCCTTCCCGACAGCGCATCCGGAGTGCACCGTGGGGGTGAATCAATCGCGCGAGAGGTGCTGGACAATTTTGCCCCTCGTGTGGATGCCTACGACGAGATCCGCAACCTGCCGGGGCGAGACGAAACCTCGCGCTTGGGCCCGCACCTTCGTTTCGGGACCATTCATCCACGCCAGGTTCTGGCCGCCACTGGTGACTACAGCGACGGTTCGCGCGTGTTCGCGTCCGAAATCTGCTGGCGAGAGTTTTATGCAGACGTGATGTTCCATCATCCCGACTCCGTCCACGTGAATTTACAATCGTCAATGGACGCTCTGCGAGTGGATGTCGGAGCGAGTGCCGAAGAGAAGTTTCGCCAATGGGCGAGGGGCGAGACGGGATATCCCTTAGTGGATGCCGGGATGCGTCAACTCCTCGAAGAAGGCTGGATGCATAATCGCGTGCGCATGGTGACGGCGTCGTTTCTCATCAAGCACCTCCACCTCGATTGGCGATGGGGCGCACGCTGGTTTATGTGGAATCTCGTCGACGGTGATATTGCCTCTAACCAGCACGGCTGGCAATGGACCGCGGGCACCGGAACGGATGCGTCGCCGTACTACCGCGTGTTTAACCCCACCTTGCAGGCGGAACGTTTCGACCCCCACGGTACCTACGTGCACCGCTTCATTCCCGAACTCGTCGCTACGCCAGCGCCGCAGTGTCTTCAACCGGGCGGTGGCGAGGGACTGCTCCGGCCCGCGAGCTACCCAGCACCCATGATCGACGCCGCGGCCGAGCGTGTCGAAGCCTTGGCGCGCCTCGCCGAAGCAAAAGAGGTGCGATGAGCGACTTCGGGGTCTACGTCCACGTTCCCTTCTGCGCGCATCGTTGTGACTATTGCGCTTTCGCCACCTATTCCGATCGTGACCACCTCATGACGCAGTATGTGGATTGCGTGGTGCGCGAAATTAACGACGCCGTGGGTGACGGTATGCCCCGGGCCACCTCAGTGTTTTTTGGTGGTGGTACTCCCTCACGTCTGGAAGCCTCGGAACTACTACGCATCTTGGAGGCCATTCCCCGTACGGATGACGCCGAAGTGACCGTGGAGTGCAATCCCGAAGACGCCAGCGTGGAACGTCTCCGAGCGTATTGGCTCGGCGGAGTGAACCGCATGAGCTTTGGCGTGCAGTCGACCCAACCTGCCGTCTTGGCCGACTTGGGTCGTCGCCACGGCACGATGGCGCACCGTGAAGTTTCCGAGCGAGTGACCGCAGCCGGTTTTTCCACCTGGAATATGGATCTGATTATCGGTTCTCGCGCGGAATCGGTAGATCAAGTGCGCGCCACGCTGATTGATTTGCTCACTCTCGAAAACCCTCCACCCCACATCTCGTGCTACGCGCTGACGCCCGAACCCGCCACCCCTTTGGGCCAGGATGAGACGCGCCACCCGGACGAAGACGACACTGCCGATAAATATGACCTCGTGGGCGAAGTATTAGAAGACGCGGGATTCGTCTGGGAAGAAATATCAAACTGGGCGCAACCTGGGCACGAGTGTCGACACAACCACGTCTATTGGGACCAGGGCAACTACCAAGGTTTCGGCTCCGCCGCGCACTCCCACATTGATGGTCGGCGCTTTTGGAACGTGCGCACCCCCGACCGTTACGTCGCCCTCGTGGGAGCGGGAGAGTCACCTCTCGGAGGAGAAGAGATCTTGGACGAACCGACGAAGTTGTTCGAGGGCGAATCTTTAGCTATTCGGACTAATCGAGGAGTGCCAGTGGAGGCCTTTGATTCCCTCGAGGAAATCCGACACCTCATCACGGTGACCGCGGGTCGCGTGACCTTGTCCCCTCGCGGACGGCTTTTGGCCAATCAGGCCATAGTGCGACTCCGTTCTAGTAGCGAAGAGTGACGCAATCTATAGTCGCTGATGTGGCTGGCCTCGTGATGACGTCGCCTTGGAAAGGTATGTGACGTGCATGGGATCTGGTTAGCGCTGGTCTGTAGTTTCTCCATGCTGTATCAAACCTTCTGGGCCTTAGTATTCGGGTTTACGGCGTCGGGAATTATTCAGGCCTACGGCGCTCGGCTCAACGTGGCGCGACGTTTCGGCGATCACCGGGCTCGTACCGTGGCGAGGTCATCCCTCTGGGGAGCAGTGAGTTCGAGCTGCTCCTACGCGGCGAGTTCCATTGCCAAGAGCCTGTTCGATCAGGGCAGCGACTTCACGACCGCCATGGTATTTATGGTGGCGAGTACCAATTTGGTGGTGGACCTCGGTGTGGTGATCTGGGCTTTGCTCGGTGGGACCTTTGCCCTCGGTGAAGTACTCGGCGGAATCGTCATGATTGTGGGACTCACCCTTCTTCTGCCTCGTACGGTGCGGCCACCACGACGAAAGCCCCTCCTCGTGAACTCTCCGTCACCTCAGATACCCTCAGCGAGTCGTGCCACCTTCGGCGACGCGGCGGGATTCGTGGTGGGTGACGTGACCATGGTTCGCTACGAACTGCTCTTCGGATTTCTGGTGGCGGGAGCCTGCGCTCAGTTTGTGCCAGCATCCCTGTGGCACCACTTCTTCTGGCTGCACCACGGGATGTGGAGCGACCTCGAAAACGTCGTTCTGGCCCCGCTGATCGCGGCCGCGAGCTTCGTCTGCTCGGTCGGAAATATCCCCTTGGCGGCGGCGCTGTGGCGGGGAGGGCTTTCGGTGGGTGGAACCCTGGCTTTTATTTATGCCGACCTCCTCACCATTCCGCTGATTTTGATGTACAAAAAGTATTACGGCCGCGCAGTGACGATTCGATTGGTCGCAAGCTTGTGGTTCGTCATGAGTGCGAGTGGATTAGTGGTGCAAGCCGTCTTGTCGCTCGTGCACCTCACCCCTTCACTCCGTGTGCTCGAAGCGGCCGGTAACTTTCAGCAGGTCACCTGGACCACGGTGCTGGACCTACTCGCACTATTGATGCTGGCTATCGTCTACCTGGCCTATCGACGTCGTTCGCGTCAGCCAGGTTCCGAGGCCTTCGCCAAGGACCCCATCTGCGGCATGCAGGTGGCGGTGGCCACCGCGTCGGTACGTCACCAACACGACGGGGTGACCTATTACTTTTGCTGCGAAGGGTGCCGAGAATCCTTCGTGAAGAAATTGGTGGGCGGAGAAAAATCTTAAATTCGTGAAGGACTTCCGGTACAGTGACCTCATGACCAAAGATTCCCGGTTTCTCCACGTCTCACGAATATTGAGATGGATTGCCTTCTTCGTCATTGCCTTGCCAGTGGTGAGTGCTGTTCTGTCCAGCGGAATCAATGGTTCGAACATGTTCGACGAAAGTAGCGGTGGCGGAGCGACTCTCTGGCTCGAAGCAATCACCTTTCCTCTGGGCGTGGCTCTTTTTGTAGCCGCCACGGTGATTTCCTTGGTTCAGCGCCGACGAAAATAAGTCAGAGCTCGTTTCGGCGCACCGCCATTTACCAAATAACGGGTCCGGTGGCTCCGAGAGCCCGCCCCTGCGCACGTACACCCTTGGGAATGAGATCCTCCGCCATTTCTTGCCACAGAGCCCGGAGCCGGTAGTGAGGGACTTGGGGGTAGAGGTGATGGAGGGCGTGGTGGTCATGGCCACGAATCAAAAAGCCTGAACCGGGAAAGACTGCGATCCGGGTGTCGACGTAACGCCCCGTGTCGGACGCGGGGTGGTGCGGGTACCAGGCAAAGACGAAGAGTAACCACAGAGCCTGGATGCGCGAGGGGATGTACCAGAGCAGGAGAGCGGGCACGAAGAGCCCAAAGGGAATTGCCAGAACCAGGGCCAGGGTGGTGAGAAGCCAAAAGCGCAACTGCAACAATCCGCTTGCGCGGTTACTGTCACCGGCCAGCGAGCGGGCAATTTGCTGAGGAAGTATTTTGCGCGCGGCGGGAATGAAGGCAAAGATCGGCAAGAAGGTGGTCACCAACGCGACGAAGAACCATTTCATCGGCAGGTCGATGAGACGTCCAAAGGTGAAGTGGTCGGGATCGCGATCGGGATCATTGGTAAAGGCGTGATGGCGCAAATGTGACGGGCGGTGGGTGGCGAAGGAAATTCCCAGTGGAATGGACGCGAGAGCGCCGACCAGGTTTTCGATTTTTCGGTATTTGGCCTGGCGCCCCGAGATGTTCCCGTGGACGGCTTCGTGGAGCGGCATGTAGAACATCGTGGCCACCACGGTGTTGATGAGAGCGCCGAGCCACAGTGCGAGATGTCCGGTGGCGCCCAGGGCGATGATGGCCACCCACAGAGCGAGAACGAGGATGAAGGTCACAACGATACGGCTCTGGAACCCACCCCAATAGGGCGCCACGATGGCTCGCTCAGCGGCCATGGCGGCCTTGCGGTCTGCCGTCGTTGCCGTTGGTCCACTGAGGGGCTGACCAAATTCGTCGATGGTGATATCTCTCATGTCGGGGGAGTCGCTCACGGGTCAAATGTAGCGGCGCGGGCCTGCAGGGAAGAGTTCTCGCCGAGCGACGCGAATCCTGCGAGTTTGCGTAGGCTGGCGGCGGGCTACGAACAACCCCCCATCAAGGACGACACATGAGCACCCTTCCCACCACCGGCCAGCAACTCCGTTCGCGCGTGAGCGACGACGGACAACTGGAGCTCTCTCTCGTCGACGTCGACGTCACCCCGCCGGTTGGCAACGAGGTTCTCCTGCGCGTCGAAGCAGCTCCGATTAATCCCTCGGACCTCGGTCTGCTACTCGCCGGAGCCGATGTCAGCGCCATGAGCATCTCGCCCACGGGTGCGGTGACGGCGGCAATTGATCCGTCAGTTCTCAAGACC
>CAINHL010000054.1 GCA_903848885.1 uncultured Actinomycetes bacterium
GCCTTTCACCAGCGAGAGCGAGTCGCTGGTGCACGTGGTGAAGGGAACCGAATTCATTTCTAAGAGGTCGTGCACGGATGCGGAGATCCGTATGGCGACGGAACGCTGATTCACGCTCAGTAACTGATCCGTGCAAGTGTTGACCGACAGCGGCCCGCTCGCGGGAGCAATCTTGTTCATCGAGATTGTGTTGATTGAAATGGGAGCCAACTGAGGGACCTTCGGGTTAAGTATGTCCGACACGTACAACTCCTTCTCTTTGGACACCGTAAATCGGACAGCTGACGTCCGAAGTGGCGCAAGATCGAAGGCAAACCGCACGAGACCGTCCCCTCGCGACAGCAGATGAGATGCATCAAGACGCAGCATCCGACTGCCGACGACACCTGACATAACGATTTCAGTAGGAATAGAATGCATCTTGTCATCACGTATCGTGATGACAACATGTGAAATCGACCTGGGGCTTCTCAATTGCGCCGAAACCCATGAACCGACTCCATCATGGAACTCGGGTGTCCACGCTGAACTCTCGGACCTGTCGAAAGCGTTCCAGCTGGAGCCACTCAAAGTCCCTGTAAGGCGAGACGATGACTCCGTGGAGGAAATATCGCCGCTGAGATTACGGTGCAAAATCTTCGCCAGCGTCGCATCAGAAGCTTGTGAATTCAACCCGATCATTCCACGCGTCTGAAAACTACGTCGATCCGTTAAGACAATTAGTCGCTGGAGAGATGTTTCGGGATCGGTTCGTGGCGCAAACTGTGCAACCCTGTCTCTGCTCAGCAAGATATCAATCGGCAGTTTCGAGGATTGTGCTCCGAGGGCAGTAAGGAGACGAGTCGGCAAGCGAAGGGAATTCGTCCCTGGCATCACACCATCAACGCTGATGCCTGATAATCCCACTTCACTGTGTTGACTCGACAGTGAGTCATTCCACGAAACTGACTTGATGGTGATCCGTAGCGTTCGACCAATGGTTCGAGGGATGGTGACGCGAGTAATACCACTAGCACTCAAGTGTCGGAGATAGGTTTTTCCGCCATCAACTTGTATTCCAACTGAGGTGATTGAACGCGTATTGAGAAAGGAACTCGACTTTGCGATGCGGATGACTTTGAAAGCAACTGGTTTCCAACTGCTGGCCGATATCCACTGGCCAATTGCTCGAGCATTAGACGCGGTTTGCCAAGAGGTAAGGGCGTTACTGTCAAATGCGGCCCACGGTCCCGTTTCCGCGGTGTTGTTGTTGGCGTCGCCGTAGGACGAACAGTCCAGTTGTTTCCAGGTGCTCATAACGCTGACGGTTCGCGACGACATCGATTGCCCTGGAAACAGATTCAAAGATGTCTGTGCAGGGTTACCTGATGATGTCTGACTCGCCGACATCACGTAACCCAGGCTTCGCGACAACGTCGAAAAAGTATCGAGTCGGTTTTTATTGCTATCCGTCAGCACGAGCAGGGGGTTAGCAGTTGCAGCGAATTTTTTCAGTTGTTGCTTGCTCGATTTCGCTTCGTAGAAGATGGGCCGAGTGTTGTTTAATAGTCCAGCGTCGGCCATTTCAACAAGGCCCGAACCGTCACCAGAGACGATCATCGGCGTGTCGGTATTCTCCAAACGCAGAAGTCCCCGAGGATGCGAGACTGTGAAAATTTCCAACTGACGAGGCCACGTAAAGCCAGGTTGTAGGCCCAGAGTCTGCTCGTCAATGTTTTCGTGGCCACCGGAGTGCACATTTGTCCGAGGTCCGAACGACCTACTCCAGTTTGTGCCGGGGGGGGCAGGTGCGAACAACTGACCCAAGTACGCTGGCGAGGGATTGAGGTAGCGCCAAAACTGCGTGTCGCTCTGAACCAGGATTGAATCTGCGTTCAGCAGACGAGAAATCGGAGCTATCGATGAAGGTTGCGCGATGCCTAGTTGCAGAGTTTGATCCAAGGCCCTTACAAGATTGATGCTGGCGGGTTCGCCCTGCGGTGACGCCTGGCTGGCTACATAGGGGCGTGAGAGGATGCCCGGCCATGGGGAATCGTTATAGGCACCGTACGTAGTGTTCCCAAAGTCCTGTCCCGGAAGACCGAGGACAAAACCGGAACCATGACTGTTGAGATAGTTGGCGGCATTAGTGACGTAGGCCGGCAAGGCAGAAGGTGATGTTTGGTCGGATGGGATTATGGACCCGCTCCAAAGGGGCCACAATGTAGCGCACGATAATGCGACGATCGCTCCAGCGACAATATTTAAAGTCCTCGTACCGCCACGCCGTTCGGCGGCGGAGAGCAAGCTTGCAATTAGAACTGCCATGCCGAGCAACATCACTGGTACGATGCGATTAGTGGATCGAAGTGCCAAGCCGACGCTGGTGTTATTGCCGAACCATTTGACTGCCGTGCCAAACAATGTGGGCTGTTTATAGGGAAAGCAGCCAACAGCGATTACCACGGACACAACGATGAGAGTGGTCGCAATACGGCGATAGCGACCACGCAGGACTAGACCCGCAATGAGAGCAACGGCTGGCACTATAAAACTAAGAGAGGGGATCAGCCAGCCCGTTGTGTAGACCGTAGCGCTATCGGTCCACAATCCACCGTGATCACCACCGTAGAAATACCAGTAACCCAGTCCTCTAAATACCTCGGAAACACTGGACGATTGCGAGACGGTGGCCATTGTTTCAGTAAATTGCGGAACATTCAGGCCATACCGCCCCTCCACCCAGAGCCCCACAATCCACCACAGCGAGACCATGAGCGAAAGGATGCCGATGCGCCCATAGGCGGACGCGGCTCGCTTCATGGTGACGCGACGCTGCAAAACCAGAGAGGAGATCCAAAGAAACGGCGCCACGGCTACGAGCAGAATGCTGGTCGCATTGGTTCCCCCGACGATAGCTACCACGAGAGCTACCTTCGCTGGTTCGCGCCAACCTTTATCATCTAAGGAGCGCAGGGATGCCCTCATGATCCAACCCAGACCCGCCCAGGGCAAAAGTATGGCGGAAGTTCGTGCAACGTTGACCAAAAGATAGGGACTGAGCATGTAGAAAATCGCGCCGACGACAGCCGGCGCATCGCCGAAACCCAGGAATCGAAGGAAGCGTCGAACACCGATACCGGCCGCCGCGATTATCAGCCCCATCCATAGGCGCTGGGAAATCCAAGTGGCAATACCTACCGAATGGCACAACCAGAAAAAGGGACCCATAGGGAAGAGGAACCCAATATTTTGATGCGTGACCATACCAAAACCCTGGTCCGCATTCCACATGGAGGACGCCGTAGCCAACAAATGTTGAGGGTTTAGATAAAGGTAGGCCTTGGTGTCGTCGGAGATGCGGCCTGATTGACTGAAGAGTAGAGGTATGAGAGCCAGCAAAAAAAGTGCAACGTCGAAGCGTTTCTCCAGTCTTTCTCGCTCATTCGGCGACAAAAAGGTTTTCTCTCGCTCGTCCACCTGCCAAATCTACTCAAGAGGTAGCGAGTGGCTCATGAATGGCTACTTTGGTGTCATGAAGATCATTGGCGTCGTGGGCGGAATCGGCTCAGGAAAAACATCCGTGACTGATTATCTAGGCTCCCGATACGGAGCGTGCATTGTTGATGCTGACGTGGTCGCTCGTGATTTGGTGATGCCGGGCTCGTTAACACTGGACGCTCTCGTAGACGCTTTCGGAAACGCCATACTGACGCCGGAAGGTCACTACGACCGTGCATTCGTCGCGCAAGTCGTTTTTGAATCAACTCCGGCACTGCGGCGTTTGAATGCGATCACACACGCAGCCATTGGGGTTGAAATCATTCGACAGGTACAGTCAGCCACCAGCGAATTAGTGGTGGTCGCCCTTCCACTCTTTCGAGTCGAGCATCGTCATCTTTTCGGGCTTCAACGCGTGTGGTCCGTTCTTAGTTCCCCCGAAGTAGCGGTAGGGCGCTTGGTTGATTATCGAGGCTTCGACCCCCATGATGCTCAAGCTCGGATCAGATCCCAGCGCGATCCCAAAATTGTTGCCTCTGAATGCGATGAGGTGATCGCAAACGATGGCTCGCTTGAAGACTTGTACCGAAATGTTGATGGACTCATGAGTACGCTTCGTGTTTGAGCAGCAGTTTGTCGTTGAAAGCCCATTTTCCCCGCAGGGTGACCAGCCAACAGCGATCTCGCAGCTTGTACGAGGTGTAAGAGATGGTCTGCGGTATCAGACGCTGGAGGGCATCACGGGTTCGGGAAAAACGGCGACCATTGCGTGGATGATTGAGAAACTCCAAAGGCCGACTCTCATCCTCGAGCCGAACAAGTCTTTGGCAGCCCAGTTGGCATCAGAGCTCAAAGAAATGATGCCTCATAATCGAGTTGAGTTTTTTGTGTCGTACTACGACTACTACCAACCTGAGGCCTACGTACCTCGAACGGATACCTACATTGAGAAGGACAGCTCCATTAACGAGGAAATTGACAGGCTGCGCCACGCCGCGACATCTTCTTTGCTGACGCGACGCGATACCGTAGTTGTTGCGTCGGTCTCGTGCATCTATGGCCTCGGTAATCCAAACGAATACCGAGATGCGATGCTGGCGTTGCGATGTGGCGAAACCTACGAGTCGCGGGGGCTATTGCGCAAACTCATTGACATGCAGTACCACCGAAATGATTTAGTGGTTGAGCGTGGCACTTTTCGGGTTATCGGGGACACTATGGAGTTGCAACCGGCTTACTCAAGCGAAGCTATCCGTTTGACATTTTTCGATGACGAATTAGAAGCCATCCAAATGTTCAATCCCGTGACGAGGGAAGTCGGAAGAAAAGTAGATGAATTGGTGATTTTTGCTGCCACGCATTACGCCACCAGCGAAGAGACCCTCACCAAGGCCATTGCGTCTATTGAGGAAGAGCTGGGGGCACGGCTGCATGTCTTGGAATCTGACGGACGAATTCTGGAATCTCAACGACTGCGAAGCCGCACCGAGAATGATCTCGAGATGCTGCAGCAGACCGGTTTTTGTTCTGGTATCGAGAACTACTCCGCCCACCTTGACGGACGTTCTCCAGGCGATCGTCCGTACACTCTCCTCGATTATTTCCCCGATGATTTTGTCGTTGTTGTCGACGAGTCTCACGTCGCCATTCCACAGGTGCGAGGACAGTTCGCAGGTGATCGCAGTCGAAAGACAACCTTGGTAGAACACGGATTTCGTCTTCCGAGCGCGCTCGACAATCGCCCGCTCAACTTCGATGAGTTCATTGAGCTGATCCCACAGACAATCTTCGTATCGGCAACGCCAGGCGTCTACGAACGTGAGGTTTCCGACCAGGTGGTAACGCAGGTGATTCGACCTACGGGTTTGCTGGACCCCGTCGTTACCATCCTCCCGACCATGAATCAGATGGACGTTCTACGCACGCGCATCAACGAGGTTGTGGCACGCGGTGAGCGAATATTGGTCACAACGTTAACCAAGCGCATGGCTGAGGATCTCACTCAGTATTTAGCGAAGAACGGAATTCGTGTTCGCTACCTGCACAGCGATATCGACACTATTGAGCGCATCGAGATTCTTCGTTCGCTACGCCTCGGGGAATTCGATGTTCTGGTGGGGATCAACCTTCTGAGAGAAGGTCTTGATCTGCCCGAAGTCTCCCTCGTCGCCATCCTGGATGCCGATAAGGAAGGATTTCTTCGGTCGCGATCGGCCTTGATTCAAACAATAGGACGCGCGGCGAGGAATGCGAACGGGGAGGCCTTACTGTTTGGCGATCGCATCACCGATTCCATGCGGGACGCGATCTCAACCACCCAACGTCGTCGCGAAGTGCAAATTGAATACAACTTGGCACATGGAATAGAACCAGTCACGATCAACAAGTCAGTGGCGGATATTTTAGGTCGACTCAGAGGAAACGGCGTCGCGGCTCCTGAGATTCAACCGCGGACACTGTCGACGGTTAGTGATATCGAACAAGAGATGGACCGCGTTGAAAAAGAGATGTTGCAAGCAGCCATGGAGCTACGTTTCGAGGTTGCGGCTCAGCTGCGAGACGTATTGCATAGTTTGCGCTCCCAAATGCATGATACGGAGCCCGACAGTACGGATCCAGAACGCGGATAGGTTGTCACAGTGGCAAATCGAATTGTTATTCAAGGCGCGCGAGCGCACAACCTTAAGAATATTTCGCTCGAGATCCCGCGAGACCAACTGGTGGTCTTTACGGGACTCTCGGGATCCGGGAAGTCGTCCCTTGCCTTCGACACCATCTATGCGGAAGGACAACGGCGTTATGTCGAAAGTCTGTCTGCCTACGCTCGTCAATTTCTGGGCCAAATGGATAAGCCGGACGTAGATTTCATCGAAGGTCTTTCCCCGGCAATCTCCATTGATCAAAAAACTGCCTCCCGTAATCCTCGATCTACCGTGGGCACAATCACCGAAATCTATGATTATCTACGCCTGCTCTACGCTCGCATCGGCATACCTCATTGTCCGCAGTGCGGTCAACAAATTACTTTGCAATCTACGCAAACGATTGTTGATCAGATTCTTAAGAGTTCCGGTGAGCGTCGTTTCATGGTTCTAGCGCCTGCCGTTGACGGTCGTAAGGGTGAATACTCAACGTTGCTGGGTGAACTTTCGCAACAGGGCTTCGCTCGTGCGCGGGTCGACGGACACGTTTATGAACTTGCGGATCGTGATTCGATAAAACTCAAACGTTATGAGATCCATCACATTGAGGTGGTCATTGATCGCTTGTCAGCTCGTACCTCCGCACGTCAGCGGCTGACGGAGTCGGTCGAAGCCGCTCTGCGTTTCTCGAAGGGTCGTGTGTGGATTCTCTGGCTCGATGATGATTCGGTCGATAAATACTCCAACCAGCTGGCGTGTCCTAGGTGCGAACTCAGTTTTTCGGAACTAGCACCACGAGATTTTTCGTTCAATTCCCCCTACGGTGCGTGCGTTGCCTGTTCGGGTCTCGGCACCAGGTTTGAAGTCGACGCCGAACTCGTAGTTCCCGACACCTCCCTCTCATTGGCCGAGGGAGCACTTTCTCCCTGGGGCGGACTTCGTTTTAAATATTTCGAACGAATGATCAAGGGCGTGTGCGAGCTCGGGGAATTTTCCATTGACACACCGTGGAAAAAGCTGCGTCCCAAGGATCGAAAGCTAATTCTTTTTGGAATCGGTGATGAATCCGTTCCGATTAAGTACCGAAACCGCTACGGGAAAGTTAGAACATACGAGTCATCCTTCGGGGGAATCATCTCCTGGTTAGAGCGCAAGCATTCCGAGGCAGAAGGAGACTGGTCACGTGAGCAAATTGAGCAGTACATGCGCCAGGTCGAGTGTCCGAAATGTGCTGGCCAACGGCTCCGACCAGAGGTCCTCGCCGTCAAAGTCAACAAGATCAGCATTTCCGAGCTGTGTTCACTCACCATCGACGAGTCGGCCAAGTTTTTTGAAGAACTTGTACTTTCGAAAAGGGATGCGCTTATCGCTACGCAGGTGGTCAAAGAGGTCGAAGAACGATTGTCGTTTCTTCTCGACGTCGGTCTCGACTACTTAACTCTGTCGCGTCCTGCTGCAACCTTGTCGGGTGGTGAAGCGCAGAGAATTCGTCTCGCTAGTCAGATTGGCTCGCACCTTATGGGTGTTTTGTACGTACTTGATGAGCCGAGTATTGGGCTGCATCAGCGCGACAATCAACGACTAATCGCTACATTGGAAAAACTCCGTGATTTAGGGAATTCGGTCATCGTGGTGGAACATGACGAAGAAACAATCAGAGCGGCCAACTTCGTCGTCGATATTGGCCCGGGAGCGGGGGAGCTCGGGGGTCAAGTGATTCATGCCGGAACTGTCGCGCAACTATTGAAGAAAACTGATTCGATTACCGGTAGTTATCTCTCGGGCAAAAAAAGAATTGAGATTCCCGCGAGGAGAAGGACACCCTCAAAGGATGCATTGACCATCGTCGGTGCAACTGCTAACAATCTGGCCAAAGTTACTGCCAAGATTCCTCTGGGTCTGTTCGTCGCGGTCACCGGAGTCTCTGGTTCCGGGAAGTCGACTCTGATAAATCACGTGTTGCTGGCCCGCTTGTTGCGCGACATCAACGGGGCCAAAGTTACCCCTCTAGCCCATACGCGGATTGATGGAATAGAGAAAATTGACAAGATTGTCGCTGTCGACCAGCAGCCAATCGGCCGTACTCCTCGTTCGAATCCGGCTACCTATACGGGAGTGTTCGACAAGATTCGCAAACTATTCGCCGAAACCCAAGAAGCAAAGGTTCGTGGATACACACAGGGGAGGTTTTCCTTCAACGTCAAGGGGGGCCGTTGCGAAGCATGCGCTGGTGACGGAACCCTTAAAATTGAGATGAATTTTTTGCCTGACGTCTACGTCAATTGTGAGGCCTGCGATGGTTCGCGTTACAACCGGGAAACATTGGAAGTCCTCTACCGTGGAAAATCCATTTCTGAGGTACTCAGCATGCCGGTCGCCGAAGCACTGAGTTTCTTTGAGCGACAACCCGCAATCTTGCGTCACGTCCAGTCACTCAGCGATGTGGGTCTCGGTTACGTTCGCCTAGGTCAGCCCGCTCCCACTTTGTCGGGGGGTGAAGCTCAACGGGTCAAGCTCGCTACGGAACTGGCCCGTCGACCAACGGGGCACACCCTCTACGTTTTGGACGAGCCCACCACCGGTCTACATTTCGAAGATGTGAGGAAGTTGCTCGAAGTTTTACATCGCCTAGTTGATCAAGGGAATACCGTTCTCACGATTGAGCACAATCTCGACGTCGTCAAAACGGCAGATTGGGTGATTGACATGGGCCCTGAAGGTGGGCGGCGTGGTGGGCAAATAGTTGCGGAAGGGACACCCGAAACTGTAGCCAAAAGGGAAACCGCTACTGGTGTCGCCCTACGCAGCGTGCTGTCTGCGACAACCCCGCGTTCCTAAACATGGAGCGTCCTCAAGGGATACCGCTGTCGAGTGGTTGCTACCTCTTTCGCAGCGCAGACGAAAAAGTAATCTATGTCGGCAAAGCGAAGGTTCTTCGTCAGCGACTAAATTCGTATTTTCTGGTGGACGCCAATCGCAGCGATAAAACAGCGATGCTCATGCAAGACGCTTGCAGCGTCGAGTGGATAGTCACGGCCAGTGAAGTCGATGCCCTGGTGCTCGAAAATGAATTAATCAAAGCACATCAACCCAGATATAACCTGCGCCTCAAGGACGACAAGAGCTACCCCTACGCCGCCATAGATATGCGACAGGATTACCCCTCCCTGTACACCACCCGATCCCCCCGCAGCAAAGGCGTTAGGTACTACGGACCTTTCGCCCACGTGTCATCACTGCGCTCCGTGGTGGGGGAGTTGCAGTCCGCCTTTGGCATTCGATCGTGCACGGAGTCTAAGTTCCAGATGCACAAAAGATTGGGGCGACCCTGTCTCCTGGCAGACGTGGGAAAATGTAGTGCTCCCTGCGTGGACAAAATCACGCGAGCCGACTATGACGAGATCGTTTCCCAAGTATCCGATTTTTTCAAGGGAGACGTGAAAAAACTTCTGTCCGATCTTGAACAATCAATGGTCGTCGCGTCACGTGACCAAAAATTTGAGTCGGCGGCCCATTATCGTGATGCCATTACGGCCCTCACTACAGCGTCCGTGCAACAGACGGTCGTTCTCGACGAGTCCAGCAACATTGATTGTGTGGGGATTGCCGTCGATGGTTTTAGGTCCGCCGCGGTGGCTCTGCAGGTAAGAAGGGGGCGGGTAATCGGGCGACAAGTCCTCCTGGCAGAGATTCCATTTGGGAATGAAGATGAGTCATTGGCCGAGCGAATCCTTACCAACCTCTACCAGGGAGTAGCCGAGATCCCTCCACACATTTTGTGCAATATGGAGGTCGTCAATTCGTTGGCCCAGGATTTCCTGTCGAGGCAAAGAGGCTCGGCGGTCACTCTCACTCGTCCTCAGCGTGGGCGGCGTTTTGATTTGATGAGCACCGCTATTGAGGACGCGAGGAACGTGCTCCAAAGGGATGGTCTACGTCGCCAGTCAGACCACAACGTGCGTTCGCGCGCGCTGGTGGAACTGGGCGCAGCCCTCGGCCTTGTGAAGCCCCCTTTCCGAATCGAATGTTTCGACATGAGTCACCTCCAAGGGACTAATTACGTGGGTTCAATGGTTGTCTTCATCGACGGCATCCCAGCCAAACGGGAATACCGGCACTTCAAGGTCAAGTTGTCACTAGGTAGCGATGATGCGGGCGCCATGCGGGAAGTTCTGCATAGGCGTTTTCTGCGAGTCGTCGAGGGGAATGATCGAGGAATTGAACCAGACTTGGTAATAATTGATGGAGGCCTACCGCAGTTGAGCGCGGGGCTCTTGGCGGCCTCCGATACGGGGACTACCCATCTGGAACTTACCGCCCTCGCTAAGCGCGAGGAATTACTGTTTCGCCCCGACTTGCAGGAGCCCGTGCGGTTGGCCCCGCGCAGCGAAGCTCTCTACTTGGTGCAACGAATACGAGACGAAGCCCATAGATTCGCCATCACTTTTCATAGGTCGTTGCGAACTAAAAGTATGGTGGCCGATGAACTCTCGGTTATCTCGGGATTGGGGCAGTCTCGGCGGGAACGTTTGGTGGAACATTTCGGAACGATGGCCTCTATTCGCGGTGCCACTCTGGATGAGTTCTCTGCCCTCACCTGGCTACCACGCAGGGTGGCGCAGAACCTCTACGATCATTTCCACGGTGTGCAAGCAACCCAACTTCGAAAGGATTGATTCGTGAGTGAAATACTCGTGGTTACGGGAATGTCGGGCGCAGGTCGGTCAACGGTCAGCGCCGCACTCGAAGACTCAGGTTGGTCCGTCATCGACAATCTTCCGGTCGAGCTAATTCCCCGCGTGAGTGTTTTGGCAGCGGGCAACTCACCCGATTTTCACGGAGTCGCCTTCGTGATCGGGCGTAGTGGGAGGATAAATCCTGAAGAAGTCATCGAGGTTACCGATGAGATAACGGCACTTGGCTTCTCGGCGAAAATCATGTTTCTTGACGCACCCGACGAAGTTCTCGTGCGACGCTTCGAAGGAAACCGACGTCGTCATCCCGTGGCTGGTAATTCTGTAACTGATTCAATAACAAAAGAACGTCACAGCATGCAGCCCCTTCTTGATCGAGCAGATTTGGTCATCGACACGGGATCGTTGAATACCAATCAACTTCGTACTCGCATTTCGGAACTGTTCCAAACAGAAGGCGGTCGCGGCGCTATGAAGGTCTCGGTGATTTCCTTCGGTTATTCAAATGGAATTCCACGTGACGTCGACCTCGTATTCGATTGTCGCTTTATACCCAATCCGCATTGGGATGAGAAGCTCCGACCACTCACGGGCGTGGATGCTCCGGTTGCGGAATTTGTTTTGAAACAAGAAGAAACCCAGAGGTTTATTAATGACATTGTCGCCCTCTTGGAATGGCAGATACCAGCGTTCGCGCGAGAGGGCAAATCATATTTAACAATTGCCATTGG
This sequence comes from uncultured Actinomycetes bacterium, assembly GCA_903848885.1. Lineage (GTDB taxonomy): Bacteria > Actinomycetota > Acidimicrobiia > Acidimicrobiales > RAAP-2 > RAAP-2. The sequence continues at coordinate 11,548 of CAINHL010000054.1, forward strand.
TTGCACTGGTGGCAAACATCGTTCTGTCGCAATCGCCGAAGCCCTTCAGCAACGCCTGCACCTCCAGGGCGAAGTGTTTCACCGCGATACCCCGCGATGAAAATAGTTGTGGTGGGAGGTGGGCACGGCACGGCAATCAACTTGCGCGCATTAGCCCCATTGGATCACCATGTTCACGCAGTTATCACAGTCGGAGACGACGGCGGATCCAGCGGTCGTCTGCGTCGTGATTTCGGAGTGCCGGCCCTCGGTGATTTGCGACGCTGCGTAGTGGCTGCAGCGAATGGCCAGAATGCACTGGCCGACGTCTTCGACCATCGTTTCGATAGCGGACCACTTAGTGGCCATCCCCTGGGCAATCTTTTCCTGGCGTCCGCAATCGAATCAGGGAAGAGTGTCGAAGAGGCCGTAGATCTCCTTTCAGCGATCTTGGGAGCCAGGGCCAAAATCTCACCAGCAACTCTGGAAGGCGTTGAATTGATTGGGCGAACCGGCAACACTACGGTACGCGGTCAGACAATGATTGCGGAGACTGTCGGACTGCAGTCCCTCACCCTGGAACCCAACGATTCTCGCTCACCCACGAGCGCTGTTGCGGCACTCGAGCAAGCGGACCTTGTCATTCTGGGTCCGGGCTCCCTGTTCACTTCGATTGTCGCAGCCGCGCTCCCCGTGCAAATTCGTGACGCACTGACGCGGAGCAAGGCTCGCGTCGTGTTGGTCCCCAATATCGATGGGAAAGACCCCGAGTCACAACACCTATCCCTTGATGAGCAGTTGATTACCCTCCACGATCACGGGATTAGGGTTGATGCGGTTCTCCACTGTCTCAACAGCACCCTGCAACTGCACGGCGCGGGGGTAGAAGTTCTGCGCGCAGATGTTAGTGACGAGCCATATCGGCATCATTCGGTAGCGAAGTTATCCATTTTCTGGCACGAATTTTTGAGTACATTTAGTTCACACGAGGGAGAAGCATGACCATACGAGTAGGCATCAATGGTTTCGGGCGCATAGGACGCAGTTTTCTCCGGGCAGCCTATGGTTCCAGCGACATCGAAGTAGTTGCGATTAACGACCTCATCCCCGCGGCGACTAATGCACACTTGTTAAAATATGACTCAACTCAAGGTCGATTCCCAGGAGTTATAGGTCAGGCGAATGATGGTCTCACGGTGGACGGCAGATTGATCAAAATTACTGCGGAACGTGAGCCAAGTCAGATTGATTGGGCACAGTCCAAGGTGGACGTGGTCATTGAATCCACTGGTCGGTTCACCACGCGTGAGACGGCCGCCTCTCACCTCATCGGCGGTGCCAGAAAAGTCATCGTCTCCGCCCCCGGAACCGACGTCGACGCAACCTTCGTAGTGGGCGTTAATGATTCGTCGTACGACCCTGCAATACACCACGTGGTATCGAATGCATCGTGTACTACAAACTGTTTCGTTCCCATGGTGAAAGTTCTTGACGACGCTTTTGGAGTCGAGACAGGACTAATGACAACGATTCACGCGTACACTAACGATCAAAACTTGCTGGATCTTGCGCACTCGGATGCGCGCCGAGCCCGTGCAGCTGCAGTGAATATTGTGCCCAGCTCCACTGGGGCGGCACGAGCAACCGGCCTCGTCCTGCAAGCGATGAAGGGCCGGTTAGATGGCACATCTTTACGCGTTCCCATTCCAGTTGGTTCGATCACCGATTTCACCGCCATCGTGCGCTCCACGACGGTTGAGGAAATCAACGCAGCCTTCAAAATGGCTGCTGAGGGTTCGCTGTCGTCGGTTCTGACGTACACGGATGAGCCAATCGTCTCGGAGGACATCGTCGGTACCCCGGCGTCGTGCACCTTCGATTCCCTGATGACCATGGTGATGCCAGTGGGTAGTGATCGTTCGATGGTGAAGGTTTTTGGTTGGTACGACAATGAATGGGGTTACTCAAATCGCTTGGTCGATTTGGCTCGTATCGTGGGCGCCTAAGAAATATGTATTTACCAACTATTGAGGAACTCGGGGATCTCCGAGGTAAAAAAGTTCTGGTTCGCTGTGATTTCAACACCCCTCTCGAAGAAAGAGATGGGAGGTTCGAGGTCCGCGATGATTTTCGCATCAGGGCTAGTTTGCCCCTCTTCCAAGCATTGCAGGAGAAAGGCGCCCTCGTCACCGCTTGCACGCATTTAGGACGCCCGGACGGGAAGGTGGTGGCGGAATACTCCGTTGAACCGATTCGTCGGCGTTTGAATGATCTCATCGAAGGCGTCACTCTGCTGGAAAATCTGAGATTCCATCCAGGAGAAGAAAGCGGTGACGAGGAGTTCGGTCGCCAACTCATACAAGGTTTCGATTTCTTCGTGAACGAGGCTTTCGGGGTGTGCCATCGTGAGCACGCGTCTGTGATGATTCCGCCACGCCTTGTCCCGAGCGCGGCAGGGCCTCATCTTGTTGCGGAAGTCTCTGTCATGCTCGGTCTGCTGA